>CAYSHZ010000010.1:0-27142 GCA_964430905.1 uncultured Thermoanaerobaculia bacterium | reverse complement strand
GTGAAGACCCAGATTCCGTCGGATGTCAGCTCGTCCTCATCGGAACGCTCGTCAGGAGCCTGCATAAAGAACCCGGTCTCGCCGACCGCGAAGACGACGTTATCGACCGTCGTCACCCTGTGGCCCTCCAGCGGTGACGTCATTCCGGATCCCTGAATCTCCCAGATTTCAACTGCCGCCGCAATATTGGAGTACAGAAGCACTGCCGCCACCGAGAGAATGAGCATTCCATGTCTGACCATCGCTACCGCCCCTCTCCCGCCACCTGGTGACCCGCCGAGTGTGTCGTCGGCAGGGAGACCGTCTGGTCAAATACGTTCTGGACAAAGAACAACGCGGTCAGTGAGATCAGGGCCGCAACCAGCGGGGTTGCCAACCATCCCAGGGCAATGCCCCCCAGCATTTTCCAGTCCATCTCCCGGGCACCCCGAACCAGGGCGATCCCGATCACCGCGCCGACCACCGCCTGCGAGCTGGAGACGGGAACCAGGGGAATTGCCGGAAGCCCATGACCAACCAGCCACTGCCTCAAGCCCTCGGACGCGAAGACGAAGAGAATGATGGACTGGGCCAACACGACGACCAGAGCCGCCTGCGGGGAGATTCTCATCAGGCTGGAGCCGACGGTATCCATGACCTTCCTTGAATAAGTGAAGATCCCCACCGCGATCGCCAGTCCGCCGAGAAGAAACACGATCTGGGTTCCCGTAATCGAAAGACCCGGCACGATCTCAATATCACCGAAGGGCCGTGCCGGCACAAAGACGCCAACGACGTTGGCGATGTTGTTGGCGCCCAGGCTGTAGGCCCCGAACGCACCGACGACGACCAGACCAAAACGCGTCCACCAGTCAACCTGGAGCAGATGCACCCTGCTTCTGGAGAGGGCCGCCCGAAGACCGATGAAAAGGCCGGCCGCCAGGACACAGGCCAGGATCGGGCAGATGACCCAGGTAGATACGATCCGGCTCAAAGTCCCGCCATCTGTGGAGGATCCGGAGAATAGATTCCAACCGATGATCGCCCCGACAATCGCCTGAGAGGTGGAAACCGGTAGGGAAAGACGGGTCATCCCAAAAACCGTCACGCCCGCAGCCAACGCCACCGTAAAGGACCCGGCAAGGGCATTGACGGCGCCCAACCGACCAAGGGTATCCGCCGTCCCGCTGCCACCGACCACCGCCCCGATGACGACGAAGACCGATGCGATCACCGCCGCCGTCTTGAAGCGGAGCATTTTCGACCCCACAGCCGTTCCGAAGACGTTGGCCGCATCGTTGGCGCCAAGTGACCATCCGAGAAACAACCCGCTGGAAAGGAAGAAGAGGATCACTGATCAGTCACCCCAAACCCAATCCAACTGAGAGCTGAGAGCCGAGCCTCTTACAGAAATACCTCCCCGGGGTCGATGAACCCGAGCAGTCGAAGAACGGGAGGGGATAAACCCCTCCCCTACAAAGAATAACGTTGGGGCAGCATTTGTCTCCGGCAGAATTTCAAGGTCAATCCAAAAGTTCCGAACGGCAGTGCGTTCGTAGGGGCGGGGTTTATCCCCGCCCGGGTCTCCCTGAATTCTGCACGCGCCTGAGCCGAAAGCTCCCCTCACAGCGTCCTCTTGATGGCGAAGATTGTCAGACGGTCTGCAACCGACTCCGCCTGGTCGGCGATGTTGTCGATGTGAAGGGCGAAATAGCGCAGGTGCATCTTCCGGGCCAAATCCAGTTCGTCACTTTCGAAGACCTCCAGCTTGAGCCTGTTTCCGATGGTATCGGCCTCTTTCTCGAAGAAGTAGACCTTGTGAAGATGGTCCTTGACCGCACTGAGATTCTTGAAAAATGCCCGGGTCGCCACGACAACCGCCTCCGCCGCCTCAATCGAGGTCTCGGTCAGCTCGGTGTAGTGGCTGTTGAGTTTCTCCGGGATCAAGGGTTGCTCGACCAGGAACTGGTTGAGGGTCTCCTTGGCCATATCGATCAGATCGTCGATGTTCTCCAGCAGTTGGAGAACATCTCCGCGATGTTCTGGAATCAGGCTATGACTGTAGAGACTGCTTTCAATCAGGCGCCGAAGACTGTCCGCCGTCCCCTCCAACCGCTCGATCGCCACGATTCTCTCCTGGAAACGGGCCCGATCTCCACCGAGGTAGTGTTTGACTCCCTCACCAAAGACGATCATCCCCTCGCTGACGGTATCCAGATACTCATCGATCTGGTTCTCCAACTGCCGCGTGGCCCTGAACAGTATTGCCATCACTACTCCTCGTAGGACAAATGGTGTTCCCACTCCCAGGCATTCCACCACTCCTTCTCGATGCCACCGCAGGTGTTGCCGTAGGCCTCACAGGCCATACATCCGTCTCCCCGGTAGAGGTCATCATCTTCCAAAGGTTCCCAGCGAGCCAGAAGACCCTGGGCAGCCTCCCGGACCGCAATCTGTTCCGGGCCCTCGGTCTGACCTTCCAGAGTGCCGACTCCCGACCTCACCAGACGTTCCCCGGCCTCCGGCAGGACAACGCTGTTCTCCTTGTCGATGTGCATCCACAAGAGATGGGCCAATTCCCTGGCCACGGCCAGTGTCGGCTCGCCGGGATCGGCGGCCTCCAACCGGTTGACCAGCTCCACCTCGCGCTTGTGCTCATCGACCAGAACTTTCAACGGACCATGGTCCAGTGGGATTTCGACCTTTTCGACCAATACCGGAAAGAGGATGGTCTCCTCCTGCATATGGTGATACGCCTTCGCCCAGGTCCTGAAAAAGGCGATGTAGACGGCCCGTGCATCGGGGTCCTCCGTCTGCCCCTCGATGGCCCATCGATACATCGATCCGACGACCCCTTCGATGATCTCGTGTTCCCTGATCAACTGCCCGATAATTGGTGGCGCCATTACTGAACTCATTATCTAATCTCCTCATGAACGACCGCTGCCGAGCCCGGACCTCGCGGATCCGCCGCCGCCCGACACAGTCCATCTGCGTTTCGTCTGACGATCTGCACCAGGCCGACGGCGCCCCGAGACCGCACGTCGTGGCCCTTTTCGATCAAGGCCTCCCGCGTTTCGGACCCCAGGGCTCCGGCCTCGGCAAAGATGGCATCGGGACGCCACTGGTGGTGAATCCGCGGACGCTCAACCGCCACCTCGAGGTCGTCGCCGTCAACGACGATGTTGAGAAAGACCTGGGCGGTTCCCGTCGGGATCCGTGATCCTCCGGGCGCCCCGAGGGCCATGACCTCGGAACCTCTCCAGGCCACAGTCGGCGTCATCGACGAGAGCATCCTCTTGCCCGGTGCGACGGCGTTGGCCTCGCCCTGGACCAGCCCAAACTGATTGGGTCTTCCCGGAAGAGCCGCGAAATCATCCATTTCGTTGTTCAGCAGGAACCCTGCATCGGGCACCAAGAGCCCACATCCAAAATTCCCGTTCAAGGTCGTGGTCAATGCGACCGCATTCCCCTCGGAGTCGATGACCGATAAATGGGTCGTCTGATCGGACTCTCCCGGAGCCTGACCGGCCCACGGCAGGACCTCATCCGAGGGAGTTGCCCGCTGTGGATCGATCGTGGCGGCCCTTCGGTCCAACCACTGGGGAGACAGCAGATCCTCGGCGGAGGCCTGGGTGGTTGAGGGATCCCCCAGAAGGAACCGATCGGCATAAGCCCGCCGCCAGACTTCAGCCAGCAGGTGAATGCGATCAACGCCGAATCGGGTTTTCGACGCCCAGTCCAGGCGCTCCAAGAGTCCGCAGGTCTGACCCAGGATGATCCCGCCTGACGACGGCAGGGGCATCGAGGCAACCTCCCACCCGAAGGCCCGGAAGCGGATCGGAGAACGCCACACGGGTTCATACTCCACAAGATCTTCAAGGGTCATGATGCCGCCGTTCTCTTCGGAGGCCAGAACGATCGCCTCTGCGATCGGGCCCTCCATCACGGCGGAAGGTCCCTGATCGGCGTATAACCTCAAGGTCCGGGCCAGATCTGACAGGATCACTATCGACCCTTCGGCCGGTGCGTGCCCCTCCGGCAGCCAAACGGCGGCAGTTGAGCTGAAGCGGGCCAACAGATCGGCGTTGGCCTCGATCTTCTTCGAGAGCCTCGGGGTGACGACAAAGCCGTCCCGCGCCGCCAGGATGGCCGGCTCAACGACGTCCGCCCAGGGCAGGCGCCCGTATCGTTGATGCATCTCGTACAGACCGGCGGGAGATCCCGGCACACCCGCCGCCAGGGGCCCGACAAGGGATCTCTCCGTAACGGGCTCGCCCTCGTCGTCGAGGTACATGTCGGATCGGGAACCCGCCGGCGCCGTTTCCCTGAAGTCCAGGGTCTCAACCTCATCACCAATCCGAATGACCGCAAAGCCGCCGCCTCCCAGATTACCGGCGTTGGGATGAACGACCGCCAACGACAGCGCCGTCGCCACCGCGGCATCGACGGCATTACCACCGGCCTCCAGAATCTCGATCCCGGCCGAGGTTGCTCGGGGAGCGGCTGACGCAACGGCGCCGCCGGAGTCTGGTGGAGACGCCGGTTGGGCCCCACAGGCCAGAAGCCCCAAACAGGAGAGGATGACAAGAATTGGAAGAACACTGGATCGCAGAGCGTATTTCATCGGAGCAGTCTACCGCTTACCGGTGAAAGCCGAAACTGCCGTTGCACCCACCGGGACCTGCCTCCTGGAGTCAAATCCGGTTGTGATCTCGGATCCTACGCTTCAAGATCGGGCTTCGGGTCATCTCCAGGGCTCTGCCAACCTCGCCCTCCTCAAGATCCCTGAGCTCGATCAGCACCTTGAGGCACCACCGGCGATCGGCGGCGCTGTCCAGAATGGAAATCAACTCGAGGGCATCTGTGCCCTCCTCGGGAATGCCGGCATCCAGCAGGGCCGTGACGGCCCGTCGTCGCGCCCAGCCCTCGGGGAAGATCTCCACCAGCCGGCGGAGATCCCTTGACGAAACGTACTCAAGATGCTCAACCGTATCGCGGAATTCCAGGAGGCGGACAACCAGGGATGGTTCCGCCTCCAGCCTCTCGATCAGGTCATCCGGCTCAATCCCGGCCGTCGGTTCAGAGGGAGGAATCGAACTCTCCACGACCGCTGTCGATGGCTCAGGCGGAGGTGACTCATCTGAAGGCTCCGGAACAGGTGGAATACGCGCCCCATCTCCAATTGTCTCTTTTACCGGGGGCGCCTTCATCGGCGCCGCCGGCTCGGGCAACGGAGTCTCCTCCTCGCCGGACACCCCATCCACGGCCTCCGGAGCGTCATCCTCGACCTCGTCGTCATCGACGAAGATGGGAATCCCATCGTCCCGGTCCTCTGACACCTCGGGTTCGAGTGAGCCGGCAAGGGCATCAACACCCCGAAGCAACACGTCCTCCCGGGTTGCAGGGTCCTCCAGGGCGCCGATCAGGGCCCCCAGATCCTCTTCGCCGTGACTCCTCAAGCTCCCAAGGAGTTGCAGCAACATCGCCGGTGCGATCCCGCCCTTCTTGGTCGCCAGGGTCTCCAGAAAATCCTCGGCACCGTCGAAGCCGGCCTCTCGGGCCAGAACCTTCCGGTCGGTGGGACTCAAACGCCGGACGAAACGCCACGCCCGAGCCAAAGCCTTGGCCTTGGCCACTGGTGACCCCGCTGCCCTCAGCTCGAAGACCATCGCCGACAGCTGCTGGGAGAGGCTCATCTACTCTCCGCCGAAGACCTGCCCCGACTTCTTGGTTGTCCTGGGTTTGGTCTTCCCCTCGACCGAGTCCGCGACCGCTCCCGGCAGACGGGCAAGATCCTGGAGCATCTTCTCCATATCGACACCGGAGAGTTGTTTCATGATCGGTCCAAGTTGGCTCATCACCTGGACGACATCGTCGGTCAGGCGGGCGGCGCCGGTTCCGTCGCCCGGATTGCCGCCGGTCGAAATAATTGTCGTCTCGCCCGCTCGGGCCAGGGGCTCAGATACTGCCGCGGCAATCTCCGGCAAGATCTTGAGGGCCTCGATCGAAAGACCGGCCTCGTTGTAGAGTTTGAGTGCTTCCGCCAGAAGCCGCCGGGCTTCCGCCTCGGCCTGACCCTTGGCCTGAATTGCCTCGGCCTCGGCCAGACCAATCTGGCGGCGCTGGACCGACTCGGCCTCGGCCTTGGCGATACCCTCGGCCGCCAATGCCTTGGCCGCCTCCTCGCGGCGCATCCTCTCCGCGGCGGCCTGCCGTTCGATCCGGTACTGCTGGGCGTCGGCGTTGCGCTCGGTCTGGTACTTTTCGGCGTCTGCCAGTTCCCGAACGGAGGCGTTGAGTTCCAGCTTCTGACGCTCAACCTCGCGCCCGGCAATCTGGATATTCTGGACCTTGATCTCCATCTCGCCGGCCTTGACTGCCTGGGCATCGGCGACATCGACCTCCTTACGAATCGACGCCTTCTTGAGGCTCAGGGCCCGGTCACTCTCGGCAATCTCGGTATCGACGTCGAGTCGTTTCTGCTCCTTCTGCTGGCGGGCCTGCTCCTCCTCGATCGCCGCATCCCGATCGGCATTGGCCGTCGCGATCCGGGCGCCCTTGAGGGCCTCCTGGATCTTGGGCTGCCCCAGTGCGTTGAGGTATCCCTCGTCGTCCTGGATTGCCTGGAAAACAAACGACCGAAACTCGAAACCCATACCCTCAAGATCGACATGGGCCTCGTCCCGGACCTTTTCCTGGAAGGTCCGCTGGTCCCGATAAAGCTCCTCGACAGTCAGAGTTCCGACGATGCCACGAAGGTGGCCCGCCACGGTCTCTTTGATCGTCGCCTGGACCTCGTCGACCGGCATTCCAAGGAACCCTTCGGCAGCCTTCCGAATATGCTCAACGTCACCGTGGACCTTGACCTGTGCCACGGCCTTGACGTTGATCGGGATACCCTGAATCGTGTAGACGTGCGGGAGGTCAATCTCCAGCGTCATCATACGAAGGGACAGAATTTCGTACTGCTCCCACGCGGGCCAGACAAAGGTGCCGCCGCCGCGAATGATTCGAAAGCCCTCGACCTCGCCCTTTTCGGTCCGCACCTTTCGGCCCAGCAGCTTGCGCCGTCCGAAGACAATCAGGGCCTCGTCGGGGCCTGCCTTCTTGTAGCGGGTTCGCATGATGATGTATCCGATAAAGAGAAATACCGGAACGGCCACAATCAACATCAAAAATATTTGAACTCCCATGAAGGTCCTCCCAGATGACTGCTATCATATCCCGTCGCCGGATGTTTTTGGTGGCGGAGGATCGATGACCTGGAATTATTCCGAAAAAACCACACAGCTCTTCATGGACGCGGTTCAGGGCAAGTATGGAACCCACCTCGGAGAGATCGAAAACCCCGACGGTCTGGGCGAGCACGGATCGATCGCCTGTGGCGACGCACTCCGTTTCAGTTTTCGTGTCGAACGCCACCCGACCGACCCTCTCAAGGACCGAATCGTCGAGGCCAGATACCTGACCTTCGGCTGCACCTCGGCGATCGCGGCGTCGGAGGCGATGTGCCGCCTGGTTGAGGAGGGCGACTTCACGCCTATCGAGGCCCTCAGTATCACCAACGCGGACATCGTCAAATACCTTGGGGGCCTGCCCCAGGCCAAGATCCACTGCTCGGTGATGGGCGCCGAGGCGCTGGAGGCCGCGGTCTTCGACTGGGCACGCAAACGCGGCGTCGCCCTGGCGGATCTTGGTATCGACATCCGCGAAGACGAGGTCGAAGAAGGCCGCCTGGTCTGCCACTGCTTCGGCCTGACCGAACCCTACATCAGGCGCAAGATCAAAGAGCTCGAACTCAAGACCATCGCCGACATCACCGGCGCAATCAAGGCCGGAGGTGGCTGCATGTCATGCCACCACACGCCCGGCGGTCTGCAGGATCTGCTCAACGACCACTGGGGCGAACCGGGCGCGGCGTTCACGGCGTTGCCGACCCTCCCCGTCGCGGGCCAGACTCAGACTCCGTCGGACGAGGGCGAACGAACACCCTTCAGGCTCTCGAAGGACATCGAAAAGGTCCTCGACGAGACCGTTCGGCCGCATCTGGCCAAGGACGGGGGCGGCCTGGAACTGATCGACATCAAGGGCACCGTCGTCTACTGCCGTTTCACCGGGGACTGTGCCACTTGCGCCGGCTCCACCCGAACCCTGAAAAACCTCGTGGAAAGCAGCCTCAAGGGACAGGTCGACGAGTCGATCCGGGTGGTTGAGGTATAGGTCAAAGAGTCGAAGAGGCTGGATTCTCAGTTCTCCTTGAACTCCCAGTTCGCCTGCCAACACCCGCCCCATGTCACCGTACCCTCCTGAAGGGTCCCGGCGTCGGTCAATTCTCCCGTATAGATCCCATCACACGAGGGAAATGAGAATTCAATAATCTTCTGATGCTGAGTCCAGGAACCTTCGTAGCCCGAACACCTCTGGGGCGAAAGAAAAGACCCGTCGGCATTGAAAATGAGGGTGTATTGATACAACACCCCGTTGCACACGGGATCGATCAACCACCGCCAGGTACCCGGGTACAACGTTGAGATCAAGGGTTCACTATCTGACCAAACCGAGGTATCACCCGACTCGAACCCTTCAGAAAAGATCCCCTCACCGAATACCGTTGCCCTGGTGAAACGGTTGTTATCGGGATTGTAATCGGGCGTTCCGCCCCACTCCCTGATATAGCCCTCGGTCACCGCGAAATTGGGCTCTTCCTGGCGAATACCAACAAAACCATGGGCCTCACCCTCGGCCATGTCGGCCTTGAGGGCCAAACCGGTGTTATGGGAAATAAAGACCGCAGGGGCAGGCATCAGGAGCTCGATGCAGGTGGCATCACTGTTGCAACCCATCAGGATCAGGCCGTCTTCGTCAACGTCTCCGCCACCGGCATAGTTGGCGACGATGACGCCGGAAGCGCCTGCATCACTGGCGTTCTTGACCTTGTCCTGGAAGGAACAGGTTCCACGATCGATCAGGGCAACGTTCCCTGAAGGAAAATCCACCAGGGATAGGCAGCCCTCCGAGGGGGCGTCACTGCCGTCATTGACCAGCGTAATCGGTGCGCCGCTGGCGACAACCGTCGTCAGGCGGGCGCCCATGCAAAACACACCGTTGGCATCACCGCAGTCCTCGAAAACTTGGGGGTCGGCACAGGCGGAGTGGAGGAATTCTGAATACACCATCTCACCGTCGGCCTTCCGGTAGGCAAAACCGGCCACTCCAACCTCGGGAAGGGTGGCATCGTAGGACACCGTACCGAAGGTCTGGGCAGGCAGGGTCAAGTGGGAGAACTGAAGGATCATCCCCTCGCATTCGTTGTTCCTGCTGTCGCCCACAAAGATCACTGACTCCTCGTCATTCGGATCCCAGATATTTTCGTCATAGACGACACCGTCCAAGAAGGCGTCGGCAATCGCCTGGCGTCCGTCGGCATCTGCCGCAAGATAGTCCCTGTAGGGTACCGGAACCTCCATCGGCAGATAGACGTCCAAAACGACGGAATTGTATGGCTCATCAGGACCGGCGTTCGCCACCTCAACCTCGAAGCTGACGGTCGAACCAGGGAGAGTCGGACTCTGTGAATCAGAAACGACCACCTTCAACTCGGTTTCTCGTGCGACCGCCGGGGAGGAAACCGCAACTGCACAGGTCAGAACCACACCAGAAATTGTTCTGAAACGCATCATGAGGCCCTCCGCTACACGTCTTTAGTTTGAATCATCCGGGTCGAGAATAGCAGAACCCCAGCCATCGTAAACCAGGAAACGACTGGCCTTTCGACCTTGTAACCAGCGTTCTACCGGCTGACAGACACCGGCGCCCGCTGTATCCTCTCCCTATGAGTGAGATCATCTACCTCGACAACAACGCCACGACCCGGGTCGCTCCCGAGGTTCTTGAGGCCATGCGCCCCTTTCTGGACGAGGAGTACTTCAACCCGTCATCGATCTATGAGGCGGCACGGGCGCCGAGAGACGCGGTTGAGGCGGCCCGAAAAACCGTTGCGCGTTCGCTGGGCGCCCGGGCAGGAGAGATCCTGTTCACCGGCTGTGCGACCGAGAGCAACAACACGGCCCTCTTCGGGACCATCGCCGCCAATCCTACCCGCAAGCACATCATCACGACCGGCGTCGAACACCCTGCGATCTTCGAAGTCGCCGGCGAGCTCAAACGCCGCGGATTCGAGGTCGATTTCGTTCCGGTGGATCGATCCGGGCGCCTGGACATCGGCGCCTACGTTCGCGCCCTGCGGCCGGACACGCTGCTGGTCTCGGCCATGCACGCCAACAACGAGACCGGCGTCATCTTCCCCGTTGCCGACATCGCCCGCATCGCCAAGGAGACCGACCCCTCGATCGTCGTCCACACCGACGCGACCCAGACCGCCGGCAAAGTCCCCATCGACCTCGGCGGCGACTTCACCCACGTCGATCTCTTGTCCCTGTCCGGTCACAAACTCCATGCCCCCAAGGGCATCGGCGTGCTGTTCATTCGGCGCGGAACACCCTGCCGTCCCTTCATGCTGGGCGGCCACCAGGAAGAGGGACGGCGTGCCGGAACCGAGAATGTCGCCTTCATCGTCGGTCTGGCGAAGGCGATGGAATTGGCCCAGGAGCATCACGACGAGGACGAGGCCAGAATCCGGGCCCTCCGGGATCGCTTGGAGAAGGCTCTCTCGGAGGCCATTCCCTACTCCGAGGTCAACGGCGCCGGCATGGAACGCCTCTCGAACACCCTCAATCTGGCGATCCATTTCATCGAGGGCGAAGGCATGCTCTACCAGCTCTCCGCCGAAGGCATCTGCGCCTCGTCGGGTTCAGCCTGCACCTCGGGTTCACTGGAACCCTCACACGTGCTGCGGGCGATGTCGGTACCTTTTACGGCCGTCCACGGCTCCGTCAGGTTTTCTCTCTCTCGCTACACGACCCCAGCAGAGATCGAACGCGTAATCGAGGTCTTCCCCCCGATCATCGCCAACCTCAGACGTCTCTCACCATTCTGGGACACCACGACCAACGCACCCCGGCCTGAGGCCGAACCCCTGATGCACCAGACGGAGATGCCGAAGTAGCTGTCAGCTATCGGTTTGGGCGCTTGCAAAAAAAGCCCCGGAATAATCCGGGGCTTGAATCAATCAATAATAACTTCCTACTCTACCGAGAAACTCATCAACTCGACGGGAACCGAGGTTCCCACGAGAATTGCGAGACCATTGCTGAGGTCGGGGCTGTTGTAGGAGTACTGCAGAAAATACGTCCCATCCTGACCGTCATCCTCAATGCCGACAGTGGCGGACTGCCCATTGTCGTACGCGGCATCACCAAAATCGACGTCTTCATACTGAAAGAGCATGGTTTCTTCGGTAGCCGAGAGAATGACCTCCACCGTACAATCACCGACACCGTTGTAGTGTGGGCGTTGGTGCCATTCCACCACCAGACAGGTTCCGGAGAGTTGGGGATGAGGACAGGAGGGAAATTCCTCCCAGTAGACATCGCCGGTCTCGGTATCCAGGTCATCCCAGAACGGGAGAATGGCCGGCTCAGTGATGGCCGGCAACGCACCATTGCCGGCATTGAGGTTACCCCCGGAGGTCATCACCAAGCCACCGTTGTTGCCGACCGTCAAGGTCGTATGGCCGATGCCGTAGAAGGTGTAGGTCCCCCCTGGTGTGATGTCGACTTCGCCGTCATCCGACAATCCCAGGGCTGTTCCCGTACCCGTGATATCGACCCATGAATACGCCGGTCCGCTGGCCTCGGTGGAGTCAATGAACTCGTAACCGTAACCGTCGGGACCACCGGTGGCCTTGATCTTGGGGGCGCTCTCGTGGTTGGCCGGTTCTCCCTTGACGTCCGCCATCACCAGTCCGGAACTCATCAATACGACGATGAAGATCAACAGCAACTTTCTCATAACTTCCTCCTTCACGCAGGGTACCATAGGTGAATCTCAACTATCCTGGTACTCCCCCTATAACCGCCCCCGGAGCGTCAGGGTGAACGAGCGTCCCGGCGCAAGAACCGAATCCTCGTCGGCAGAGCCCAGGTAGGCCTTGTCGAGAAGATTCCTTCCCAGCAGTTGCAGCTGGAGTTTCTCCGAGAAGGCCCAGCCGATGGCACCGTCCAGCACGGCGTAGCCCGGGACGATTTGCTCGGACGGCCCCGGATCATCATGACGGGCGTAGGCGGCGCCCCTCACCATCCAGCGCAGACCCTGCGGCCTCGAATCCCTCAGCACAACCGAGAGACCCGGCGCCGGAATGTCGTCAACGGGAGAATGATCATCGAGGATCTCCCCGTCCAGCCACCAGGCTCCGAGGTGGAGAGAGAGGGAGGCCGAGAGGGAACGAGCGGCCTCAAGTTCAAGCCCCCGGATCTCACCCTCGCCCCGATTCCGGAAAAAATAGTCGCCGGTGTCCTTGTACCTCTCGATCAGATCCTCGATCCGATAGAGATAACCGAATGCATTCAGAACCCACGATCCCGAGCGATACCGGAGGGACAGATCCAACTGGTTGGAGGTCTCCGGTCCGAGATCCGGGTTGCCGGTGATGAATCCCCGCCCGGTCTCCCCCCGGTAGTATCGATCGGACAGCAGGGCATCCCGGAAGCCGCGCGCCACCTGGAGGGTCAGTTCGAGATTCTCGGCCAGGTCAATCGCTCCCCCGAAGTAGCCCGAAAGGGCTTCGTCCGAGGTCGAGTGATCACCGAAGTAGCCGCCGGAATTGGAGGTTCGGACGAGATCCAGCCTGAGCCCCCCGGAGAGCCTGACCGGTCCTAACTCCCCACGCAGGGCGCCAAAGAACCCCGAATCCAGGCTTGAGGCATCGTCGATTGTCTTCTCCCGGAAGGTCTCTTCCAACTCTCCGCCGGAAGTGGGTTCGAAGACGCTCGAGAACGCCTCCAATCCATACCTCGAGGTGACGTTGGCGCCCATTACCAAACGTGCCCTGCCCACCGAGCGCTCGACTTCCAGCCTGAACTCGACGTCGTTGGCCCGGGTATCGCTCTGCTTCCGCTGGAGAACATCGAGAGATTCATCCAGTGAATCCTTGTCCAGGACCAGACGGTAGCTATCCCACGCGACGGTCGCCGACAGCCGTTTCCATGCTCCCTGCAGGGGCTGCTCAAAACCCAGGTTCAACCTATTGCTTTCTTCCAGCGGATAGAACCGCCTCTTGGTCCTGGACCTCGGATTGGGCTTGCCGACATCCTCCGCCCGGTCGAGTCGCCAGCCCACGCGCAGCACGCCACGGCCAACGACCCGGTGCCAGGCAGCTCTCGTCCCCCAACTCTCCCACCGGGTGTCGAAGACCTCCCCTTCGGGACTGGTGTAGTCCGAGTAGTCGCGGACGTGGGCGCCCACCAGCAAACCGCCTCCGGCGACCGGTGCCTCGACATCGGCTGCGGCGCCCCACCCCGGGGTGCCCTCGGCGCCCTCAAGGGCGTAGCGAACGCCGACGCCATCCGGCGCGGTACCCGGCATCCGGGATCTCGCCCTGATGATTCCGCCGAATGCGTCCGAACCGTAGGCGACCGATCCCGGGCCGCGGATGACCTCGATCTCACCCAGGGTGTCGGGGTCGAGAAAGGTCGCGGAGGCGCCTGCCCGCCTCTCGGTCGTCAGGCGCCCGTCGTCCAGAAGAATCAGGGTCCGGTGCTTGGGCAGTCCCCGAAGACTGGGAACTACCGAGCGCCCCTCTCCGGTCTTTCCAGCGCCGGGAACGGTAACGAGAACATCCGTCAAGGATCTTGGAACTCTCTGGTCGATCTCGTCTCGTCCAAGGATTGTCGCAGCGGCCGCAGGGGGCAGTTCGAGATCCGAGATCACCCCACCGACAACGTCGACCGTCCCGCCGACGGCCCCAATGACCAGCCGGAGCGGACTCTCATCGGTCCAGTCGACGATCGTCAGCGGTTTGAGGGCAACCCCGTCAGCCCGGGCGATGATCAGAATGCAGGGCAGATCGGGGGCCGGTTCGAGGTTGACCAGACCCTGACCATCGGCAATCCAGCTTCCCGGCGACCCAACCACAGTCACATGGGCGCCGGCCAGGGGCTTATCGCCGGAGGCCAGCAACACCAGATCGACAGCCTGGGCCGAACCAATCCAGCCGAGTGTGAAGACCAGAACCACGAAGCCGATCCGGAATCTCTTCAAGCAAGCCTCCAGGCGCGGAACCTTAGCACCGGAAGCACAATTCGTCGAACGAATTGCCGAAAAAACCCGCTATCTCCGCCATCAATAATCTTGACCTCGTCCAACCGGGCACGGTAGGGTGGCACCGACATACGGGGTGGTCAAACCCGAGGACGACGACAGCGGCGCACGGACGTGTCGAGGCGGCGATCTTCGGGCTGGGGAAGCCGGTGAGAATCCGGCGCGGCCCCCGCCACTGTAACCGGAGACGAAGAACCAAGGGTCTGACCCAACCACTGGCAGCATCCGCTGCCGGGAAGGTCGGTTCTTCGGCGCCTCGCGACCTGCCACAGGTCCCGATGCACATCCGGGAGCCAGGAGACCTGCCACCCCCCAATCGAAACGGGAGGTTTCACCGTGTCTATTCGTCACTCTTATTGTATTCCGCTTGTCTTTTTCCTGTTCCTCGTCGGAGTTCATCCCGGCACCTCAAACGCCGAGGACGACGTCTTCTCCTCGGAGATCACGGTGACTGCGACCGGAACCGAGGAACCAACCGAAGAGATTCCCCTTCCGATCACCGTGATCACTGAAGAAGAGATCAATGACGCCCAGACCGAGTCAGTTACCGATATCCTCAGAAGGGTTCCAGGCCTCAACGTTGTGCAATCTGCGGGGCCGGGTTCGGTGACCTCGGTCTTCACCCGTGGCACGGAGAGTGACCACACGCTGGTCATGATTGACGGTGTCCGCCTCAACTCGCCCTACTTCGGCGGCTTTGATTTCTCCCAACTCTCGACAGCCGGTCTGGGGCGCATCGAAGTGGCTCGTGGCCCCTACTCCGCCCTCTGGGGCGCCGACGCCATCGGCGGCGCGATTAATGTCATCCCGGGTTCGGGCGCCGACGGTTTCCACGGTGGGCTCCTTGCCGAAGGCGGCGAAGGGGCGTGGGAGCGATATCAAGCCACCGTCGCCTTTGGATCGGACAACTTCGACATCATGGCAACCGGTCTCAATCGGACCGGTAAGGGGGATTTACAGAACTCTGACTTCGACCTCCAACAGGGTCTGGTCAATGCCGGATTCACATGGGGCAAAGGCAGTCGTGTGTCCTTACTCTACCTCGATGTCGATTCTGATCTAGGCATTCCCTTCTCCTCGCCCGGATCGATGACGCCATCCCGTCGGCAGAAGACCACCGCTCAAACGCTGGCAATCCCCGTCAGGTGGACCATCTCCAGTCGCTGGTCCCTGGAAGCTACCGTCTCCACCGTTGATCGGGATCTGGACTTTGCCGATCCCGACGACCCCTGGGGTTTCACCTGGTCCCACACCGAGACCGAGACGACACAGGTCCGACTGGCGTCACACAACATCCTGGGAAACCACAGACTGTCCTGGGGCGCCGAGTGGCGTGAAGACGAGGTGACCGACGGTTCCGTCTATGGACCCAACCTCGATGCCGCCGACTCCGACATGACGTCCCTCTTCGCCCAGGACGTCTGGCGTCTTTCCACGGGCTTGACCCTGGTGTTCGGCGCCCGCTGGGACGACACCGACCAGTGGGGATCGGAAATCTCACCAAGGGCGAATCTTGGGTGGAAGGTTTCCGACTCCATCGAACTGCGTGCCGGCTACGGCGAGGCCTACCGCCAGCCCTCAATCGGCGAACTCTTCTATCCCTTCTCGGGAAACCCGGATCTCCAGCCGGAAACCTCCCGCAGCGCCGAAATCGGCCTCATCTGGGGTGGACGGGAAACCGGAGCGCCCCGCCTTGAGTTCAACCTCTTCTCGACCGACATCGAAAATATGATTGTCTTCGACTACGCCAGCTACTCGCTCCGCAATATCGGCCAGGCCGAGATTGACGGTTTCGAGGCGGCGTTGAATTTCGCCCACAACGAGGCCCTGAGTTCTCAAATGCAGATCACCTGGCTCGATACCTCCGACGGTTTCGGCAATGAACTGCTCAGGCGCCCGGAGTGGAGCGGCGCCTACACACTGACCGGCGTCTTCCTGCCCTGGCTCAAGGGCTGGGCCACCATCAGGTATGTCGGTGATCGCTTTGACGTCGACCCCCTGACCTTCGAAACCACCCGAACCGACAGTTTCATCACTGCCGATCTCGCGCTGGCCGCCCAGGTCTGGGATTCAATCGAGCTTACGTTGAGAACGATCAATCTGTTGGACGAGGAGTACGAAGAGGTTCTCGGCTATCCCGCCCAGGGACGCAGAATCATCGGTGGTGTCCGAGTAGATTTTTGATGGTCAATCTCGGGAGGGGATGAACCCCTCCCCTACGAAACAACAAGAAAACAATGGGGTGGAGTTGATCTCCGCCCCAGTTTCTTTTTGACAATTATCTTGGTTTTCCGTAACCCTTTCGAGTCTTCGGCCAAGAAATAGTTGGAAAGGATGAAACTCCCAGAAAGATCTCTCGTATGAACAAGTGTTGCAATATAAAAGAGACTGTGTTTCAATAACAATGTGGACCGAAGAAAAAGGAGAATCCCCCATGAAAAAGACCCTGATGATCGTTGCCGTTCTCGCCCTCGCACTTGGAGTGACCGCTGGCGTGACCGCCTGCGACGGAAAGAGCACCGCGAAATCCGTCGATGGTTCCAGCTGCCCCAAGGCCGCCGCGAAGGCAGCCTACGACTCAACCTATGAGGCGACCGGATGCTCGAAGACAGCCCAATCCGCAGCCAACGACGCCATGGCCCAGACAGCCTACAAGAACAGCTATGCCACGACCGGATGCTCGAAGACAGCCACCAAGGCGGCCTATGGCGCCGTTTACGATGCAACAAAGTGCACCAAGTCCGCGACCGCCGCGGCCACCAACGCCGCCAAGAAGGCAGCCTATGACGCAAGCTACGCCGAGAAGGGCTGCTCAAAGTCCGCCGGCCAAGCTGCCGATGAGGCCGCAAAGAATGCCGAGGACCTGCTGGCCTCCAACGACGAAGCGGTCACAACCGAAGAGAGCGCTTCATAAACACTGTTTCCTCCTGACCCGGGCGTTGTGTCCGGGTCTCCCCCCCCCTTTCAAGGCGGCGCCCGGGCCTCACGGCCCGGGCGTTCGCCTGTGTGGGAACGAGGCTATATTTTCATGAGGATTTCCAACCTTGCCGGCTGCGGGGAATTGTCTTGACGTAATTGCTCCTTCCCCAGTGTATGATAATATCCGTTTCTGAAATTATCCGAGTTTTATTCCCGTCATTTTTTATAGGAGGAGATCGTATGAAGTTTAGGATCATCGTATTTGTGTGTGTCATGACGCTCGCCCTGGGTTCTGTGTTTGCTGAAGAGATTAAGGGGCAGGACGAACCGATCGGCCACGGAGAAGCAGTCAGGGCAACAGGCGGCCCTGACACCTTCGGCTACACCTGGGCAGACCAGGCGGAAGGCTCATGCCCCTACCAATTCGTGGAGATTTCTGGAACCGGTACCGATCTTGGTGATGGTGACGATGAAGGCTTTGTTCAGGCTCTCGGTGGGCCGGCGTTTAATTTCTACGGCACGACCTACGCGGACGTTACGGCGGCAACAAACGGGTATCTCTCATTCGGCGACACAAGCGGCGGAGACCATTCCAATGACTGCCCGCTTCCCGCTACGCCAAGCACAGGCTCCGGTGGTCGCATCTACCCGCTTCAAGACGATCTTGACGTTGACCCTTTGTGTGATGACTGTGCCGTCTACTTCGAGTATTTTGCTACCTGCCCCCGCCCGAACGACGACGGGATTCCCGGCACAACCGGCTGCAACGTGATTCAATGGGACGCTCAGCATTATTCGGGCGGTTCAGGGCCGTATACCGAGCGCTTTCAGGCCATCCTCTACGACACCTACGAAATCGTCGTCCAGGTAGCCACTCAGAGTGAGGGCGGAAGTGGATCGACAACCGGCATCCAGAATCCGGCGGCCGACGACGGCCTGACCTATGCGTGTGACAGCGCCGGTTCTATTGTGGATGGCACCGCAGTGTGTTTCTTCCACCCGACTCCTGTCCCGGTCGACCTGCAGTTCTTCACAGCCGAGTAGATCAGATCCTTTCAACAACCTCGAACGCCCCGCACCGCGCGGGGCGTTTTTTGTGTTCTTCCTGGGAAGATGCTCCCTGCGACCTTTTCTCTCGCTTTTGAAGATGTTGGCCGATCAAGAGGGCCCTGCAAGCCCATCGTTTTCAAAACCCAGAAACTGATCGATCATCGGAGGAATGATGTCGAAGAAGGGGTTGTATCGAAGGCGCATCAGGAGGTTGAGCGGGACAACAAGCGCTCCCTTCTCGCCTCTGGGGTCGATCCGCCCGAGCGGGAAGGGATCCCGCCACCTCGGCCCGACCCCGTAGACTGGATCGTCCGGGGGAAAGGGCAGCGCGACGTGGGACAGGGAATAGACCCCCCGCGGCCATTCCATCTCCAGGTCTTCAACCGAGAACTGGTCCCAGAGATCCCCGGCCCTGATCGTTCGGAGTTCAACACCTTCCGTTTCGGCGGAACTGTTGGTCACGATCGAGACGTCAAAAGACCACGGTCCACGGTTCTGAACCGCGTCGATCAACTGATCGACCCCCGGCGTGAGAAAGGCTTTGTTTCCCACCTCACGATCGACATCGAACAGCACAATTCGACTGCCACCCGTTTCAATCCGGCGATAGAGCCGGGACAACGAGGCCTCGGGAGGAACGGTGGCATCGATCACCGACTGAAAGCTCAGGACCGGCGGCAATCGATCCAGTCTTCCGGCCGACTCCTCTCGTTGCAGCTTTCGCTCAAGGCCGGAGGTCAGCCGGTAAATCTCCTCTCCTGCCCGAAGGGGAAAGGAATTGAACTTGAAGGGGTCGTACTCCGGAAGGACGTCGGTCCACGCCAGCTTCTCCATCCCGGGCAGGGCACTGAAGAGGCGCTGCCACCGGGCGAAGGCCGCAATCCTCCCGACAGCGAAGGCCGGAGAGAAAAAGACCAGACGATCAGGCACAGGAAGGTCCGGATCATCCATCGCATCGAGGGCGTAGTCCAACGCCAGGGCCGCCCCGTTGGAATAGCCGACCAGGATCAGCGGCCGGGATGGGCCGACGTCCTCGAGGACTGCACGAACTCCGATTCGAACGGCGGCCCGCCAGTCCTCCATGCGAACCGCCGTCAATCCTCCAGGAACGGCACCATGACCCGGCAGACGAAGTCCGATGCATTCAACGCCCCGGCTCTGCAAATGTTCGGCGATCGCGTGAAGGCTGTATGGCGAGTCCGACAGACCGTGCAGAAGAAGCGCTCCGGCAACCGGCGGATCGGACTTGAGACGATAACTCCGATTCCAGTCCCGGGAAAAGGTTTTGGAGTTCGTCGGACTTGAGGGATCAAACCGCGACAGCTCGGGCCATTGGTCAACTTCATGGTTCAGGGTCTCGGCAACTTCCCCGAACAGATCGTTCTCAAGGGTAAGATAGTCCTCAAAATCAATGACGGTCTCGTTTTCGGAAACGTCGAATTCAGCATGAGGCCTGAGCAGGTGCCACGGCTGGAGATCGGCGCGACCCCTGGCCAGATGGATGTAGAACGACAATCCGCCCAGAACGGAGCCAAACACCATCGAGGCAACGACAAGCACCGCCATTTTCAGACGGGCCGACCGGCGACCGTTCAGCCACCTCATTGGCGTCGATCCGGGGACCATTCCTCGCCCCGCGCAATCCGGTCATAGGCTTCCCGGATCACGGCCTCGCCATACGTCCGTTCCAGTCGGCGAACGACAAAATGCCCCCGGGCCATCGCCTGGAAATGCCTGACGAAGGCGACGTTGACGGTAGCGCCTCCGAGGGCTCCGATCACCGGAACACCCTGGGCCACTATCTTCTCGGCAACGACCGAGTTGAACCTGGCGGCGATGGTTGCAACCAGCCGAGCAATCACGGGCGCACCCTTCTCGACGGTCGTGCGACGCGAGAGGTACCTCGCGGCCTCGTTGACTGCCTGAGCCAGGGCGGTCCGGACTGCAAAATAGCCGCTCTCGGCCGCATCATCGGCCCCTGAACGCCCCCCAAGAGCAAAGACCTCCAGACAGGCCAATCGGGCCTGGACACTTCGGAGATCCTCCCCCTCGCTTCGGGCAACATCCGCCACCGAACGCAGAATAATCGTCGTTGTCATCGGCAATTCAACCGCCAATGATGCCAGGCCGAAGGCCCCGCCGGCGGCGCCGGTCAACCCTGCAGCCATGGCATGAAAACGATTCCGGGCCTCCCCCTGATGGGTATTCTTCAGAGTCGAAAGGGCCAGAGACAGGGCCGCGCCGAGGGCACGCCTGGTGGCACCGTCAATCGTTGATGCGGCACCGGAGGGCAGCCGGTCCATGACAACCTCCACCGGTTTCCCCAGCAGGTCGGACAGCCTAGCGAAGAACCCCGGGTTTTCCAGCAGGGCAACGGCGCCCTCAAGGTCGGTCCAGTCGTCGATCTCCAAAACCAGGGGAACTGGAGTCGTAGTTTCACTCTCGGTCATTCGCTTCAACTCCTTCGCCCTGCTGGACCGTCACCTTTTTCGGCCTTCTCTTGAATTTTCGTTGAATCTCCTTCATGCGGCGATCCGCAGCCGGAAATTTCCGGCGCATCTTGAGGAGACATCGTCGGGCGGCTCGGTTGTGCCTCGAGAGTACCCAAAGGCCCAGGAGAATGAACAGTATCCCCTGCAGAATCGGCACAAAGAGGCCGACGATGCCTAAAATCACCAGCGCCCATCCCAGGGTCTGGACCAGTATTCGTTGCGCCACCTCTTTCATTTCAGTATTCACCCCGCGGAAATCTCGAACTCGGTTCGATGGTACCTCGAAAGTGCCTCCGCGACGACCGGCAACCGGCCGTCACTACTCAATTCCCGGGCCACATCCCGGGCACGAATGGCAAGATCATGGTGCTGGAGGAGGTTCGCGAATCTAAAAAGAGACGGTCCCCACTGGCGGCGGCCCGTCAATTCGCCCGGCCCGCGCATCTCCAAATCGGCCTCGGCCAAGGCGAAGCCGTCCAGGGTCTCGGCAAACCGGGTCAAGCGGCGAAGTGACGCCTCCGATGCGCCTTCGCCGACCATGACGACACACCAGGCCTGCCGATCCCCACGCCCCACACGCCCCCGAAGTTGGTGCAGCTGTGAAAGGCCGAATCGTTCAGCATTCTCGATCACCATGACCGTCGCCTCGGGGACATCGATCCCGACCTCGATCACGGTCGTCGCCAATATCACCTGGACGTCACCGGAGCGGAAGGCCCGCAAGACGACGTCCCGCTCGTCCGATGCCATGCGGCCGTGAAGGACCCCGACAGTGAGACCGGGAAGGGCCTGACGCCACTCCTCGGCAACCTCGGTCACCGCACGAGCGTCAATTGCGTCAGACGCCTCGATCAAGGGATGCACGACAAAGACGCGACCGCCGCCGGTAGCTTCCGTCTCAAGGAAAAGACAGAGCTTCTGCCTCGCCTGGTCGTCCCGAATCACCGTTCGGACGGGTCGTCGCCCCGGCGGCAGTTCGTCGATGACGGAGAGATCAAGGTCTCCGTAGAGCGTCAAGGCCAGCGATCGAGGAATCGGCGTTGCGGTCATCACCAACAGATGGGGCAAGATACCCTTTCCGACGAGTGCCTGACGCTGGACAGTCCCGAATCGGTGCTGCTCGTCAATGACAACCAGTCCGAGGTTCTTGATTGTGACCGCATCCTGGAACAGGGCATGGGTCCCAACAACCAAGGGACAACTGCCGTCTGCCAGACCGCCCAGGATCTCCCTCCGCCCAGCCGAATCGACCGACCCCGTCAGCAACGAGGGGGACCATGGTGTTCCCTCGAACAACCGCTTGAGACTGTCCAGATGCTGTTGGGCCAACATCTCGGTTGGCGCCATCATGGCCACCTGGTGACCGTTTTCCAGGGCGATCAGCATGGCCATGGCCGCGACGACGGTCTTGCCTGATCCGACGTCCCCCTGGAGCAAACGCGCCATGGGGGGCCCGGCCTCAAGATCTCCGACAATCTCTGAAAGAACCCGCCGTTGCGCACCGGTCAGACGAAAGGGCAGCATCGAGACGGCCCGCTGCCTGACGGCGTCATCCACCCGGCACGACCGGCCTGCGGCTGCCTGCCTTCGACCCCGTAGTTGGGCCATGCCGGACGAAAAAGCGAGGAGTTCGTCAAAGGCCAATCTCCGGTGCCAGGAACTGCTCCGTCGTTGGGCAGCTTCCAGACTCTTCTGATCGATATCAGGCGCCGGGCTATGGAGGCTGAGGAGGGCCGTATTGAGATCCGGCAAGGCTAAACTCTGCCTGATGTCTGCCGGCAGGGGATCCTCGAGTCGATCGAGAACCGGCAGAGCCGAGCGGATCAAGCGTCTGAGAAAAGGACCTCCGATCGGTCCCAGACTGGGATAAACCGGCGTCAGCGAGCCCACCCAGGGGTCGTCCTGGCCGATGGCCTCGACCTCGGGATTGACCAGTTGAAGCCCACCCCGGGGTGCATCCCTGATGACACCGTAGAGAACCAGCTCTTCCGTTTCTCGAATTCGTTGTTCCAACCCTCGGGGATTGAACCAGACGACCGGAAGGCATCCCGTCGAATCCTCGAACACACCCTTGAGAATCGTCAATCCCCGGCGGCGGGCCCTCCGGGAACTCAGATGAGAAACCCGACCCCGCACCGCAACCGATGCCCCCACTTCACCAAGTGCCGCGACCGAGGCGCAGTGACGCCGATCCTCCCACCGAAGCGGCAGTACAAAGAGAAGGTCCTGGATTGTTTGAATGTCACGAGATGCGAATTGCCCACGCCTGACCTTGCCGATGCCCTTGAGACTCTCCAGCGGATCATCCGGCCTGAGGCCGTGATCAGCGACGGTCATTCGCCGGCTGGTTCGTCCATCTCAAACCGACACTGGGTCGTTCCAAAGACCACAACATCGCCGACCTTGAGCGGGAAGGGACGACCCGCGTTGAGGCGAACCCCATTGACAAAGGTCCCGTTCATCGCAGCAACATCCTCGACGACCGAGTAGCTTCCGTCCTCTTCCCTCAGGATGCGAGCGTGACGCCTTGAAATTGACCTCTTCATATCGACATGGGTCAGGTCGATGTCGGGATGGATTCCCGTGACAGGATCGATACGCCCGACCGTCGTCTCTCGTTGATCGGCCAGTGGGAAGACCGTTCCCGAACCGACATCGATCAGCCGGGCGGTTGGATCCAGGGGCGCCTTGGGGCCATCAGTCAGTCCTGACTCCTCGAGGTCGACGGAGTGACCCAGTGCTTCTTCGAGGAGGCGCGTCGTCTGACGCAACCTGACCACCAGCTTCCGCATCATCCGGACGGCGATCTCAGGATTGTGGCGCAGGATAAAGGAAAAGGCCGACTGGTCGATCATGACCGCCTCGATATCGGTCTTGGCGACGGCTGATGCGGTTCTCGGAGTCTCCTCTTCCAGCATGCACATCTCGCCGAAGAAGTCCCCCTTCCCCAACACCGCCAGGGTACGCTCCTCGGTACCCATGGTCTTGAGAATCTCGACCTCCCCACTCTCGATCACGTACATCGCCAGGCCGAGGTCACCTTCGGAAAAAATCCTGTTTCCCTGTGGGAATCGGGTCCTCATCGGCTCCAACGAATCATGTGTGGTCTTCTGACCGCCAGTCGTCTTGAACTTCGCCATCACATCCCCCAATTCAGGGCGCCACCGTCGGTGTCGACCTCAACCCAGGCACCGACGGGGAAGGCCAGGTTGGACGGGCCATGGCCAAAGGGCAGACCATGAACTACCGGAACGCCGTCGGGCGCCGCCTCCAGGAGCAACTGACGCCATCGCGTGTCGGACCCAGACTCACATTCCCACAAGTCACCTGAAATCAACGCTTTCACTCCTTCAAACATACCAGAACTTCGCAATTGGGTCAAGAGCCGGTCCAATCGATACAGTGGCTCGTTGACATCTTCAAGAAAAACCACGGAACCTCGGAAATCCGGCGCCCAGGGAGTACCCGCGAGAGCCGCCAACAGCGTCACGTTACCACCAAGAGCCCTGCCGCCAGCGCTCCCACTCCGCACGATAACCCGATCCTCGAGATCAAACAACCTGCGGCCCCGGAAGCGGCCCTCGAGTACATCGCGCACTCTGACAAAATCATGCTCATCCCACTCCGCCAGACTGGTCACAACGGGACCATGGACCTGCACGACCCCAGTTCGAAGTGCCAAAGGGTTGAGAAGGGCCGTTACATCCGAATAGCCGACAACCATAGCCCCTGCATCGGCAAGGCGATCCCACGGCAGGCGGTCCAGGATGCGGGTGATGCCATAGCCGCCCCTCGCGGCCCAAATAACCCGGACACCTCGATCCAGAAGATCAACCAACCCCTCGATCCGCCCCGTGTCGGTCCCCGCAAGATAACCGGAGTTCTGCCTGAGATTGGGCGCCTCGATGATCTCCCGACCCCACGACCCGAGAACCGCAAGACCCCGGTCCAGTTTTTCTGAATCCACCGGACCGGAAAGGGCGACAACGCCAATCGGCTCATCCGAACCCAGGGGCGTAAAAACCTCGTGCATTGGACAACAATACCTGAACCCGGCGGAGCCTCATGCAAAACTCACCACAGAGACTCAGAGCACACAGAGGAACACAGCGGCATGAGCCGACCCCGATCTACAAACCATCGAGCGCCAAATAACCTCAAATCGGGGCGTGCGGGGCATGGCATTCTTCACCGGGCAGGTCTTAAGCAAACGGCGCCGACGCGATGAATGCCTTGCCCGGCAACCCACGGCGAGAACGCCGGCAGTCGTTGGCTTGACCGCACGATCTCGATGCGCTCCCAAAGGCCGGGGTCGGAAAACAGACCACGGCCCCGGATCCGGCCGACGGCCCCGGTCAACGGCCAACGGTCCCGGTCGACGGTCAACCGCCCCGGTTCCCACCCCTCTCACCCCCTCGGATGCACCAACCGCCAGATCATCGCCCGGACCCTGTCGAAAAGCTCAAGGGTTTCTTGGCTCCTCGAACGGTCGATCGCCCCTGCCGAAACCAGAATCCGAAGGTGAACGTCGGTCTCTTTGGCCGAACCGTATGCGATCCGGTAATGATTCAATCGAGCCCGGCCGATCCGTCCGTGGCCCTCAGCCAAATTGGCCGGCACCGACGAGGCCGACCGAATGACCTGATCCGCAAGGCTCTTGAGTTTCGGAGGCACCCTGTCTACGAGCGCGATGGCTGCCCCGGCCGCCCGGAGTGCGACATCAAGAGCTTCAAAGTTGTTGTGGGGAGCGACGGGGTTGATGTTCTTCGTGGTGTTCATACCCCCACCCGAACCGCCGGAGACAACCGTTGTCAGGGGTCGCGCAGCGACCGGCCGGAGGCCGGCTTGCCCTTGACAACGGTTGGCCCGCCGGTTATCCGGCATTCCTCTCATGAACACCACGAAGAACATCATCGGCCGTCACCCATGACACCGATCTCTCGTTCGCGCTCCGGGTGGCCGGGGCGGGGGGCAGCGTCAGATGGCAGGGGCAGAATTCAGCAACAGGTGGCAGCGTCAGCGTCAGACTGCAGCGGCCGCGACCGGCCCCGGACACGGTCGACGGTCAACGGTCCCGGTCGACGGTCAACGGACGACGGACGACGGCCCCGGTTCCGGACGACGGCCCCGGTCAACGGCCAACGGCCTTGGTCCTGGTCAACGGTCGACGGCCCCTGGATTTCATCCCGGCCTTCGGGAGCGCATTAAGAACGGACAGAAATTCTCAGGGCTGCCGATCGCTCCCGCTCGGCCGTTTCCTCAAGGCGCAACGGAGACCGAACCGGGAGAGACCGGCGCCTTGAGGAAAAGACCTCGGCGGCCTACGGGCACGCGGTGAGACCCGGGGTCCGAGGCGCTCGCCGAGCGTTGCCAAGCTCGAATTTTTCGGAAATGGGCCACAGATCGGGAGGGCTGCGAGAAAAACCCGAAGCATGGCACGCGCCGTTGGAGGTATTGGGCGCTCGTGTGGTTGAAGATCGGCATTGGCTGCCGGCTTGCCCTCGTGGACGCTGCCCCGGACACGGTCGACGGTCAACGGTCCCGGATTCGGTCGACGGTCCCGGATCCGGCCCACCGCCTTCCCTCCTCGGATGCACCAACCGGTCGAGGGAACCCTTGGAAAAATGCGATCGAAGGGGGCTGTAAGCCGGATTCTGTACCCGTGAGGGCGGCATCCATTCCTCTGGACCAACCGTTACCGGCGGCCTCAAGCAGCCTACCCGGGAACCTCCCCCGTCAGTGACGGAGGGCGAGGACAGGCGACCCTCGATTCCCCTATTCGGCCTTGCTCCACATGGGGTTTACCATGCCCCTGCCGTCTCCGGCAGGGCGGTGCGCTCTTACCGCACCCTTTCACCCTTACCTCCGGTCTTAGCGGAGGCGGTCTGCTCTCTGCGGCACTTTCCCTCGCGTTACCGCGGCCGGGCGTTACCCGGCATGTTGCCTGTCTGGAGTCCGGACTTTCCTCCCCCCGCTGACGCGGACGGCGGATGCCCGCCCCCTCCGATCGCAACGGGAACTGTACCTCGATCGATGCCCTGATGACAATATCGGCACCCAAAAAGGTCTTCGGCCTCCCGGCCTGAGTTGGGCCCACAACCGGGAATGCTACGCTTGAAGGGCTCACCCCAGGGAGGCCGCCATGACGCCCAAAACCGTCCTCGATTTTTTCCGCCACGATGTCAAAGCGCCTCGGCGTCGCCATTATGCTCATCACACGGGCTCAGGCTCGAGAGCGTTGTCAACCGAGGCCTTCTTCTCGATGACGACCGCCCTGGCACAGGCCCTTTCGGAACGAGGCGTGGAGCATGGCGACCGCGTGATGATCCTGATGGACAATCGCCCGGAGTGGCACGTAGCCGACCTGGCGATCCTCAGCCTGGGAGCGGTCACCGTTCCCGTCTACGCAACCCTGACCTCTGAACAGATTGCCTTCCAGGTTCGGGATTCCGGCGCCAAGGTTGCTCTGGTCGAAGACGCCG
>CAYSHZ010000009.1:0-27216 GCA_964430905.1 uncultured Thermoanaerobaculia bacterium | reverse complement strand
TGCTCCAGCCACAGGCCCGAAAAGACATGAAGGAAACGGAAGTGGGATCGGTAGACCTGTTCCAGAAGTTCGGTCTCTCCCTGGAAGAGCATATCGTCGATAAACCACCGGAAGCGCCGATCGACCTCTTTGGCCCGTTCGAGGCTCTGGGCTGAATGCTCCAAAATCTCCAGAATCCGCTCGGTATGACCTGTATCCCTCAGCCGGATGATCTCCGACAGTTCTTCCTCCATCTTGACCCGAAGAGCCGCCGATGTCAGGAAAAACGCCTGCAGTTCCCAGGGCAGCGTTCCAACCTGATGCCGCATCTCCATCATCTTCCGATAGGTTCCAACTTCCCATGGTTCCAATTTAAGATGGTGGAGTTCAACGGCGCTCCCGGCATTATCTATACCGTGATCCCAACTGACCAGTTCCAGGGCAAAAAGAATCTTGTGAAGCGCTGTCATCAGCAATGGATCTGACGGCAGGAGATCTATCAGGCTGGGTTCGTCATCCAAAGGCTCCAGAGTATCGATGCCCTCTGGCTCGTCGGCCCTTTCATCAGAACCCTCGGGATCCTCGGGCAAACCGAAGGGACCGGAGTCAGACGCAGCATGAAGAGGCGCAACCTCCGAAGCAGCAGATGCTGACACCGGAACCGGAGGCGACACCTGTCTCGGAACATTCAATACTTCGGGCTCAACAGCGGCTTCGGCAAACACGTCCGCAGGAGCCTGTTCATCCTGTGAGTCGGCAATTTCAATATCCTCGTCGGTATCCAATTGAAGTACCGCATCATCGACCAGTTCTTCGGCTTTCCGATTGACAGGCTCGGCCGTTGGTGTCTGAGCCTGTCGACGAGGCTCAAAGGATTCCAGCACTGTCTGCATCGCCCCCTTGAGATCCACGATATCCTCGCGTTTGACGTTATTGTCTCGTCTCTTGGCGTCAAACCGCTCCCGAGACTCGCGGAAAATATCCAACTGCCGTCGCAATTCCTCGTGTGCAACCCCGGGATTTCGTTCCAGGTAACGCTCAATCTCAAACACCTTGTTTGTGTCTTCAAGGATTTTGACCTCTTCATCAAGGTAGAGCTTTCGAAACCGATTCTTCAACTCTATGTTGGTCTCAACAATCTCTACCAACAGGGCAGGGTGCAGCACGATCCTACCCAATCTCTCCTTGAATTCTCGAAACCGATCGATGACCTGAGAATCCAGCAGACTTTGGAAGTCAGGAATCGCATGAACCTCGTCCCGTAGGTCATGTACCAGCCCAATCAGAGTGCGCTCTTCACCCGGAGTCGGCTCGGGAGTGCCGGCCATCTCGGCCAAACGCTCAAAACTGGTCCGTAGTTCACCCCGGTCACGAAGTCGCTCAGCCCCTCCTTCCACCGGACTCCCCGCCAAACGCGTCAGAAGAATATCCAATTTGTCGAAGGTGTCCCTATCAGGAGACGGTTCGAGGATATAGAACTTGACCAGTGCAAAGAGAATCTTTTCGTCCTGGTTCTTCAGGTGATCAAAGAACTTCCGGAGTAACGATGGAGAAAACTCATGCTCCAATGTGGACAATTCGTGATGAATTCGCCCCAACTCTCTCTCAAGCTTCTCGAATTCCTGGATTGTACCTGCGTCGGCATCTGTCCCAACGCCGACTTTGGGCAACAAATCCTGAACTTCTCGGTACAGAGCCTGGAAATCGTAGTCATAGGGCAAGGATCCCCGACCCTGGTGCTTGTACACACCACCCAAGAACTGGTAGAACGTCCAGAGCGATCTGAACCGGTCCGAGAGGCCGGTATATCGCAGATTCAATCCGGTGCCCTGAGTATTCATGTACCAAAGAGAATACACTGACCGGATGGAGCATTCAAATTGGAGGTCACCGTGTTGGGTCGAATCGTTATCAGCCAAGAGGAAATCTCAAAAATGGTCGATCGGATTGCTGCTGAAATCAGCACCGAAATCAACGGGCGGTCACCAGTATTTATCGGTGTTCTCAAGGGGTGCGTCTTTTTCTTTACCGATTTGGTCAAGAGAATTGAAAAGCCTCTGGAGATTGACTTTATCCAGGTTTCTTCATACGGATCCGGAACGACCTCATCTGGAACCGTGGTCCTGGTCAAGGACATCACCGCCGATGTTCGTGACCGGGACGTCTACCTTGTAGAGGACATCATCGATACGGGCGTCACACTCAATGATGTTGCCGAGATGATCCGGGCCCGCCACCCAAAGTCCGTCCGAATCGTCAGCCTGCTCTCAAAACCCTCCCGCCGGAAGGTTGAAGTCGAGGTGGCCCATCTGGGAACTGAAATCGACGACGTCTTTGTCGTCGGCTACGGCCTAGACTTTGCCGAAGAATACCGAAACCTGCCCGAGATCTACGAGTTGATCCCGGAGGGTGAGTAGGTTGTTTGCTATCAGCTGTCGGCTGTCGGCTGTCGGCTCGCTGAGCCTCTTGCAAAAAGACACGAAGGGAAACACATACGGAAACAGGGACTTGATGCAATTCTATTCGAATGAATTAATGCCCTTCCCTGCCCCTCTTTAGTTCATTTTCCTGGCTGCTCTTCTTGTGGCTTATTACAAGAGGCCCAGCCGGAAGCAGAAAGTGGAGACCTTGGAAGCCGGTCAAATCTCTTCCCGTTCCGGCCTCGCCGGGTTAAGATACCGCCGCATTGGGAGGATATCGCATGGATCCGAGTCTCTATCGAATCTTGATCCGGGGAGGCGGCGAACTGGCGTCGGCTACTGCCCACCATCTTTTCCGTGCGGGTTTCACCAAGATCCTCATCCTCGAACGACGGTTTCCCAAGGCAGTCCGAAGGTCCGTTTGTTTCTCTGAGGCAGTTCTCGACGGCAAGGCAACGGTCGACGGCGTCACGGTCATCCACATCCGTGACCTGGCATTGATCGATGAGGTTCACCGACAGGGGATGATTGCCATCACGGCAACTCTCGTCGAGAAGGTCATTGAGCAGTGGCATCCGGATGTCTTCATCGAAGCAACCATGCTCCGTCAGAACTGGGGTCTGAAACGCTCAATGGCACCGGTCGTTATTGCCCTCGGGTCCGGCTACACTGCGGGCAAGGACTGCCACGCGGTGATTGACACGGTCAGAGGGCCCAAAGTTGGCTCGGTTCTCGAGGACACCGGCGAGAACCTTGAAAATCAGCCACCGGCCGACATCATGGGATTTACCGACGAACGGGCGCTCAAGGCAGTTCGCGACGGTATCTTTTTTACCCAGCGTCACATCGGAGACCAGGTTGAACGCGGAGAGAGGGTCGGCACAGTGGTATCCGTGTTCGGTATTGAAGACTACCGACGTGGAGTCCCCGTCGATGCTTCCTACGCTGTCACCGCCAGGATCGGCGGCGTGATCCGGGGACTGCTGCGGGATGGGGTTCCGGTGAAACAGGGTGATCGCATCGGGGATGTCGACCCCCGTGGCGTCACCGATGATCTCGACCATCTTTCTGACAAGTCCCGGCGAGTCGCCGAGGGCGTCCACGAGGCCCTGGTGGACATGGCCCATCTCCTCCCACAGCCGGCCTCGACAGAGGCGTGAACACTCGCCTGCTGTCGGTCAGAAAATTACTCTGGAGACTTCGGCCTCCCGTTCTCGCTCTGGGTGGTGGCGGAGCCCGAGGGTTTGCCCACATCGGAGTTCTCCAGGAGTTGGATCGGCACGATCTCCCCGTCCGGTCAATCGCCGGTACAAGCATGGGCGCCATCATCGGAGCAATGTACGCATACCTGCAATCCGGAGACGCAGTATTCGACAAATGGCGCGCTGCTCTGGAGCAAGATCTCATCCCAAGCCCGGCACAGCACCGTCGCTCCCGCGGTCGAGGCAACCGGGAGAATCCTTTTCTGCACGCCGCCCGGCGATTCCGTGATCGTTTGGTGGTCTCCTTTGCCCTGCAGCAACCGACCATGTTGGACGGGTCTTCAATATCCAAGGCCATCGAATTTCTTCTTCCTGACATCCTGATCGAAGATCTTCCCTTGAGGTTTTCGGCAACAGCCACCGACCTGGAGACCGGAGCAAGTGTCATCATCGACTCAGGCCCTCTCAGAGAAGCCATCACAGCTTCCGGAGCCATTCCCGGGATCCTCCCCTCAGTCGAGATCGACGGTCACCATCTTGTCGATGGAGGCGTCGTCGCCGAGGTCCCGGTCCGTGAGGCCAGGATGCTGGGACGACCCGTTCTTGCGGTCGATGTTTCGATGAATCTCGGCGAACGATCCGACGATGACATCGCCCTGGACACGATGATGAGAACCCAGACGATGACCGGCACCCTTCTCCGACAGCATCAGCTCCAGGACGCCCGATGGGTGTTAAGACCCGATGTCGGCCATGCGACCTGGTCCGACTGGGATCTCTTCGAAGAGTTGGTCGAAGCAGGATCGAAGACAACAAGGGCCTGGCTGGGAGCCCTATAATCAACTCGTGAACTTCAGGCGAATCATTCTTGTGGCCGCTGGAACTCTGGTGACCTTGGCGGTTGCAGCAGTCATCGTCGTCCACCTCCCATCGGTCCAGAGGTCGGTCGCGAATCGTATGACGACGGTCATCAACGAAAGAACCTGCCTCTCGGTCGAGCTTGAATTCCTCAAATACCGATTGTGGCCCGCCGGTCTGACGCTGAGGGGCATCACAGTTTCGGATTCAACGGGACGGTCGTTTACGGTCGATCATGTCGATGCTTCCTGGGCATGGACAGAGCTGATCGGCGCCACTCCACGACTTCGCAGTTTGGAGATAGAGGGTCTCGATCTGGATATTTTCAGTCTGCCGGTACCCTGTTCTGACGCATCAGAAAAGACCGAAACCGATCCATGGAAGGCACTGGCAGTTGACAACCTGACGATCACCAGAACGGGAGTCTCCGGCGAGAACGAGGAGTTGGCCTTTTCATGGACCGGGCTCCAGGCCCAGGCCACCCTGACCGAAGGGCACCTCAATCTGCAGGCTGCATCCCGGAGCCTCGGTCTCCGACGAGACGGCAGAACCCTGGAAATCGGCCCTCTCAAACTCCGGCTCGCAGGCACACCGAAAGGCCTGGACCTGAAGAGCCTGGTCATCAACGGCGGACCGATCGAAATAAAGGCGAGCGGATCCTCAGCCGGCGACGCCACCAGCGCGACCGGGAAACTTTCCGCAACCCTATCCCTCGACGAGATCCTTCACTGGTGGGACCCCGAAATGGCCGCCCTTGTTGATCCCAGGGGACCCCTAGGAATCGTCGGTGACCTCAACTGGGACATCAATTCCGGCCTTCGATCGAAGGTCCGGCTCAACGGTCAACCCGTCGCCCTTGCCGGCTACACCTTCAGCCGGCTTGAGGCGGTCCTCGAACAGGGTCGTCTGGAGATCAACGGCGCCGATCCTTCGTGGGGGCGGGTGGATATCAACCTCAACCTGGCGGAGAACCTCGAGATCAACGTGCAGTTGGATCAGGCGGATCCCATGCCAGCCCTGGCCCGAACCGCCCTTGAGCTTCCGAAGGATCTTCCAACTCCCAGTGAAATTTCCGGGCACCTCGAAGCCCATATTCCCCTGCCGATCGTGATCGCCGACATCACGGCGGTCGCCGATCTCAAGGCCCGATGGGATGGCGGCTGGGCACACCTCCGGGGCAGTGCCGATCATGGCATCATCATCGAACAGGCGAGCGGCCGGATCTTTGGAGCAGATCTTGAGGCTTCAGGAACGATTGGCGATGACGGAACGCTGGATATCCGAGGCGCCCTCCAGATCCCCAAGATCGCAGAGACTCTCAGCCGAGCAGCCGTTTTCCTCCCGGAATTCGAGAGCCCAGCCCTCGCCGGAGGACCTGTCAAAGCCGAGTTTGAGCTGGGTGGGAGCCTGGACACACCGAGAATCGACAGCCGGGTACTCTGGGACGAAGCCCTGATCGAGGGATTCCGCCTTCAATCAGCGACTGCCCGGGTTCAGGGGGATCTCGACCACCTCGAATGGTCCACGACCGCCGATGCCAACGGGGCACAGCTGATCGCAGAGGGCACAGCCTCCCCCGGGTCCGGAAGCCTGAGGGGCAGGTGGCGGCTGGAAGCCGAGGACCTGAAGACCCTTCAACAATCCGTCGTAAATTCGATCGAGCCGACCCTCACTGGATCCATCGCCGGCGGGGGAGAATTTCAAATCGATGCCGAAAGCTGGAATGTTACAGCCCGAATCGACGGCAATGACATTTCGAACGGCCAGTGGTCCATCCCCCATCTGGTGTTGGAAGCTCAGGCCGACCCCGACTGTGCATCGATTACGTCCGTCAAGGTCGATGTCTTCGGAGGCCGAATTGAGGGCAGGGGACACCTCTGTCCGGCCGGAACCGACGGAACAATCCAGGGCGTTATTGATATCACGGATCTCGACCTCTCACAGATTCAGGCAGACGTCCCCGAGACAGCACGGGGACTGATCGACGGTCGGCTGGAATTTGGCGGGACCCTTCCGGATCCTTCGGGAACTGTCAGGCTTTCCTGGAAATCAATAACGGCCGACGTCCCTCTGGAGTCCGCCGTCATCCTGGCTCAACTCGAGGATGGCCGGATTACCATCGTCTCGGAAAAACTTGAAACCATTTCCGGTCCACTGAACCTCCGGGCCGACCTCCCGCTTGGTGATCTCAAAAGGCCCGAGGACCTGTGGTCCTCCGCCCCTTCCGGACCCTGGCGATTGTCGATTGAAGGTCACGACCTCGCCCTGGCGCCCCTGTTCGCCAACCTTCACCGGCCAGACCTCAAACCGGAGGGCAGCTGCAATCTGGCTCTTGACGTCTCCTGGCTCCCCGACCAAAGAGAACTGCCCCAGGCTCACCTTGATATATCGGACTTTGAGGCGACAATCGCCGGACGCCGGATCACTACCGACTCACCCCTTCGGTTGGCCCTGGACGACCGGGGAGTACTGACCGCCGACATTGCCCTCAAGGATGAACTCAACCGGCTGATTCTGGGAGGAGCCTACAATCTGAGGACCTCCGAGATCGACGCATCAATCGATGGGATCCTCGATTCCAGCCTGGCGGCATTGGCCCCCTTCCCAGTGACCATCCACTCGCCCATCACCTTCAACGGTCAGATTGAAGGACCCACCGGCGCCCGGGTGGGGCACCTCAAAATGGCCCAGAAGGGGGGATCCATGGAAATGCGCGATCCACCTCTGGAAATAACCGATGCCTCGATCGAGGCCCGGTGGGCCGACGGCACACTGGAAATCACCGACGGCTCGGCCCGGGTCAACCGAGGAAAAATCAATTTCGGCGGCGCATGGGATCCTGATAGCGGCCAAGGCCTGATCGCAGAGCTGGAGGACGTCACGGCCCTCCTCCCCGGAGGGATCGTCACGCGGTGGGACGGGGTTCTCGCATTGGAACCCGCCTCCGACCGGCTGGCGTCATTGACCGGAGTACTCAACCTCAAATACGGCGCTTGGGACACCCTCTTTGATTTGGGGGCTGCCGTCCGGGGCGATGAGTCGGAGAGTGGTACGGACGCCGATGACATCACACATCGTATCGGCCTGGATTTGGATATTCGCGGTGGCGGCGCAATTTCGGTTGACAACAACCTCGGCCGGTTCGACGTCCGATGGAACACCCTGGAGATCGGAGGAACCGTTGCACAGCCCGAGATCATCGGTGACCTCAATCTCCTTCCCGGCGGCGTCGTTACGGCCGCGGGTCAACCGATGACAATCCGAAGGGGTATGGTCCAATTTACGGGTGACCCCTTGACCGATCCCCTGTTGGAAATCATTCCCGAAGATCGGAACACGTCGGGACTGGGAGGTTCGGGAGATGCCTCAAGGGCGCAGGCGTCAAGCCTGGCCGCAGCCGGTCTAGCATCCGGCCTCGGTGCCGTCTTCGGCCTGCAGAACACGACGATCAGGCCCGAGGAGATCGCCATGGAGACCGACGAGGACACCAGTACCGACTTCTCGATCGGCCAGGAGTTGACCCACAACACGGCCCTCTTCTTGACGACCGATCTCCGCAACAGTCAGAAACGCACAACACTCCTCCAGTTGTGGCGACTCCCATCACTGCCCGGGCTGACCGTTCAGGCCATGACCCGAACCGACCCCGGCGAGGCTGACATCAAGCTATTGCAACGGTTCCACTGGGGCGGGACTCTGGCAACCGGAGATCAGCCACGGCTCCACAAGGTACGCCTGGAAGGAGAATGGCCGTGGTCGAAACGGAGACTCCGAAAAGCTACCGGACTGGTCCGGGACCAACCCTGGGATCCGTTCTTCCTCTTCCTTGGAGACATCAGGCTGGAGAAAAAACTGGCCGAAAAGGGGTGGCCTGAAGCCAGGGTGGAGTCCCGAATAGAAGGCAGACCCGAAAGACCGATCGCGGTTTTTGAGGTCACACCCGGTCGACATGTCGACTTTCAATTTGAGGGAGATCCGATCGCCAAGAATCTCCGTTCAGGCCTCCATGCCCTCTATCGTTTCCCTCCGCTGGAAACACCCTCGTTGCATGAGATGGAACGGATGATTACGCGACATCTGTGGGCGCAGTCTTTCCCCAATTCGGAGGTTTCCATCCTGTCCGATGGCGAGGGCCTGGTCACGATCTCGATCGTCAAGGGAGAAGAAAAGACCCTGGTCGGGCCCCTCCTTGAGGGCGTTCCAGAGGACGCGGTCCCGGCCCTTGAGATGCTGCTCGGCAGAGCAACCGAACTGACCGAGATCGCCAAGGATCCCACCAGGGCCGAACGAGTCGTCAAACGAACGCTCGCAACCTTCGGCTACCGGAATGTTGCTTCGGTCGAGAGCTGGACCGCGCCTTCCGACGATGGGGGCCTCGAGGTTCACCTCCAAATTGATCCCGGCGAAAGGGCCAGAGCGACCGTCGTTGATCTGGTCGGCGCCGACCCTCTGGGTCTGACGGACACCGAGGACTTCCCAATCCGCACCAACATGATCCTCGACCGTCAGGTCATCGACGGCGCCGTCGCCTCGTTGCGCCGCTCCTACCGGAAGGAGGGCTTCACCGAGGCACGGGTTCGGGCCCAGATCTACCAGGTCAACGAAGAGCAGTGGGGCCTCCTCCTGACCCTGGACCCGGGATCGACCGCCACCATAGATTCGGTCACCATTTCGGGGCAACGCCACCTCAAGGAAGCGGCCATTCTCAAGGGACTGACAATCCATCCCGAAGAAGTCTTTCTGCTCGATGACCTGGACGACAGCGTCGCGCGGCTGGCCACCTTCGAACCCATTGACAGGGTGACTGCGACAGTTGATCGCCAAGGGGATGGCGTGGTCGCCAATCTCGACATCATCGAAAAGCCCCGCTGGACGACCGAAATCGGCGGCGGTTGGAACTCTGACCGTGGTGCCACCGCCAGGATAGGTTTTGCGGACAACAATCTCTTCGGAAGGGGTGTCCGACTTGGTTTCAGGGGCCGCTGGGAGGATGATTTCCTCCAGGGGCGCATCATCGTTGCCATTCCACCTCTGCCGGGTGGTCGGCTCTCCCTCGGTCTGAACGCCAGCTATACCGAGGACATCCTGCCGGCGGAATTCGAAGGTGACATCGTCATCAACGAACACATCCGTGAGACAACCCTGGAAGGCCATTATCGACTCGGCCCGGGGCTATGGACCCGGAGCTACTACCGCTTCAGCCGGACCCGCACTTTCGAAGAGGACCCATTCGATCCTGATTTCGCCCTGGACATCACCCAGGATCTTGCCGTCCTGGGCAGCCAGATCGTCATCGATCGACTGGACAACCCCTTCGACCCTCGCAACGGTTTCTACGGCGCCCTCGACCTCAGTTGGGCCGGAGAAGCCATAGGGTCGGACAAGGAGAACGTCCGAGGTCTGATGACGGGCTCTCTGGCCTCGGAACCCATCAATGGGTGGACCTGGTTCCAGAGTCTGCGTCTGGGGGCGGCCAAACCGCTCAACGGCGTCCTGGATCGTCAGTCCCGGTTCTTTGCCGGTGGATCCGCATCGATCCGGGGTTTCAAGCTCGACAGCGTGGGTCCTGTAGAAAACTTCGGCGGCATCACCATCTATGCTGGGGGCGAAGCCCTGTTCGTCCTCAACGAGGAGCTGCGCTTCCCCCTCTGGCAGGCTCTCAGAGGCGCCGTATTCGTCGATACCGGACAGGTCTGGGAGACGTGGTCTGACGCGACCTTCGACCTTTCGATCGGCGCCGGTGTCGGCCTTCGTTGGAGCACCCCCGTAGGTCCCCTCTGGGTCGACGCCGCCTGGCCCATTGCCAACCGCGGAGAGAACTCCGGGGCGAGGTATTCGTTTGGGATTGGCCGAACCTTCTGAGGATTTTTCCCTCTCTTCTTCGAGTTCTCACAGTGTGGTAGCATTTCTCGGTAACAAATCCACCCGGGAGGTCGATCATGAAGACATTGTATTGTTCTCTCTTAGCCGTGTTTTTCTCCCTACCGGTCTTCGCGGCCCACAACCCGGATCGAGTTCTGAAGGTCAACCAACCTCCGGTTCACCGGGCACTTACTCCTCCCTCGCGAGCATCGACGTTGAGCCAGCCACCCAACCAGTCGAACGGCGTCTTCGCCGACGCAGGGTGCTCCATCTGTACCGGCGGGGAACAATCGGTTGCCGACGATTTCATCGTCAGCACCGGCGGTGCAGGATTTGACCTCAAACAGATCCTGTTCTGGGGTGGCTACTACTCGACAGATACGCCGCCGGCCACCGACGACTTCGACGTACTGATCCATTCAGACAACTCGGGAGTACCCGGAACTGTCATCTGCTCCGAGACCGGGATCACAACTGCGCCGAGAACCGCAACAGGCCAAAGCCTCTTCGGCGTGTCGGAATATATAATCACAATCGACTTGGCCTCAACCTGCACACTGGCGGACGGAACCTACTGGATCGAGATCTACAATGACACCGGAAGCGTCGATGACGATTTCTTCTGGGAGGTTGGCGATCTCGATGGAACCAACGGTATCGCCGGGAGCCTCAACGCCACCGAGACACCGGGAATAACCTGGACGGCGGGGCCGCCGGACGCAGAACTCGCCATGCAGCTCAACGGTGACGTCGTCCCGGTCGAGCTACTGAGTTTCTCAATCGAATAGCCCCGGACCATCCCAAGAAAAACAGCGGGCCAACCGGCCCGCTGTTTGAATTCACACCCCGCTGCCAACTGACAGCCAGGAACCGACGCCAGGCCGAAGGCCTTCCGAGCCGACAGGCTCGGGCCCGCAAAGCGGGCGGCGTGGGCTTAAGCTCCTATAACGCCTTGATCGCCTCGATCATCGGCGGAATGACGTCAAAGAGATCTCCGACGATGCCGTAGTCCGCGACCTTGAAGATCGGGGCATCGGGATCCTTGTTGATCGCAACGATGACCTTCGACGAGCTCATGCCCGCCAGGTGCTGGATGGCGCCAGAGATGCCACAGGCGACATACAGTGACGGACTGACGACCTTGCCGGTCTGTCCGACCTGGTGGGAGTGTCCAATCCACCCGGCATCGACAACAGCACGCGAAGCACCGACCGCACCGCCGAGAGCATCTGCCAACTCGCGAATCAACGCGAAGTTCTCCGGGCCCTTGATGCCCCGGCCGCCGGAGACGATGACGTCGGCTTCGGCAACGTCAATCTCGCCGCCCTCGGCCGCGAGAAACTCAGTGACCATCGCCCTGATGGAGAGTGCCAGGCCATCGAGAGCAACCACCTCGGCAGCTCCTCCGCCCTCTTCCAGTTCAAAGACGTTGGGTCTCAACGAGATCACCTGCGGGCTTGTGCCTGCGGAATCAACGGTCGCAAAAGCCTTGCCCGAGTAGACCGGACGACGGGCCACGAATGTCTCACCCTCACGCGTCAGTGCGACGACATCGGCAAGAGCGCCGACGCCGAGTCTGGCAGCAACACGAGGGGCCAGATCCCGCCCCATCGCCGTCCCCGAAAAGAAGATCGCCGACGGCCCGAAGAGCTCGGAAGCCTTGACCACCGCCTCCGCGTAACCTTCCGCGGAATAGAGTTTTAAATTGGCGTCGTCCGCAACGAAGACCTTGGAGGCGCCGTTGGCCCCAAGGCCGGCAGCCAGCCCGGAGATACCTTCGCCGATCAACACGGCGGCCACCGGGAGATCACCGCCGGCAAGCCTCTTTGCCTCGGACAGTGCCTGCAGGGAAGCCTTGCGGATTTCAGAATTTCGCTGTTCGATACAAACCAGAATTCCAGCCATCATCATCTCCCTTCAGATCGCCTTGGCTTCGGCGCGAAGGAGTTGAACGACTTCCTTGGCGGCGCCGGCGGGATCATCCTCACCCTGGAGGATCGTTCCCGCACCCTTTTCGGGAGGCAGTTCCAGCGAACGAACGCTGTAGGCGCCGCCCGCACTTTCATCGATACCAAGGTTGCCGACCTCGATCTTCTCGACCGGCTTCCTCTTGGCTGCCATGATGCCCTTGAGTGCGGCATAGCGCGGCTCATTGAGGCCCTTGTGGCAGGTCAGGAGGGCCGGCAGAGGACTGGAAACGACCTCTTTGCCACCCTCGACCTCTCGGCCTGCCGTCAGGCTTTCACCATCGATATCCAGGGACGTGATCCCCGAGACATGCGGAAGACTGAGCATTTCGGCCAACATCGAACCCACCTGAGCGTTATCGGTTCCCACACCCTGAACACCAACCAGAATCAGATCATACTCCTGGTCCTTCAGTGCCGCTGCCAGCACCTTGGCAATCGTCAAGGAGTCACCCAGGGTTGCTTCGCCTCCAAGCACATGGATTGCCTTGTGGGCACCCCTGGCCAGACAGTCCCTGAGGGCGGCTTCCGATCGGGCAGGTCCATAGGTCACTGCCGTCACCTCGCCACCACCGGCTTCGGTCAGCTTGAGAGCCTCTTCGAGCGCATATTCATCGTACGGCGAAAGGATCCACTTGATGCCCGTTTCGTCGATATGCTTGCCGTCGTCCCCGATCTTGATCACCGAGGCCGTGTCCGGCACGCTGGTCACACAGACGATACAATTCACGGTCTACCTCCCTTTGGTTTCTGCCGGCGAACCGGCGCCACTGAATGGTCATTCAGTAGGGTCGATTGTAGCAGACTGAATGGCGATTCACCAGGGCCCACAGAGAGTCATCTGAAGGGGCGGAGAGTGTTCGTTCTCGTCGTTCGGCCTTTTGGGTCAGAATCACAGTGCTACCATACGATCTGATGTTGAAGTCACACCGTAGAACCGATCAGATCGTCGGGCTCTGGCCGTTGGTCGGCCTCCTTCTGACTGCACTCTACATTGGTTGGAATCCGCCGCTGGCAGCCGCTGCCAGGCACCTGATTCCCCTGGTATTGTCACTGGTTTTTGGCACATCCTTCATCGGCTGGGGCACTTTCCCGGCACGAGCCCTGCTGAGGGAGGCCTCTCCAACCGACCGTGTTCTTGTCGCTGCCGTGATTGGCGCCGGCCTGACCGGAGTCTTCGCCTTTGTTCCCGGAGTCTTCGGCGTTATCAGTCCCGGCCTCTACGCCCTGTGGACCCTGGTCGGCCTTGTCCTTCTGGCCTTCGGGGGGAAACGCCTCGTGTCCGGCCACTCTTCTCCTTCCTGGAAACCAGGAACTCTGGGAAGCCTGGCGATGATCATCATCATCCTCAATCTGCTGCAACTGATTCCGATGCTTGCTTCACCGGTTGTATCGACCGATGCAATGGAATACCACCTGATGGTCCCCAAGATCGCACTGGCGACCGGGCAGATCACTCCCCTGCCGTCACTGGTCGAGTCGCACTACCCCGGATTGATGAGTTTCATCTACCTGGTCATCATGCCCCTGGCAGGCGATATCGCGTGCAAGGCAATCCACTTTCTCTCAGGCATCGGAGTGCTGTTTGCCATCGGCCGCCTCAGTTGCCGGGTCGCCCCCGGGGCAAACCACCTCCTGGCACCGGCTCTCTATATAACGATGCCCGTTGCGGCCATCATCTTTGGGTGGGCCTGGAACGACAATTTCTTCATTCTTTGCGTCCTCCTGGCTCTAGGCCAACTGATGGACTACAACGACAATCCCCAGGAAGAGGGATCAATCCGACAACTACTGACAGCAGGAATCCTCTTGGGTCTGGCAGCCTGGACCAAGTACACAATTGTCATGATTCTTGCCGCCCTGGCGCCTCTCCTCATCCTGGCGATGTGGAAGTGGCGTTGGCGGCCCCTCCCCGTCGTGGGCCTCGCCGCTCCAATAGGAATTATCTCGCTCCTGGTCGTCGTCAAGAATGCAGTTTTCATGGGCAACCCCTTCTATCCATTTCTCCATACCCTGTTTCCCAACCCGATGTGGAACGACACGACGGCCGCCTTTTTCAAGGCAGCTCTCCAGCGGTGGGAAATCCCCGTGTGGCACTGGCACACGCCGGTAACATTCGTCTCTCACATCGTCTTTCGACCTCGCTTGATCGATATCCACATCGGCATTCTTCCCCTCCTGGCCGTGCCCTTCCTCCTGCTGCGCTCAACCACCCGCGCCCAGACCTTCCTCAAGTTTTTTGCTCTCTTCCACCTTCTGGCCTGGTATGTCTTCCGAACCGAGACCCGATCCCTGCTCAGCCTTCTGGCCGTCATTCTGGCCCTGGCGGCCCCCGAAATGGAACGGAGACTTTTCGATGATTCCAGCCACCGCCGTGCAGCCCTGGGAATCCTCGTGGCAGCGGCCCTGACATCCCTCTCGGTCACCGTCATCAGTAGTTGGGTCCTGACCGAACCTTTGAAGCACTTCCTGGGGTTGGAGAACACCCGGTCCTTCCTGCACCGGGAGGTCGTTGCTTTTGACGCCCTCGACTGGATCAACACCCACGACGAGGTCCAGGGAGCGGTCCTGGTTGGTTTCAAACGCCCGTATTACGCCGCCAAGCCGGTTTGGTTCAGCGCTTTTGCGGACATCCCCATTGCCGAGGTCCTCACGGGATCGAAAGGAACGGCGCTCGACCTCCGCGACAAACTCTCTCGGCTGGGCGTCACGCACATCGCCTTTAACAGGGCCGAATGGGATGCCGACCACCGGGATCACCTTTATTCTTGGCCCGATTCACGCCGGAAGGTGTTCGAAGACATGCTCGAACAGCATTGCCGACCCGTCACTACTATTCAGAACACAATTATTTTCGCGTTGGGACCGCCCGGATAATCGCTCATCCTCGTCTGAGGTACCGATAATCCGGGATTTCGTAATCCTTCATTTTCGAAATCAGGGCTCCACGAGAGAGATTGAGGGTTCGAGCGGCCTTGCTCTGGTTACCCTTGGTCCGAGCCAAAACACGGTCGATCACCAGCCTCTCGATCGACGGAATCACAACCTTGAGATCATCGAGACCGAGGAGGGCCGCTGCGGACTGACCCTCGATGTCCTCACCGCCACCGGACATCAACGGGAGAGCCGGCACCACTCCCCGAATCATGTCTCCACTGGGCGTCGCCGAGATCAATCGTCTCAATTCACCCACCATCTCAGTCATCTGCCCTTCAAACTGGTGCGTCAGAAGAGAATTCAACGAATCCAGTTCAATCCCCCGGATGACCTTTCCTTGTTCTGAAGCAATCATGTCCAGGAGTCGAATCACCATCAACGGCAGATCTTCCCGCCTGCTTTGAAGGGATGGAACCCGGATCACGTGATGCCTGAAGTGACTGTAAAGCGCCGGATCGAGTCGCCCCTCGTTGAGCAGAACCATCGGATCTTCTTCAGTGGTCCCGGACCACCGGACCCGGGGCCCCCAACCGGTTCCCAGATCGGACCCCATCGTCGCGGCAACCTCGCGCTGAACCACCAGGGACAGGAGGTGGATGTCTCTGAGAACCAACATACAGCCCTCAAATGCCTCGGCAGGATTGATCAAATCACTCCCGGGGCCAAAGAATGCAGTCCTGAAAGCCTCATCTCCATTCTCCTGACACTGGATAACCTGAACATCAAGGGGACCTGAAGGGTTGAGGGATGCACACAGGGATGCCAGGGTCATTCGCCCGATCCCGTGCCTTCCGCACATCAAGATAGGATTCTGGGTACGCGCCGAGTAGATCAACCCATCCCTCAAGAGCCGGACCGCCTGAGACGTGCCAGGGAGCCTGGCCTCCAGCACCTCCCTGGCCTCCTTCTCCCAAGATCCGAATATCAATTCCGAAGCCTCCACACGATCCCAATGGACAGTCATGAAACGCGCCAATTCGGCCAGGATCAACTCATCATCGTCCTCAAAATCTTCAGTTGTCTCGACCACAAGAAACGCCTTGCTTCCAACGGAACCCTGGGCTACCGGGTAGATCAAGAACTGGCGGCTCCCCATTCGAAGCATCGCGTAGCGGTTCCCCTCCACCAGCTCTCGAAATGTCCGGCCGGGCAACCGAGGAAGATCACCAGCCCACTGGGAAACAATCGGTACCAGTAGACCTTCCTTGTCCAACCGCGCAACCATCGCTTCTCGGCCCGAGAAGACCTCTGCCAGGAATCCTCGCAACCCGGGTACGAGATCCGATCTGACTCGCCCCTGAAACACATTGACCATTTGGCCTCGTGCCTCACCAAGGCGGTGGGGCTCACTGTAGAGAACGACCTCCGCACGCATCTTGCCCTTCTCGGAAGCCACAGCCTGCCGGTCTGATGCTGAGACTTTCTCCTCAGTTTTCCCACCGAGATCGTCCGCAAAAACGACCTCTGTTTCATCATCTCCACTGCCTTTGAAAATCAGGTTTGCCGTACCAAGACGGAACCGGTCGCCCACTTTGAGCACACCCCGGGATCGCCGTTCACCATTGAGAACAGCCACCTGTCGTTTCTGCCCGATAAAGGTATAAACATCGCCGTTCCGCTGAATCACCAGGTGCTTCGGCGCAACTCCAGGTGACCGAATAACAATATCGTTATCACTCGAGGCGCCAATCGAGACCGACGATTTTGCAACCTCGTAGATAATCTCGGAACCGCCTGTTCCCTCGATTGCTAACTTGACCATAACCTCAACTCCTCAGCGGGTCTGTATATACCCGATCCCATTTCCTATTCCAAGATTTTCCACAGGGGTCCAAAAGGTTACAACTTTGAGACACTCAATCCCGGTTGGCCCCCTCAATACACATAAAGTCCATCCAACAAACTATATACTCCAGGAAACGTATTGTCAAAGTCTGACACACACAACGGGGAACCCAGCAAAGTGTCGCATTGGAAGGGTACAACTCCCAGCCCAGGACAGTTGACACCTGCTAACCATTGAAAAATTCAACGACCAAACAACCACAGCCGAGAGATATGACACCGATCGACAAGGAAAATGTCAACTGTTCTCCTCTTTCGAGCCAGCATGGTCGTTCCCCGTTATACTCAATGAATGAGCGTCACCCCAGGCACAAACGTTGTTCGGTTACTGATATTCTTCCTCGCTCTGCCCGTGGGTTTGGCCGCCCAGAATCAACCTGACGGACATTCGGTCGACATGAGCCTCCCCTCCACAGGGACCTCAGTTTTCCCGATTCACGATACGGTTCACTACAAGGTGAAATACCTCGGCCTGACCTGCGGCCATCTCAATCTCACCAGCTCCATTGAGGATTTCAACGGACACCCGGCCTACCACATCGTCATGACCGTCAGGAATTCCAAGTTCTTCAACCATATCTACAAGATCGAAACCCGGATCGACTCGTGGATCGACAGCGAAACCCTGTCGACCATGGTCTACGAGAGTGTGACCATCGAGAAAGGCAAAACCTCCCGCGAGCGTTTCGAAATTGACCGGGCCGCCGGAAAAGTCCACAGCGTCGAAAACGGTGTTGAAAAAGACATCGACCTTGACGGCGCCGAGCCCGTTCTGGACCCACTGGCATTCGTATTCCGCCTGCAGGCTCTCGCAAATTCTGGCGGCGATGACATCGCCTTGACCCTGATGACCGATAATGGACCAGTTGAAACCATTTCGACCGTTCGGGGACCCCAATCCAAACACACGTCTCGGGGACGCCGCCAGCTCCTTGAGGTCGAGCCCCATCCGGTCGACGGCAAGCTGTTCTCGCAGAAGGGTCAGTTCTCCTTGTGGATAGACCCCCACGGGCAGGTCAAACTGTATGGCCTCGACTTCAAACTCTCTTTTGGGCATTTGATCGCCAAGATCGACTAGCCAGTTCCCGTCTGGCGGAATTATGGGAATGAAGCACAGCCAAGCCTCGTTCTACCTGAAGCCTGACCATGAGGTCGGCCAGACGAGGTGATGCATGACTGATTCGACAACACTGCTTGAAGAATTTGCGAACCGTGAGTATGAACACGGTTTCGTGACCGACGTCGAGCAGGATACCTTTCCGCCCGGATTGAACGAGGATGTCGTCCGGGCGATTTCGGCCAAGAAGAATGAACCCGAATGGCTGACACAATGGCGTCTGAAGGCCTTCCGCCACTGGCAAACGATGGAGGAACCGTCGTGGGCAAAGGTCCACTACGACCCCGTCGACTACCAAGCCATTTCCTATTTCGCCGCACCCAAGAAAAGCCTCGACAGCCTCGACGAGGTGGACCCGGAGATCCTTGCGACCTACAAGAAATTGGGCATTCCCCTGGACGAGCAGAAGATCCTCGCCGGTGTCGAGGTTGCCGTCGACGCTGTCTTCGACTCAGTCTCGGTCGCCACAACCTACAAGGACACCCTGGCCAAGCATGGGATCATCTTCTGCTCCTTCTCCGAGGCCGTCGCCGACCACCCCGAACTGGTCAAGAAATACCTGGGGTCGGTTGTTCCCCCTACCGACAATTTCTTCGCCGCCTTGAATTCTGCCGTCTTTTCCGATGGGTCCTTCGTCTATATTCCGCCGGGCGTTCGGTGCCCAATGGAACTCTCCACCTATTTTCGCATCAACGCCTCCAACACCGGCCAGTTCGAACGGACCCTGATCGTCGCCGACGAGGATGCATGGGTCAGCTACCTCGAAGGCTGCACGGCACCCCAGCGGGACGAAAATCAGCTCCATGCCGCCGTCGTCGAGTTGGTGGCCCGGGATCGGGCGGAGATCAAGTACTCCACCGTCCAGAACTGGTATCCGGGCGACAAGGAAACCGGGGTTGGGGGCATCTTCAACTTCGTCACCAAACGCGGCATCTGCGGAGAGAAATCGAAGATCTCATGGACCCAGGTGGAGACGGGATCGGCCATTACCTGGAAATACCCCTCCGTTATCCTCAAGGGCGATAACTCGGTCGGCGAGTTCTACTCGGTGGCCCTGACGGCCGGACGCCAACAGGCAGACACGGGATCAAAGATGATCCACCTGGGCAAGGACACCCGATCGACAATCATTTCCAAGGGTATTTCGGCCGGGAAGGGTCAGAACAGCTACCGTGGTCTGGTCAAGGTTGCCAGGGGCGCCGACAACGCCCGGAACTTCTCCCAGTGCGACTCGATGCTGATCGGTTCGGACTGCGGCGCCCACACCTTCCCCTACATCGAGATCCACAACCCCAGCGCCCAGATGGAACACGAGGCGACAACATCAAAAATCGGGGAAGACCAGATCTTCTATTGTAATCAGCGAGGCCTTTCCACCGAGGACGCGGTCTCGATGATCGTCAACGGCTTCTGCAAAGAGGTCTTCAAGGAACTACCCATGGAGTTTGCCGTCGAGGCACAGAAGCTGTTGGGCGTAAGCCTGGAAGGCAGCGTAGGGTGAGGAGCTGTCGGCTGTCGGCTGTCAGCTATCAGTTGTCGGTCGGCGCTTCGGTCGGCTGTTCAATAACAATTGTCCCGGCAGCGCAGTGCTGACGGTTTATCGGAGTAAATATGATGCTTGAATTGAAAAACCTCCACGTGGCCATCGCCGGCAAGGAGATTCTCAAGGGAATCAACCTTGAGATCAATGCTGGAGAAGTCCACGCAATCATGGGTCCCAACGGATCCGGCAAGAGCACCCTGGCCTCGGTTCTGGCTGGGCGGGAAGAATATGAAGTGACCTCCGGCGAAGTCCTCTACCAGGGCAAGAACCTCCTGGACCTCGACGCCGAAATCCGGGCTCGCGAAGGCGTATTCCTGGCCTTCCAGTATCCCATCGAGATCCCCGGCGTGGGCAACACCTACTTCCTGCGGGCCGCCCTCAACGCCGTTCGTCAACACCGGGGCCTCCCCCTGTTGGACGCCATGGACTTCCTCAAGCTGGTCCGCGAGAAGGCCGATGTCGTCAAACTGGACCCCGCCCTGCTCAAACGGGCGGTCAACGAGGGCTTCTCCGGCGGTGAGAAGAAACGAAACGAGATCTTCCACATGGCCGTCCTCGAACCCAGCCTGGCCATTCTTGACGAGACCGATTCCGGCCTGGACATCGATGCCCTCCGCATCGTCTCCGAGGGTGTCAACTCCCTGAGGAGTCCCGAACGGTCCTTCATCGTCATTACGCACTACCAGCGCCTCCTGGACCACATCGTTCCCGATTTCGTTCACGTCTTGAAGGACGGACGCATCGTGGAAAGCGGCGGGCGGGAACTGGCCCTGGAATTGGAAGACCGCGGCTATGACTGGCTGGACAAGGCCCCCGTCCCGGCAGCAGCGGAGGCAAAATGACGGCATCGGCCCCGCTGTTTCGTCCGGAGTTCGCCGACCAGGTCCGCCCCTCGCCCGCCCTTGAGGCCCTGGGCGCTGAAGCCCGCAGGTATTTCATGAACACGGGTTTCCCATCACGGCGAGAAGAGGACTGGCGATTGACCTCCCTGACGCCCGTCACCCGGACGCCATTTTCTCCGGCCGAGCCGGCCGAGGGCGACACCAAACGGTGGACCCTGCCCGAGGCCCTGTCCCTGGTTTTCGTCAACGGACAGTTGACCGAGAGGGTCGACACCGACGATCTCCCCCCTGGCATCACCCTCACCAGCCTTGGCTCGGCGGATGGGGCAAGAGCTGCACTGGTCGATCAGCACCTCGGGCGGTTGGCCTCGATCGAGAATCGCCCCTTCGTCGCCCTGAACACCGCCCAAAGCCTCGAGGGCACTCTGATTCACCTGGCGCCGAACACCCTTCTCGAACGACCCCTCAACATCGTCAACGTAACCACGGCCGAGAACGGCGTCACCTATCCGCGTGCCCTGATCGTCGCCGACGTGGGATCACGAGCGACCGTCGTCGAGACCTTTGTCGGTGAGGGCACGACCCTGTGCTGCCCTGTGACGGAAGTTTCCGTCGGGCCCGGGGCCGCCGTCAGCCACATCCGGCTGATCGAATCCAGCCCGGAGAGTTCGATCCTCGGAACAATCGCCACGGTCGTCGCCGAGGGCGCCTCCTACAGACTGAGTTCGGCATCGATCGGCGGCGCCCTTTCGAGGACCGACATCCTGGTCGACCTCGGAGGTGAAGGGGCCGACGCCTCCCTGGACGGACTGACCCTCGTCGGCGGTAACGATCAGGGCGTCACCGAGGTCACGGTCAACCACCGGGTCCCGAACTGCACAAGCAGCCAGCGTTTTCGAAGTGTCCTCGACGATCAATCACGGGCCGTCTTCACAGGGCGAATCGTCGTCGCCGAAAACGCCCAGAAGACCGACGCGCGGCAATCCAGCCGCTCCCTTCTGAGATCCCTCGATGCCGTGGCCCACAACAATCCCCAGTTGGAGATCTACGCAGACGACGTCCGATGCACCCATGGTTCGACCGTGGGCCGGTTGGACGAGGAGGCCCTCTTCTATCTCAGGGCCCGGGGCATCGATCAGCAGACCGCCCGGGGGCTCTTGACCCTGGCCTTCGCCGCAGAGGTCCTCGAAGGCATCTCGATCGGCAGTCTCAAGGAACGGCTCGAAGATCTCCTGATGGCCCGGCTCGGACCGGAGGGCATTCGATGACCTCCTCGGCAACCCCCAGCCCCGCCCTGGATCTCGAGGCGATCCGCGCCGATTTCCCGGCCCTCCACCAGGAGGTCCACGGCCATCCCCTGGTCTACCTGGACAACGCGGCCACGACCCAGAAGCCCAGGGCAGTCATCGACGCTGTTACGTCCTTTTATGAGAACGACTGTTCCAACGTCCATCGGGGCGTTCACGCCCTCTCGCAGAGGGCAACCGTTGCCTACGAGAGTTCCCGAACCGCAATCAAGTCATTTCTCGGGGCCCGCGACAGCCGCGAGATCGTCTTCACAAGGTCGACGACCGAGGCGATCAACCTCGTCGCCCATTCCTTCGTCGGACCCCGGCTCGAAGCCGGAGACGAGATCCTGATCACCGAGATGGAACACCACTCGAACATCGTGCCCTGGCAGCTCCTGTGTGACGAGAAGGGCGCAACCCTCCGCGTGGCGCCGATGACCGACAGCGGTGAACTGATCCTGCAATCCCTCGAAGAGATGATCAACGACCGGACCCGGATCGTTAGCGTCGTCCACGTCTCCAACGCCCTCGGTACCGTCAACCCCGTCGAGGAGATCATCACGATGGCGCACGACAAGGGCGTCCCCGTCCTGATCGATGGCGCCCAGGCCGTGCCCCATATCAAGGTTGATGTTGCAGCCCTGGACTGTGATTTTTACACGTTCTCATCCCACAAGGTCTACGGCCCGACCGGCATCGGCGCCCTCTTCGGCAAGAGGCGCCACCTGCTGGAGATGAAGCCCTACCAGGGTGGCGGGGACATGATCCTCTCGGTCACCTTTGAGCGAACGATTTTCAACGAGCCACCCCATAAATTCGAGGCCGGCACACCCAATATCGAGGGTGCCCTTGGTCTGGCCAAAGCACTGGAATATATCGAGAATCTTGGAATCGAGGCTGTCGCCGCTCATGAGCAGTCCCTGCTCAATCATGCGGCCGAAGGCATCCTGGAGGTCCCCGGCATTCGAATCATCGGAACACCAAACCACCGCGCCGGCGCCCTGAGCTTCGTCATGGAGGGCATCCATCCCCATGACATCGGGACCATCCTCGACCAGGAAGGCATCGCCGTTCGCGCCGGCCACCACTGCGCCCAACCCGTCATGCTCCACTTCAACCTGTCGGCCACCGTCAGGGCCTCCTTCGGCCTCTACAATGGACTCGACGAAATCGATGCCCTGATCAAGGGCCTCCACTCCGTCAGGGAGGTATTCGGCTGATGTCCGATCTCAAGGATCTCTACCAGGAAGTCATTCTCGACCACAATCGAAACCCCAGAAACTGCTACATCATGGACGGCGCCAGTTGCACCGCTGACGGCCACAATCCCCTGTGCGGCGACACCGTCAAGGTCTACCTCCGCATCGAAGACGGCATCATCGAGGAGATCTCTTTCCAGGGCCAGGGCTGCGCCATCTGCACGGCCTCGACCTCGCTGATGACAGAGTCTGTTCGGGGGAAAACCGTCGAGGAAGCCCAGGGCCTCTTCGACGAATTTCACCAGATGTTGACCGGAGTCGCCGAAGAGCAGGGTCTGGAACTGGGCAAGCTCCAGGTCTTCGAGGGTGTCCGCGAATACCCCGTCAGGGTCAAGTGCGCCACCCTGGCCTGGCACACCCTCAACGCCGCGATGGAAGAGAAGAGCGAGAAGACTACGACGGAGACCCCATGACCACTGATCTCAAGACTCGAATTGACGACGTACTGAGAACCATCTATGACCCGGAGATCCCGGTCAATATCTATGATGTAGGCCTGATCTATGACGTCAAGATCACCGACGAGGCCGATGTTCACATCGTGATGACCCTGACCTCACCGATGTGCCCCGTCGCCGAAAGCCTCCCGCCGGAGGTCGAGATCAAGCTCAAGCAGACCGAAGGCGTCCGCTCCGCAACCGTCGAGATCACTTGGGACCCCCCGTGGGATCCATCGATGATGTCCGAAGCGGCACAGCTCGAGTTGGGGATGTACTGAAACCTAAACTGAGCGATTCTCCTCGGCCGGAGTCTCTTTCTTCTTTCCACTGGTCATGCGGGCGATGACGACCCAGAAGACCGGGACGAAGAGGACGGCCATGATGATGGCCGCAATCTGACCGCCGAAGACGGCGGTACCGGCTGCCTGGCGACTGGCGGCACCGGCCCCCGATGCGATAACCAGAGGGAAGGTCCCCAGAACGAAGGACAACGAGGTCATCAGGATGGGGCGGAACCGCAGGCGTGCGGCCTCGACGGCAGCCTCGAAAATCGGCTTGCCCTGCTCGTGCAGCTGCTGGGCAAACTCGACGATCAGGATCGCGTTCTTGGCCGCCAAGCCGACGAGGAGCACCATACCGATCTGAGTGTAGGTATTGACCTCCATGCTGCGGAACATCAGACCCAGGGTCACCCCCAGTACCGACAGGGGAACGACCATGATGACGCCCAGGGGGACCGACCAGCTCTCATACTGCGCCGCCAAGACCAGAAAGACGAAGATAATGGACATGATGAAGGTCGCGTTGCCACCACTTGCTGCGATCTTTTCCTGGAAGGACATTCCCGTCCACTCGAAGCCCATGCTTTCGGGGAGTGTCGTTTTTGAGAGATCTTCCATCAGAGTCAGGGCCTGCCCAGAGCTGAAGCCCGGCGCCGGGTTACCGTTGACGTTAGCCGCAGGATAGAGATTGAACCGATTGAGAACCTGGGGACCCAGGGTAAAACTGGTATCCAGGAACGTCCCCAGCGGGACCATGCGTCCCTCCTGGTTGCGGACCTTGAGCTTGGCAATATCGTCGATCTTCGCACGGGCCATCGAGTCGGCCTGAAGATTGACCTGGAAGTTCCGGCCGAACTGGGTGAAGTCGTTGACGTAGGCCGACCCCAGGAAGGTCTGGAGGGTGCCGAAGATATCGTTGAGGGGCACGCCCACCATCTTCGCCGCCGTCCGGTCGACATCGACAAAGAGCTGCGGTGTTGTTGCCCTGAATGTCGTGTAGACACCCCGGAGTCCGCTCTGGGTATTGGCGGCCGCCGAAACGGCTTCGGCCATCTGTTGGAGGACCTGCGGACCTGCACCGCTGCGGTCCTGCAGTTTCATCTCAAAACCACCGGAGTTGCCGAGTCCTGGAATGGCGGGCGGGGCGAAGGAGACAAAACGGGCCTCCTGGGTCACTGCCGCAATCTTTCGGAGCTCACCCAGAATGAAGTCCAGCGTATGACCCTCGGGGATTCTCTCCTCGAAGGCCTTGAGGGAAACGAAGAAGGTGATCGTATTGGAGAGGGTGGCATTGTCCAACAGTGAGTACCCGTCGACAGCAACAACGTTCTGCACACCGGGGATCTCAAGGATCTGATCACTGAGGGTGTCCCCGACTGCGGCCGACCGGGCCAGGGTTGCACCGTCCGGTAGTTGGGCGAATGCAAAGATATAGCCTTGGTCTTCCGTCGGCAGAAAACCCGTGGGCAGGGTGCCGAAACCCCACATCGCCAGGACACCAATGACAATGGCCAGAATCAGGGAGATGGCCGACTTGCGCACCAGACCCCGGACCATCGCCGTATAGCCCCGTGTCGAGGCATCAAAAACACGATTGAAAGCCCTAAAGAAGACATTGACCTTGCGGTCGGGATCCGCCGAGCGCAGCAGCAGGGCAGCGAGGGCCGGACTGAGGGTCAGGGCGTTGATGGAACTGATGATCGTGGCCGCCGAGATCGTCAGGGCGAACTGCTTGAACAAGCGCCCGGTGATTCCCGGCATGAACGCCGTAGGCACAAAAACCGCCAGCAGAACCAGGGTTGTGGCAATCACGGCTCCCCCGACCTCTTCCATCGCCTTGATGGCGGCCGCCCTGGGTTCCATGCCGTCCTCGTTGATGTTGCGGTCGGTGTTCTCTACGACGACGATTGCATCATCGACGACAATCCCGATGGCCAACACCAGTCCGAAGAGAGAGATCATGTTGATGGAAAAGCCCATGGCGGCCATCACCATGAAGGTGCCGATCAGAGACACTGGAATGGCCACACCTGGAATGATCGTGGTTCGCCAATCCTGAAGAAAGACATAGAGCGTCAAAAAGACCAGGAGCACAGCAATGAAGAGCGTGACCACAACCTCCGTAATTGAGTCGGAGATAAACAACGTCGTATCCAGCGGAACGGAATACTCCAGGCCCTCAGGGAAGGTCTTTTCCAACTCCTCCATCTTGTTGTGGATCCTGGCCGCCACGTCCAGGGCATTGGCGCCCGGTGTCTGGTAAATACCGAGGATAGCCGTTGGCTTGCCGTCGAGCAGAGCCTTGTAGGCGTAACTCTTCGAGCCCATTTCCACACGCGCGACGTCCTTGACAAAGAGCTTCCGACCGCCGGACAGGCTTCTGATGATGATATTCCCGAATTCCTTGGGGTCACTGAGACGACCTTTGACGTTGACGGTGTACTGGAAGGCCTGGTCCGCAGGGGCCGGCGGGGCGCCGATCTGTCCCGCCGCAACCTGGACGTTTTGTTCCCGGATGGCGTTGAAGACCTCGGTGGTCGTCACGCCACGTTCGTCCATCTGCTCGGGATCGAGCCAGATGCGCATGGAGTAGTCCCCGACGCCGAAGATCTTGACGAAACCGACGCCCGGCGTACGGGCCAACTCGTCCTTGATGCGCATATTGGCGAAGTTGGAGAGATAGAGGTCATCATAACGGCCGTCAGGAGAACTCAGGGCGACCAGCTCCACCATGTTGGGGGACTGTTTCTGGGTCGTGACGCCGAGTCGCTTGACCTCCTCAGGCAACTTGGCTGTGGCAATGCCGACCCGGTTCTGGACCAGCACGGTTGCGATGTCCAGATCGGTTCCCACTTCGAAGGTGACAGTCAGAGAATAGGATCCATCGGCCGAACAGGTGGAGTCCATGTAGAGCATGTTCTCGACACCGTTGACCTGTTCCTCGATGGGCTGTGCCACCGTGGTCGAAACCACCTCGGCGTTGGCCCCCGGGTAGTTGGCTGAAACGTTGACCGTCGGCGGAGTGATTTCGGGGTACTGGGCGATGGGAAGTCCCAGCATGGAAACACCACCGGCGATGACAATCACGATTGCGATGACAGCCGCGAAGATGGGGCGCTCGATGAAGAAACGGCTGAACATAATCGCTCCCTCAGCCGGCCGACTCGGCAGGCGCCTCTGCCGAAATCTCGACCTCTAGTTGATCGACAGGCGGAGCTGTCGACGGGAATGCGCTCTCAATCTCACTCAATTCCGCCGTCACCTCGCTTCCCGGCCGGGCGTTGAGCAGACCGTTGACGACGATCCGGTCCCCGGCCTCGATCCCTTCAAGGACAACAACCAGTTCTTTCTCCTTGGGGCCCAGTTTGACACTCT
>CAYSHZ010000008.1:0-27420 GCA_964430905.1 uncultured Thermoanaerobaculia bacterium | reverse complement strand
GGTCTTGGAGAAATCGGTCACAGCCGGCTCGCGAACCGTGATGGTGGCACCTCCGGATTGTGCCAGCTGGGAGCCTCCGATAAAGACCTGGAATTGGTTGACCCGAGTCTGACCGTCAAAGATATCAGCCGAATTCAACACCAGCGTATTGAACTCGAGAACGATGAACTCGACATCGCCATCACTGTCCGGGTTGACGAGGTCGCCCAGCTTGAAGTACGGATCGGCGCCCGAACCATAGCTGTCCGGATCCGCAGTCAGGGAATTACTGGAGCCGATGTTGGCATCCGGAAGGACAAAGGTCGGCGTCACTACGGTCGGATCATTCCCGTTGACCCACGGTGCTGTTCCGAAGGGTCCGCTGCCGAGACCCAGTCCCAAGGTATCCCCAGTGGGATCGGTACTTTGGATCGGACCCTGGTTGGAGACCAGTGCCACCATCGTCGTGCCGTCATCAAGGAACTGGAGACCCGCAGGCAGCAGATCCCTCAACTGGAGATTGGGCGACGTACTCTCCGGGATTTCCACGACCAACCGGTAGCGGACGATCTCACCGACAGCAACATCGGCGCCCGTCGTCGACGCCTCGGATGTTGCAACGATCGTCTTGGCCGGTACGACGTTATTGATCGTCAGGTCGGCAAGGTCTGAGCCGGAGTAGTCGTTGATACCGCCCGAACCGTCGCGCTCGGTGGAATCAGTGTTGTGAACGGAACGCGTCCCCGGATTGCCGGGCAGAGAGGTCCATTCATCGGTCGCCGTATTGGGAATGACCTGGCCCGGATTGACGGTCGGATCCACGGTCGCCTGATAGGTGATCTGACACGAGCCACCGGGAGGAAAGACCGCCCAGTTGACGACCAGTGTCGGCGCCCCTCCATCGTTGAGAGATGACGGCGCCGTCGCGCAAGTTCCTGTTCCCAAAGATCCCGAGACATAGGTCATACCGGCCGGAATGACATCACTGACAACCACATCCTGGGCGTTGGCCGCCAGGGAGTTAGAAGGACTGGTGACGTTGATCGTGTAGGTGATCGTATCGCCTGCATCGGCGTTGGTCGGCGAGGCGCTCTTGTCGATCGCGATGGCCGGCTCGATGACGGTGACGTCCGCACCGAAGACCGGGCCCAGTGACCCGCCCGTCCACGACGCCGAGGCCGAGTTGCCCAGAGTCGTCCCCGCCTGGTTGGACGCAATATTGAGCACGACGGCCCGGTAGACAACAGTGATGACCTCATCGACGGTGTTGTCTCTGTTGGAATTGACCGTATCGCCAAAGTCGAAGAGCAGGGTCTGCCCTCCGGCGCCAATGACGACATTGGATGGGTTGGTACCAACACCGACGGTGTTGGCGGTAGCCAACCCGGGCGAAAGACTGACACTGAGCACATCGACAAAGGCCAGACCGACGTCCAGCGTATCGGAGAATTGCAGGCCGGGCATCGTTACCTCGGGGACACTCAGGACCAGCTGATAGGTGACGAACTCACCAATCACCGCTTCACCGGCCTCGTTGACGCTGTCGTTGATCTCGGTCCCCAACATCGTCTTGGCCAATTGGGGGTCCGCCAAAGTCGAAGTGGCCTGGTCCGTAAAGTCCGAAGGATTGGTCGGATCAACGTGGGACGAACCACCTTCGGCGCCCGAGTAACCACTGACGCCTCCCTGATTGGCCAGAATGGTCCCCGGCACCAGAGTCGGGTCGCAGACCGCCAGATCGTAAGTAATCGTCAAGGTATTGCTGCCCGCCACGGGATCGTGCGGCTGACACAGGGGCTGTCCACCACTGTCGTCCAGCATCAGGCCGTTGAAGAAGAGATCCCGGTCATCACCAAAGGTCCCCTGGGCTGCCCAGGTCGGCACAAAGCCGTCACCACGGACAACCGAAAAATTGAGGCCACCGGCACCGCCGACACAGTAGGGATCGCCCACCGGGCATCCGGGCAGACAGAACCCCGACGGCAGAACGTCATGAATCGTAATGTCGAATGCGCCGGAACCACCCTGGTTTTCGATTGAGATGACGAAGGACACTACATCCCCGACATCAAGCCCGGAGACATCGGAATCGGCGAGAGTGGGATCCCCGTCGAGATCGTTGGAATTGATCGGTCCCGGACAGGCGCCGCCGGCAAGGGCCGGATCGAAGACCTCATCGGGATTATCGGTTCCGCAGGCGCCCTTCCGAACGGAGAGATAGGGTTCGCGAAGAACGATCTGCACGATGGCGTCCGCGGTTTCATCACCGCCATTGGTCGAACCCTCGTGGACCCGGGCTTGGTTGGTCAGATAGAGGCCGTCTGCAAAGGGTTCGTCGTTGACGGTCACCGTAAAGAGGAGGTCGATTACCGTCGAACTGTTCCCCGTCGAGTCATAAGAACCATAGTCGAAGAGCACCGAATTGGCCGCCCCGTCGGTGCTGAGCGTCGGATCGGTCCCTGAGTAGGCGTTGAAGGTGTCGGCCGGACCGTACTTGGCAGCGCCGGCGGCCGGCGCCGTGGCATCAACCGTCGACGTGAAGGTCGAAACCTCCGTTGCCAGAAAAACCGGCAGGGGTAGGTAATCAGTCACGGTCAGATTTTCGAAATCGCTGGTCGTCAACGTGTAACTGAGGCGATAGGTCACCGTATCGCCGGGAAAGATTTCCAGGGGCACGGGCAACGTCGTCGAACCGTTGATTGCATAGAGTGATTTGGTCAGGCTACCGCGGGCAATCGTCACCGATGCGGTCGAACCGTCAGCGCAAATCTGTCCGGTCGATGAAAGATCTGCGGGATTCAGAAGGTTTCCGGCCACCGAGACCGAATTCGAGAGAACGTCCCCCTGATCAACCGAGGCGTCCCCAGAGGGATGGTCGTCGGAGAAATCCTCCTGGATTATTGCCCGAAAGACGACGATGACCTTGCTCTCGCCCGAAGCAAAAACCGAACAGTCCGGCGCAGGTCCTCCGGTTCCGCCCACCGGAACACAACTTCCCAGAACTATCGCGTCGAGCCCCTGGTTGAGCATCTCATCGGAGACCCGGAAGTCCATCTCCTGTGTGCCATCGATCGGCGCCACAGGAGAACCGGAGTCGGAGAAGTGGTCGATTACCGTGAAATTTGCTGCGCCAAACCCCGCCGGTCCCGTCGTGACGCCGTGCTCCTGGACCTCGATCGTCGGCGTAAAGCCGGTATCGAAACGCTGACCATCGGAGATCACATCGCTAAGATTCAAGGCGTCGAATGCCATGACATCGGAGACCTGAAATTCCAGGGTGTATTCCAGGGTATCGCCCGGCGAAGCACCGGAGACGCCGGTATCGTTGACGATTGAAACCGCCTTCTGAACGGGAAGGGTCTTGACGGTCAGCGTAAACTCCGGCCCGGCCGGATTGGCCGAAGCGTTGTCGGTCCCTCCGGTGTCACGGCCGTCGATCGGCGCCCAGTCACCAAGCGCGGAGGCGTTGTTGTCACTGAGAGCTGTCGCGCAGGAGCCGGCCGGAATCACCTCGGACCCACCCGAATCCAGGCGCGGGATGAAGAAGCTGAAGATCATGACGGCGTCTTCTGCCGAAGTCGTCGCCGTGATTGAAGGAAAACGACGGGTCAATACCCCACCAGGGATCGTCATGCTGGGTATGCTGACCGCCGTCGTTCCGACCGAGGCGCCGTGGACCAGGGTGTCATCGAGACTGACGAACTGCATATTCCCGGGGAGGACATCACTCAGCTCGAGATTGTCGATCACCTGACCGTCGGCGATATCGACGACGACCCTGAATTGCCTTGGGTAGGCAGGACCCACCGTGATCTCGTTTTCCATTCCCTGGGTATCGAGGGAGATATATTCTTTCGAAATACTCATCAGTACCGGCGTCGTCGATGCCGTCGGCCAATTGGAGCTGTCGGGATCGGGGGGATTGACGATCACCAGATCACAGCAGGGATTATCCAGGGAGTCTGCCCCATATTCAAAACCTGCTCTCGCAGATAGAGACAGGGGGACACCCAGGTCGGCCAAATTAGAGACCCTCGCATTGATATCCACCACGAGAGGCGGCTGCGAAGGAACCACCGAGCCAAAAGGCGCTCGCAAAATGACCAACTTGTCACCCGCCGTCCCGCAAACCGAAAGGGGTGTATGGGAAGCGTCGACAAGGTAGGGATGGTCGATACAACCTGCTCCGCCCCCGTCATCCGGGAAGGTCAGGACGGTTGTGTTGATGGATGTCCCCAGGTAGGTCGCCGAGATAAAATCAATCCCATCCGGGGTGTCCGTACCCGCGGCGCCGTCGATACCATTAAATGGGAAAACCATATCGATCAGTGGACCATAACCGGTTGCATCACCTACATTTTCGAAAGCGACGGTGAAATTGAGGGTCTCCCCCAACATCGTTTCTCCGGGAACATTCAACGTTGCCTGGGGAACCGGTTGCGCTGCAACGGTTCCGACAAAAAACAGCAATAGAAAGACAGGCATCGCATAAAAACGACAGGAAGACGACATTTTCAACCCCCGGGATCATGGACGAAATATTGGAACCAATACAGGACTGATTCCTATTACTGGCACCCTACTTCACATAACTCGATATTGCAATCAGCCTCCGGCCGAGATACCCCTTCCAAAATCCTGAGGTTGGGAAGAGGTAAGATCGACTGATGCAGGAATTTGAAATTCAAACCGCTGACAACACCTCCCATCTCATCGTCGGCCGGGGCCTGCTGGCCAAGACGCCCGACCTGGCGGATTCCCATGGTGTTCCGCACCCACGGACAGTGATCTCCAATACCACCGTCGGGCCGCTGTACGGTCGAGGGCTGGCCCGATCATTCGGCATCGAACGGTGTACCGAGCTTCCCGACGGCGAAGAATTCAAGACCTGGTCCCAGGTCGAGAATCTCTGCACCAATTGGCTGGAGAAGAATATTCATCGCTCCGATAGCATTCTGGCAATCGGCGGAGGTGTCGTGACTGACACCTCCGGGTTTGCAGCGTCAATCTTCCTCCGGGGCGTCCGCTGGATCGCAGCACCAACAACCCTGTTGGCAATGGTTGATGCCTCGGTAGGTGGCAAGACCGGCGTCAATCTGGCCGAGGGGAAGAACCTCCTGGGCACCTTCTGGCAACCCTCCCTGGTTGTGGCCGACATCGATTGTCTGGAAACCCTGCCGGAGAGAGAACTTCGGGCAGGCCTGGCAGAGGTCATCAAGAGCGCATGGATCGGCGACCACGATCTCCTGGATCTCATCGACGCCGAACGCCCCATCACCGACCCTCTCTGGGACGAGCTGGTGATGCGCACGATCAAGGTCAAGGCTCGGATCGTTGAAGAGGACGAACGCGAGGCCGGCGTGAGAAAGGCACTCAACCTGGGACATACACTGGGCCACGCGCTGGAAGCCGCTACCGGCTACAAGAGATTTCTCCACGGCGAGGCGGTTGCCTGGGGCCTGCGAGCGGTCTCCATCATCGCGGCAAACCGTGGCCTCCTGACCGGCCCATGGCGCCGGCAATTGGAAGCTTCGATCGATCGACTGGGGCCGCTCCCTCCGATTGTCGGGATGGCGCCGGGCAGGATCCTCCACCATCTTTCCAGAGACAAAAAGATCGACGACGGCGGTGTCGGCTGGGTCCTGCCCTCGGATGGCGGCGTCGTACTGGACCAGCGGGTATCGACCGATGAAATCCAGGACGTCCTGGAACGCCTCGGGTCATCCTCTTGAACCCTCATGGTATTCTCGAGAGACGCAGTTGAAGGAGTTTGCCGATGCGTTCTGCCGTTCTTTCCATTCTGGTATTAATCCTCGTTGCCGCCGTCAGTCCTGCTGGCGCGATCGGCTTTGATCTCGGAATCGCTGCCGGGGTCCAACTCGGCGGCGACTTGTCGGGCATCAACATTGATACCGATGACGGGTTCAGCCTTGGGCTGGAACTGATGTTCGAGATTCCGATCGTCAAGCTCGGCGTCGGATACGAATACGGCTTCCCCCGTGATACCGCCGGCTCCGTTTCGGACATCGAATACCACCTGGTATACGGCGTCGGGAGAGTCCACTTCTTTGGCCCAATCTTTGCCATGGCTCGGGTGGGATACGCCGACGTCAGTGCCAAAGTGCCTCATCTGAAGGGATCGGATGGAGCAGTGTCATGGAGCGCAGGAATCGGTTTCAAGATTTCAAAATTCAAGATCGAGGCAATGTACAACGATTTTGATATCTCCATTGATGAGATCGGTCATTCAACGTCATATACGAATTACACCGCACGCCTGATTTATTCCTTTTAGGACCACGACCGACGGGAGGGACAATGCTCAAGTTCGTTCAGTGCATCAAGGGTCAGCCGGACATCGAACTCTATGAATTCCGGCAATACTGGAGCGACTACTGCACCAGCTTCGGGAGCTTCCTCCAGAGGCATGGGAATATCCGTGTCGATTTCAGCACTGCGTTGGCCGTTGAGGACAACCTTCGGGTCATGGTCGAACGGGGTACCCGTCCACCCTACGATGGGATGGTCGAGGTCTACTTCGAAAATGCCGGAATCCTCCAGACACTTCTCAATAACCCAGAATTCCAGGAAGGTCTGGAGAAGATTCAGGCGCTGCAGAACGAGTTCATCGATCTGGAACAATCAACATTCTTCTTTGCCATGGATGACGAATAGCCCTAAGGTTTCAGTGCCTGACGGATCGACGTTCCAGTTCTCGTGTGACACCCTCGTTGTAGCCCAAACGCAGGGCGAAGGCATAGGCATGAATGTCCCGAACATACTCCACCGGTTCCCGGCCGACCGTTCGGGCCACAACCAATTCAACGTTATGAAACCACCGATCAGGATCGAGACCTTCCTCTGACGCGATCTTCCGAGCGGCAACGATGCGCCGCGGTCCGGCGTTATAGGCCGCCATGGCGAAGTTGACCCTATCCGAGATTTCGGTATCTGAGAAATACCGATCCCTGACAAAGGCCAGATATTTGACTCCGGCATGGATATTGTTCTCCAAGTCATCGATCCCGGTAATCCCCACGTTGGAATCCGCAGCCGTCGAGGGCCGAATTTGCATGATGCCGACGGCGCCCGCGCCACTCACTTTCGACTGATCAAACCGTGATTCTCGATAGGCCTGAGCCGCGATGTCCAGCCAGTCGAATCCGTAACGATCGGCATACTGTCTGAATAACTCAGCGATCCTCTCCGCCATAATATCCTCAATGGCCGCGTTGGGATTCTTCAGCCACGTCCTCTTTTCAAAATATCTGGCAAACAGAACATTGCCCAGCAGCGACCCCTTCTTGTTCTCTCCGATGAACCGGTTCACAGCCTCAAGCAGCATTGGGTCCGCAGGTCTGACCGCCACCGCCAGGGCGCCCCCCTTGTGGATGACCAGGTCGTGCCGAACGATGAGATCCGGCATGACGGCGGCCCACGCGTCGGCAAGATGACGATCTGCAACACTGATTTCAAGAATGCCCGCGTTGACCATTTCCAACACGTCTTCGGTTGCCAATGAACTTCCGATGTTCCTGACCACTGGCCCTGCCAACCCCCGTTGACGAAAATCTTCTCCGAGCTGTTCCAGATGAACCTCATAGCTGGAGTCGGCTCGGACGGTTACCATTCGGCCGGCCAGATCCTCGATACGTTCAATATCCTCAACCGATCGGTTATGAACAACAACCTCTTCAACCCCAGTCAAATAGGGGTCGGAAAAAACCGTCTCCTTCTCTCTCGAAGGCATCACGGTCATGCCGCCGATTGCTACATCACCAATTCCCGCCACCAATGATGGGAGAAGATCACCATATGGCCGTGGGACAAAAAGCAACCTGACCCGCTCGGCCCTCTTCCGACCACGATTGAGGTGGTTACAAAAGGACCGCATGAATTCAACGTCGAATCCTCGGAGGTCCTTCTTGTCAAAGAAGAAATTGGTCCTTGACGGCGCCACGAGAACCCGCAAATAACCTCGTTTGAACACCTCGTCAAGATCACCGAAAAATGGCTCTCCAACCTCGGATGTTCGGTCATCCAGGCTGGATTTGCGAAGAATGCCTTCTTCATCTCCTGCCACCAACCCATCATCCGAACACCCGAAAAATACGCCACCCGGCACCAGAATCACCAACACAAACAACAGCCATACCCAACGTGATTTCATCTGGATGAGACCTCAAGGACTCGGTCCATCGACTGGGCAAGGCTGACGATGGTCTCCAGATTGCCGGCGACAATGTCCTGGCTGTGGGCCAAGTTGTTCCTCAGTTTCTGGAGGTCCCGGACAACCTCTTTTGCCCGAGTCCTCGATTCGAATCCCATTTCCTGCCGAATGGCCTCATCCTTGAAGAGAATCAACCCCTTGTCACCAAACTGGAGGCAGTCGGCCAGATCAAGATGCTCATTGCGCCGAGTCCGTTCCTCGTGAAGATTCCGCGCCGCCTGAAGCCTGCCTTGGGAAATCATTGGGTACCATTGCTCTCCCGGAAACCGATCCTTGAGTATCCTGGTGAAGGTCTCCTCCACCAGCGTCACAAGCCCGAAGAGCCACATGCGAACCGGGGCCTTCTGAAGGTCGGCACGGGTAATGATGCCACCCACCCCGCCGAAAGCGGTTACGAAGACCCACGGCGAGCATCCCAGCCTCGAAATGACACCGTTGATGGGCGTCGCCGTCGAGACAACGAGACTCTCGAAGAAACTTCTCAGGTATGCGATGCACAGTCCATCGCCCAGGTCCTCCCGTCGGCACCAACCGGAAATGCTGCCGCCTATTCGAATCCCGGCAACGTCGAACTGAAGAACCTCCATCTGTTTGCGAACATCCGCCGCCGGGGTCGATCCGTCCCACGACACCAACGCCTCCGCAATATCACCTCCCGTGAATCCGTCCCTGAAGAACCGGTGCAACTGAAGCATCGGCGCCGTGTGCTGACCCTCACACGATCCCTCTTGACGAGAAGAATCAGAACTCATCGCCACATCAGCCAAACCCGCACCTCCAAAATCCTAGTGCGACAATAGCAGAAGAAATCCATTCGGATCATCTACTCCGGATCGCCGATTGACTCCAAATTCCACCAACAGATCGGTCCAGGATCGGTCGGCCGATATTCCAGAGCAGTCAACACGACACCCAGTCTCCGAGAATCCGAAACGGCGCTCGCCTCGGAGGGTACGAAGGGATAACTCATCAGGCTGATGGTCACTGCACCATCCTCGATATCATCCCGACCAACATCGATCACGGCCTCGGCCCCTCCCTCGCGAAAAACGACATTGGTGACACCTGCTTCTTCACCGACGGTGACGACAAGCCTGGGATCCGTCGGACGAGGCGACCGCAGCGACAACACGACTTGACCAGCCTCCTCCACCGTCAGACGGAGGACGGCCTCAGGCTGGAGCCACATCCCTCTTCCATATTTTCCAAAGTTCTCTGGACGAAAATTTCCTTCGATGACCAGCCGCAGCCGTTCCCTCTTCTGGGGGTCGGCAATTTCTCCGCCATAGGCCATTCCCGGTGGTCTGACGACCGTGTCAAACACCTGGACGGACAACTTCCGCGAATCCCCATGTCCCGGGGCATAGCCACAGGGACGTTCAATCCTCAAGATAATCGGGCGATCTTCATCCTCCGACCGGCGCCGGAACCAGATCCACCGACGGTCCGAATGGCCCTCAATCCGGGTTCCATCCATCCCGTCGAGCCACACCATGACGTCGGTATCACCCTTGGCCGGCCTGAGATCCAGACCAACCAACGTGCCGGCGGGCGCCGGGGGCAGCCACAATTCAGCGTCCGGACCGGCCCACATGAAAGGCGTTCCGTCTTCAAACTCCTCCCGGCTCCACCATTCGCCGACGGGCAAGGGCGGGTTTTCCAGAACCACGGCTTCGAGAAGACGCTGCTGGCTGAGAACCTCGAGTCGTGGAGACACTCCTCCGAAAGACCATTCCCTCCCCGTCACCGATGACAGATAGAGGTGGGGATGAACGGCCGCAACCAGCCACGGCCGATCGATGCCCACCCAGCCCTCCGGCGCCCGGGGGGACAGCTCCAATACCGGTGGAACCCGGCCCTCCGCCTCCAGGACGTGCCATCGGTAGGATGCAAAGGGATAAACCTCTGGATCGACGACGACCGCCCAGCCCAGGTCGCGAGCCCTCCGCTCGGCATCGACAAGGGCCTCCCACGCAGCCAGCCGCATTCGATGCTGCTCCTCAAGCAGGGGCCGCGACCACAACCCCAACACGACGGCCGAACCCACCAGAACCGCCGTGACCGGCACCACCGGCAGGGCCCCAAGAGCTCCCGCCAGAAGGGGAGCGGCGGCCAGCTGTACGGGCACTGCGTAGCGGGCATAGGTTCTGTTCTGCAGGAACACCAGGGGGCCGACCAACGCAGCCAGAATCAGGATCCAGGACACCACGGCGCCCCGGCCGACCCTGCGGCCCCACATCAGAATGCCCCACCCCGAGGCGAGGGCCAATACGAGGGCCACCGGGAGACCACCAACACCCTTGACCAGTCCCAACTGGGCCACACCGCCGCTGTTGAGGTGGAGTCTGGCGGCATGGCTGCTCCCATGAATCACGAACGGGTGGATGAAGGCCGCCCAGCCTCCCTCGAGATGGACCATCACCGCGACTGCAATGGTAACCAGGAGACTCCCCAAACCTATGCCAGGTACCAACCTGGCGCGTGGCTTCACCGTCCAGACACCACAGACCCAAAGGACGATCTGTGCAGGCAGAAGGATGGGTCTGACGAGAAAAGACATCGCAATCAACAGACTGAAAATCGTGATCCTCCGACCCTCGAGGCCGCCAACCCAGACCGCCGCAGCCGCCAATGCCAGAGTCACCGCAGCGGTCGACGAAAAACCACGAACCGAGAAGAACCACGGCCCCGGCAGGAAGAGAACCAGGAGAGCCGCAGCGGTCGATACCGGCACCGAAGCAACCCGGCGGCCCAGTTTGGCCAGTAGCCACAGGGCTGCCACCGAGAACCCAGCAGAGGCCCACTGAAGAGCCACTAACGGCTCCCGGGCAAGGGGCAACAGCAGGTGACCGATCGCCAGCCACCCCGGAAAGCCCGGTGGGTGCGGAAAATGGGCGGCCAACTCGAAGTGCAGCATCCCACGAGCAAACAGGGTTTCGTCCCACTCCCACGGTCCAGATGGAAGCCATCCAAATCGCGACCACGCAACGAGGACGGCGGCGAGGACGGTTGAACCGAGATCAAACCGGAGGTCGGACAGTCCCCACAATGACCAGGGACGGATTTTCCTGATCAACGATCCTCCGCCTGAAGACGCTCGGTCAACCGTTCCTGAAGGTCAAACCGGAGGACCTTCTGGGCAACGGCGACCCGCTCTCGTGCCCGCTGAAACCCCGAGCCACACTCCGCAGCTTCCCGGTGTTCCAGGGACGGATTCTCCAGACACAGCCCGCTCTCGAGCGTCCCGGTCTTGCCCTGAAGAAACATCTGTTCCGGAGCAGCCCAGCAGCCATACTCACCGACAACCGGCGTGTCACCGAGTTCTCCCAGGGCATTCCGACCCATCCAGGCAAAAGCCGAAGAGTCAATTCCCAGAAGAGCCGCAATGGTCGGAGCTACATCGACGTGACCGGAGGGTCGATCAATGACACGGTTCAATCCCAGACGTTCCGGCGCCTTGATGACCAATGGGACTCTCTGGCTTCGATACCAACCAACCTTGCCGGAGGTGACTCCCATCAAATCGGCAATCTCGGGCGTCCACGAGAAGCCGGCATCATGGTCACCCCAGACGACGATGATCGTTTCCTCAAGCAGGCCCGCAGCCTCGAGGCGCCTCTCAAGATCATCCAGTGCCTGATCCAGGTAGTGCATCGTATGGAGGTACTCGCCCACCGGACCGCCCTCCCACCCTCCAACGTCCAACTCCTGAAGGTCATCGGGAAAGCCTTCGAAGGGGTGATGGAGAGACAAGGTCAGCATCCAGGCGCAGAACGGCCTGGGAAGAACGGCCAACCGATCACCCATCTGCTGCAAAAAATCCCTGTCGTTGAGGCCCCACCCAATCCTCCGCCCCGGCCCAAAATCCGGTGCGAAGAGACTGGTCTCATACCCGTAGGCATGATGGGTCGTCGCCCGATTCCAGAAGGCACCGTCGAAAGGTACGGCCGAAACCGTCTCGTAGCCCCGACCGGCGAGGACTCCCGCCAGTGAGGTGAAGTGGTTGTTCGCTGTCTTGAACGCCGCCGCACCGTCCGTCAACGCCAGGAGCGAGGTCTGAGTGATCAACTCGGCGTCGGAGCTTCGTCCGTGCCCTGTCTGGTCCGATACCTCGGTGAACCACAGTCCCTCGGTCGCCCATCGGGTCAGATTGGGCATCACCATCTGATCCCCTACCTTGAGTCCGATGACAAAGGCCTGAACGCTCTCCGCCTGGATCATGACGACGTTCATCCCCTGGGCCGATCCAAATGCCGGTCCCCCACCCCTTCGATCCTCTGCCGTACTCAAAAACCACTCTTCCAGTCGTTCGAGTTCAGTTGTCGAGACGGTTGCCTTGAGAAAGACGCCACGAACCGTCCGCCCGATGTCCAGAAGATGCGCCGCGGCGACACCGATATCCCTGGCAACAAAGATCCGACGAAAGACCTGGCGGTGAATCGGCCGTTCGGCCGCCCACCACAGTCCCAATCCTGCCGCGCCACACACGATGACGGCGACCGCAGCCCTCCGACGAAGGGGCCCGACTTCGCGCCCAATCCGGACCACCACCCAGGCCACCACTCCACCGGCCAGGATACCCAGCAGCAGAAAGACGTCAAAGCCGTTGAATAGACTGAGAATACTCCGGCTGATATCGTCGGTCTGTCCTATCGTCCCGAGAGATCCCATCGACGGAAGGTCGGAGAAATAACGCAGGTAGACTCGATCCGTGAGGAAGACCGAGACCAGGAACCCTCCGACACCCCATGCCAACCACGGCCGGACTCGTCTGCCGGTCAGGGCCACCAGTGACGCCACGGCCACCAGACACGCCAGGGTGACCATCCCGCCACCGAAACGACTCTCGACCACCGACCTCTCCGCAAAAAAGGGCAACAGAACAAGCCACACAAGATCCCCGCGCCCGGCGAGCCACTGCACACTATTGCTGTTGCGGAGCGACCGCTGAGACACCAACAGAAGCACTATCCCCAGCACCAGGAGGAACCACCTGACAGGAACACTCGGCATGATGAGAACAAGCACAGGCGAAGGGCTGTCCCTCATCCTTTCGGAGAAGAAACAAACACCTTCGTGAACCAGATCCCACTCCAACAGCCAGAGTCCCGGCCAGGGCGGAGGTCGAAGGCGAGCCTCGATTTCAACATCGTCACCGGGTTTGATCCCTGTCGCAAAATAGGTTCGGGGTCCGTTCGTCGTCGCTTTCGAAAAACCCACATGCCTCCATCGGCCAACGACGCCAAAATACCCGTCGGGAGTCCACTCAACGGTTCCGTTATTGCCGAGAAGCAAACGGCGTTCCTGAGGCATCCCGACCGTCATCACCCGGGGTCGGCTTGCGTCACGCAGAACGAAAGAGTAGGTCCGGAAAACCTCTACCGGTGAACCTACAACCGGAGTCGGATCTCGATCGGCGACCCAGAAAACTCCTTCTTGGAGAACATCCCACTGCACAAGAAAAGATCCAGGTCCCGCGGGCGCCACCAATTCCGCCTCAACCGTCACGGGTTCCCCCGGACCAACCACATGAACAAGAGGTGTCCGAACTCCCTCCCATTCAACAACATCGTGGTCCTCCGCCAACCAGTGTGCGGCCACCGCAAAACCGTCTTCCGGATCCCATGCCTCGGAGCCTCGATTGACCAGGGTCAACCGAACGACGGTCTTTTCACCAGCACCGAGACTCTTGGGAACCCCCGGATCGAGAACATCGACATCCCATGATCCCTGTGCCCAAATCAGACCACAAACGCTGAGAGTCCAGAGGAAGACGACCACACGGGTCAATGAAGCTGGAACCAATTGGACCATTGCACCGGATTATATACCCAAGCCGGACCCTTCCCGACTTGATCGATTGACCGTCCGAGAGGCCGTCTACTTCGCCGGGAAACGCTCGTCGTAGAGCCGAACGACGATTTCTGTCAAATTTGATTCCTCGGACAAGTAGATGATCGGCTGGGCCGTCAGGATGAATATTGCATCATAACCATTGGCCTTGCCGTAATCCGACGCAACCTTACCCACCTTGACCGCAACCTCACCCAGGGCCGCATCCCTCTTGGTCCCAAGATCACGTTCGAAGATCCGCTTGGCATCCTCAAATGCCCGCCGGGCCTCCAGTTCATCACGGTTAAGACGTTCAACTGTGTCCTGCGACGCAACTGATTGTTCTTTGACGATCTGCTGCCTGATTTCGTTCACACGGTTCGCGGCCTCTTCAATCTTTTTCTGCTCGACCTCGGCCCATGCCTCCAGCTCCTTGACCCTTGACTGGCCTTCCTGAACCTGCATCACTGCCTTCTCGGCATCAACAAAGCCGATCTTTCCGGCCCACACAGGTCCTGCCACCACCAACAGGGTCACCACCACAAGTCCTATCATCCGTCGCATCTCAAGCCTCCCATGTTGCCGTGGGTCAAACTCCCACGGGACGCGGATTGTAACATCGCTCATTGGATCAACGAGAACAAAGAAACTGGGAGGATGGAGGCAATGGAGCGTGAGAGGAATGACCTCCCACGCATCAGAATCGGACTTTAGACCGTTTCTATCCGGAAAGTCTGGCTAGGCTACCTATCGCCTCTCCTCGCATACAGAAGGGCGCTCGATACCATAGTCCCGAGTCTTCCTCCACAGGGTCACCCTGGACATGCCCAATCGGTCGGCGGCCTCCTGGGTTCGCCATTCGGTCCGTTCCAGAACCTCGGTCAGGAGACGTTGTTCCAGTGTTGCCAACGGGTCCTCAGTTTCCAGGACTTCATCGATAAAGAGTACCTGGGAAGAGGGTTGAGGAAGGTCATTCACTTCAAGTCGATCCCGGGCAGCCACGACAGCTGCGGGAAGCACCTCTGCAACACCGTCAAATCCACTTTTCAGGGCGATCTCGACCAACCGCCCAAGCGCAGGCGCAGTCAGATCCAACTCCTTCCGAAACTTCTGAACCCATGCGGCGATCACCAACGGCAAGTCGTCTTTGACATCTCGAGGGGACGGCAGGTGGACAACCTCGAACTCTCGGTCGGAGACCACACCGAGACAGTCGACATCCAAGACCCCGACACATCGTCGCCACAGGGCCGGGAGCTCAGTCTGCCACAGGGCCGATGCCTGACCATCGTCGGCGAAGTAGATGCCCCCAGACTCGGGCCGGCTTTCAGCCTCGGACCCGGGCCAGATCACGAAGCGCTCATCACCCAACCCGCTCATGCGAGCCAGCGTCCTGGCAACATCCTCGCGGGCCGAACGCTCACCAACAAAAACGACATCGGCATCTCCGGTGGCGATCATGGCCAACCGACTCCTCAGGACCTCCAGGACGGATCCGACTCCCGCAAGGAGAAAACCCTGATCCACACACCTTGGCCGAAGAATCTCAACGGCCCCGACAAATTCTCCGCCGGGACCAAAGAGTGGCAAGACGGTCACCCTGAGCGGCACCGGCCTTCCGTCGCGAGTGTGATAGGAAGTTTCGAAATCACGAATTTCCATCTTGCCCTGTTCGAGGGCAAAGGTCAGGGGGCAGGCAATCTCACAGTCCATCCCCCTGGTCCTCAACCGGCAACGACCACTGAAATCCTCGTCTTCGGTCAATCCGAGCATCTTCCTCGCCCGGCTGTTTGCAAACTGAAGCTGACGCTCGTGATCCATGACGATGACACCATCAGAACAGTGCCCCAACACATCTTTCCACCTCGCCCCGAAGGCTGAACTCAACGCATCATTCGTCATCAGGGAGAGCAACACACAAAAGCCGCCATTCATTCACTCTCTGGAAATTTTTCCAACCCCGCCGAGTTTTCACCAGAAAATAATTCCCCACCCGGGGGCCTGTTGCTGGACTCACGCTTCAGACAGCACTCCCCGTCCAATACACTCCCGGATGGATCCAGACCTACCGTTCGACCTCGAATGTCCCATCACTGTCGACGATGGGCTCGGGTTCGGTGAAGTAGAGTGCAGCCTGGGCTATCGGGACAAACATCGTGTGCAACTTGCCCTTGATGCCCACTTCCAGCTGGTAATAACCGTTGGAGCTCACGGCAATCAGCTTGGCCGGTGTGCCCTTGGCATCCACCAATGAACAGTACAACGAGACTTTCCCCGGAATCTCCATGATGCCTCCTTTGTCGAATTCCCACTATATCGTGAGCCCTTCAGTCTTCCGACTGAATTTCACCGTATTCCTTCAGCTTCCGCTGGAGGGTTCTCAGACCAATACCCAGCAGAGCCGCGGCCTTGCCTCGGTGGTCTCCCGTGTACTGCAAGGTCCTCAGAATGGCTTCCCTTTCGATGTCCGCCATTTCTCGGGGAACCCACTCCCCCTCCGACGTCATCGGTGTTGAGGTTGCAACCCGGTATTCCTGAGGCAGGTCTTCCATCGTAATCTCTCCACCATGAGAAAAGAGAACGAGGGACTCCATGACGTTCCGGAGTTCCCGGACATTGCCCTTCCATCGACACCGTTTCAACGCCGCCAGCACCGAGGGATGAACTCCCTTGACCTCTCGCTCGAGTTCCGTGTTGAACACTTCGAGAAAATGCTGCACAAACAAAGGGATGTCATCAGCCCTTTCCCTCAGAGGCGGAATCTCCAGGGTGATGACCTTGAGCCGGTAATAGAGATCCTCCCGAAATCTGCCCTCGCGAACCCATTGGCCAAGATCTCGGTTGGTGGCTGCGACAAGCCTGAAGTCGACCGGAATCTTCACCGTCCCCCCAACCCTGGTCACAGTCCGGTCTTCCAGGACACGCAACAGTTTGACCTGCAGGTCCAACGAGAGTTCGGACACCTCGTCGAGGAAGAGCGTACCGGACGAAGCCGACTCAACCAGCCCGATTCGCCGTTGATGGGCTCCGGTAAACGCACCCTTCTCATGGCCGAAGAGCTCCGACTCCAGGATCTCGCCGGGGATAGCGCCGCAGTTGACCGCAATGAACGGCCCCTGGGCCCTCGGCGAATGCTGATGGAGAGCATTTGCGACCAGTTCCTTGCCTGTCCCGCTTTCGCCGATGATCAAAATCGTCGATCGAGTCGGCGCCGCAACCTTGAGCTTGTCGATCAGGGTCTCCATCGCCTGGGAATGCCCAACAATTCCGTCAAACCCAAAATTCTTCGAAAGCCGTTCTCGCAATTTCCGGTTTTCGTCACTGAGAACCCTTCGCTCGAGGTGCAACTGCACCCTTTGGCGAAGCTCCTGCATTCGAACAGGCTTGGTGAGATAGTCGTCCGCACCTTCCTGAAGAGCCGAAACGGCATCTTCGACTTCCGCAAAAGCGGTCACCAGAATAAACGGCAGGTCGGGACGCTCGGACCTCACATGGCGGAGAAACTCATAGCCGTTCATGCCCGGCATTCGAACATCGGAAATCACCATCGCGACCGATTGATCGTCCCGCAACGCCAACAGGGCTTCTTCGGCCGAAGGAAAGGGCTCGATCCGGTAACCGACCCGTCCCAGAGCCTTGGTCATCGCCGTCCGCGAACCGTCATCGTCGTCAACCAGGTAAATCACTTCAGACATCACACCCCCTTGCCTAACCGTCGATCAGCGCCTGCAGGCCCTGTTCGTCAATGACCTCGACTCCCAGCTTGCGAGCCTTCTCGACCTTCGACCCGGCATCCTCTCCAGCCACGAGATAACTCGTCTTGCCTGACACCGATGAGGAAACCTTAGCACCCAGTGCTTCCAGCCGTTCCTTGACCCGGGGCCGAGGATCCGACAGTTTGCCCGTCAGAACCACAACCAGGCCCTCAAGCAGACCGGCGTCAGATTCTTCTTTCGGGGCCTCAACCGGATTGACTCCCCGCTCAACCATACGATTCACCAGATCCTGATTCTCCGGCGAGTCAAACCAGGAAACAACCGAATCCGCTATGACCGGCCCTATCCCGTCGATCACCTCGAGTTCATCCCGTGCTGCCCCGGCGAGCCGATCAAGAGAGGGAAATCGCTTGGCCAGAAGCCTGGCAGCCCGTTCTCCAACATGAGGAATCCCCAGGCCAAAGACCAACCGATGAAACGGTCTGCTGCGGGCGTCGTCAATTTCCCGTCTCAGATTGGCCGCCGACAGTTCACCCCATCCGGGCAGTTCGGCAAGCTCCTCCGGTTCGAGGTCCCACAGAGAAGCCGCATCCGTAATCAGACCCTTCTCAATCAGGAGGTCGAGACTCTGCTCTCCCAGTCCCTCAATCTCCATTGCACCCCGAGCGACAAAGTGCCTTAAACGGGATTTCTGGATTGCGGGACACACGGGGTTGCCACACCGAAGGGCCACCTCGTCCCCAACCTGATGGACCTCGGCGCCACATGCCGGACACACCAAGGGTCTGGCCACCGGCTGGGTGCCGTTCGGCCGTTTGCTCGTGACGACACCAACGACCTTGGGAATGATCTCCCCGCCCTTGGCAACCCACACCGTGTCACCTGGCCTGACATCCAATCGCTCGACCTCATCGAAATTATGAAGCGTCGCCCTGGCAACGGTGGACCCGGCGATCAACACCGGCTCCAGCTCGGCCACCGGCGTCAGGACCCCCGTCCGTCCGACCTGGATAACGATATCCCTGACAACCGTCATGCGGCCTTCGGGGGGATACTTGAAGGCAACCGCCCACCGAACAGCCCTGCCGGTCGCCCCCAGTAATTCTCGTTCCTCATACCGGTCCACCTTGACGACCACGCCATCAGTCTCGAAATCGAACTCGGCCCGTTCTTCGGACCATCGCTCGATCAACGACTCCACCTCATCGAGATCCCGGCAACGGGAATAGCCCGGACAGACCGGGAACCCCCATTCCTCAAGACATCGCAGGTCTGCAACATGGCCATCGGTCTGATGCCCCTCGGCCTGAACCAGCTGGTAACACCAGACACTGAGGCGACGCCGGGCAGCCTGGCGTGAATCCAGGAGTCGAATCGATCCCGCCGTGGCGTTTCGGGGATTGGCAAATTCGGCCTCACCCCGAGAACGGCGTTCCCGGTTCAAGTGGGCGAAGACCGATCGGGGCATGTAGACCTCTCCCCGAATTTCCATGGAGGCGGGACCCCGATCCAGGCGCAGGGGCACCGACCGCAAAGTCCGGACATTCGCCGTGACGTCGTCCCCGACCCTGCCATCTCCTCGAGTCACCGCTCGAACCAGGGTCCTATCCTCGTAGACCAGGGAAATCGACACACCGTCGATTTTCAGTTCCGCCGCCAAACCGTCTGGAGGATGGCCCAACATTCGACTGACCCGATGATGCCAGTCGACGAGTTCTCCTATCGAATAGGTATTGTCCAGCGAGAGCATCGGCACCGAATGTTCAACCTGATTCAAACCCTCCAGGGGTGTCCCTCCGACGCGCAGGGTTGGAGAATCTTCAGCCATCAATTCCGGATGTGCCGCCTCGAGTTCCTTGAGCTCTGCAAACAACCGGTCATATTCGAAGTCGGAAATTTCCGGAGCGGCCCGATCGTAATAGAGGCTGTCATGGCGACGAATCTGTGTCCGAAGTTCGTCAATCCTTGCTGGAATATCGGTACGGGTCATTTTGAGACTCCGCGGCGTCGTGGCCGGCGACGACGGCGCCGGGTCCTCTTGACGGGATCGACGACTACCTCCGGCTCCCGGCCCGGTGGCGCATTCCGAACCTGTCCCACCGCCCGAATCCAGGCATCCCTGGACTCTCCGGAGAGCAGCCCAACTTCGGTCCCAATCTCATAGAGGTCCCATGCCACGGGAAAACTCTCGTGACGAGTCAGTTTGAGAACCTGGCGTCCCCGCTCAGGCGGCCGACGCATCTTCGTCAGGGCAAAAAGCCCGTGGTACATCTGGTGAAAACACTGATTGGACACCATCATATGTGTCGTCGCCGGTTCCAGCATCACCCGAAGCCGGTCAAGGAAAACACCGTTGGCCAGGCGCCCTCCGTCAGCCGTCATCTCCGTCAGTAAACGCGAGAATCCCGGCAGGAAGAGTGATGCAATGGTCGTTGCATCGGCCACCCTTGCGCCTCCGGACACCCTGGTATCGACACATCTCAAGAGCGGGAGAATTCGATCACGCTCGAGATCCAGCTCCGGAAAGGCGCTTCCCAGAAGACCGTAGCGGTCCCACCGATCCCAGATTCCGGCCGCATGACCGGACCTGAGCCCTTCCATCAGCTCATAGGTCAAGCGGGCCGGCACACCCCCGTCGATCAAGCCATGACACGCATGAATCGCCTCATCGGTCTCCGGTTCCAGATCAAATCCCAGTCGAACGGCATACTCGAGTGCCCGCATCATCCGAACGGGGTCTTCCTCGAACCGCTTCACGGGGGGCCCGACAGTCCGAATGATACGACGCTCGAGATCATCGAGGCCACCGACCCAGTCGATGACTGAATAATCTGAAATGTCATAAAACAGCGCGTTGATCGTCAGATCCCGCCGCCACGCATCTTCCTCGGGCGTACCGTAGGTGTTGTCATCCCTGACTGCCTTGGGCCCCGGTTCGTCGGGGGCGACGGCTTCCCGTTCCTCCAACTCTCCCTCTTCCCAGTCGTCCGGCCCCTCCGGAGGCTCCGGACTGGCCCGAAAGGTCGATACCTCGATGACCTCTCCCCTGAAGAAAACGTGAACCAGGCGGAAACGACGACCGATAATTCGAGAATTCTTGAAGAGACGACGAATCTCCTCGGGACGCGCGTTGGTCCCGATATCGAAATCCTTGGGGTTGCCGCCAAGAAGGAGATCGCGAACGCCCCCGCCAACCAGATAGGCCAGGTACCCCGCACGACTCAACCGGTAGAGCACCTTCAAGGCATTCGGCGACATCTTCTTCCGCGAGAGCCGATGCTCCGGCCGAGTCAGGACACGCGGTGAGCCATGCAAATTGCTGTCGTCGAACATCATATTGAGTTGCCCCGTGCAACGGAATAAAGAATCGAAGATTGAAAACTCCGAAGAGTCTCATCACCGTGTTCCGGCCCCGGGCCCGAGTACTTTAGCACTCCCCAACCCCCGCTCCCGTTACTCGCCCGTATACAAAAAGCCCCCGCCGCAGCGGGGGCTGAAATGTCAATCGACTCGAATTAATTGAGGACGGTCCGGACCTCTGCGCTCTTGCCGAGGTTATCAACCACGAACACGCGCTCGCCGATCATCGTCCGACCACCCCAATGGTCTTCGGTCCAGACGACGAGGACATGCTCACCATCAGTGATGTTGAGGCCAACGGTGTCCATGTCATAACTCCACCCCGCGTTGGTTGTGAAGAAATTCGGCAGCCAGAGATAGATGGCATCCACTTCCGGAGACGGCAGGTGAATCTCATCGGCATACGACACAAATTCGCCGTCCATCCAAATTTCTACCTGCTCGACGGAGTCAAGATCGATCGCCCAACCGGTTGTCTCGACCACTCCGGCCACTCTTTCCATCGGCCCGGGTGTGTAGATCTCGCCGAATGACGGTTGGTCGCGATCGTCATTGCAATCGAAAATCACCGGCATCTTGGCAATATCCGCAACGTTATTCTCCCAGTCACCGGCTCGAATGGTGAGCATGTGGAGACCCTGGCGATAGCCACGCCGATTCAAGAGGTCGGAAATATCCATCGCAAATATGAAACCGGCGTCCTTGGAGTTCGGAACATCGGGAAACAGATTGAGAATGTCCATTCTCGGAAGACCATAGGTGTTCATCAGCTCGGCAAGGTGTTCCAGCCATGGGTAGTAGAAGGAATCAACCCACGTATCGAACTCAATGTTGCCGTCAATCAGGAGTTGCACATAGGCGACTCCGCCTCGATCGGTCGTTGACCCGACGTCAAGAGCCCATCCAGTGACCCACTCGACGTCCTGAGGCTCCTCGTAGGGGGGTGTCGACCATCCACCGGGATCATCGCAGCCATTGCCATACATGATGTGGTTGGGGATGGGCCAGTCGATACCGCCAAATGGCGGCAGATTGTAGGCTGTATTGAACGTCTGGACGAAACGTCTCCCGATGACCTTGACCAGGCCCTCATTGTCCGTCAGACGAATGGCCACCGTGTGAACGCCATTGGTCAATTCCGTCGTGTTCAGCATCCGAATGAAACCGGCACGGTCCGCACCCGGATGGGAGGGGAAACGATAGGCAATGTCGGGACGATGGATGCCACCATTGACAGGACCGACGATCAGTCCATCAACCATCAGCTCCATCTTGGCAATCTCGGAATCATCGAGAGCCCAACCGGTCATCGGGTAGACACCGTTCATCGGTTGATTCTCTCCGGGCATTTCCAGCTCACCAAAGGGCGCCTGGTTTCGGGTCGGATCGACAGACACCGTCACCTGACCGTAGTCCTGCTCGGTCGTGTCCGAGAATGTCACCCGAAGGAAGAGCGAGTGGTCACCCGACGTGTAGTTCCCGGCCGCAAACGAAACGCTGAATCCGGGACGCTCATACGGAGTCCCCGCATACCACGGGAAAGCCTGGAGCACGTCCCACCGGGGCTGCCCCAAATCCGCAGACGCAACAAAAGCACCATCGACATAAAGATCGATGCTGCTGATCAACGCGGCGCTCCAATCGCAACTCTGCCAGTTTGCGGGCTCGCCGCAATCGTTACCGTCATCCAGGATCCAGCCCCGGACTTCGACCAATCCAAATACCGTATCGCCATCCTGAGGGGAATCAAGATGAAAGACGGTGTCGGCACTGGCGGCCAACGGGAGCACCACCAGGGCGGCTACCAACATTCCTCGGATCACGTTCTGACGCATGGCTGATCCTCCTCTGCCACAGCAATCTTACGGTAATACCTTACGAATAGATGATATATCACACACTTACGTCGGTCAACGCATGAAAAGTCAGGATTGATTTTCGCCCCGCGTCGAGTGATGGCCATCACAACCGTAAAGTTGATATCTTTCAAGGGAACGGCGAATTTTCGAAAAAGAGGTCGGCAGAAGTGACTAATAATCAATGAGTTAACGCATACACTCATTGAATCCTCTCATCAAAATCAAGAGAAATCACCCTTCCGAATTCCCTCTCTCCGGGATCGATCGTTTAGAGTGGCACCCCTGGGAGGAGGTCCAGCGTGACTCCAGTTCAACTGTTTTCCCATCCTGATTGCGAACTTCACGAGCCTGGACTCGGTCATCCTGAGAGTCCTGACCGGATCCAAAAAATCCTCCGAACCATGGAAAATCTCGGCCCGGAGTGCGTCATTCCAGTACCAGGCGTTATTCTCCCGCCGGAAAATGACATCATTGGTGCACTGAAGTGGATCCATGATCCCGACTACATCGAAAGGGTCAGGGCGGCCTGTGGTGCCGCGCCATCTCATGTCGACACCCCCGATTGTGCCGTTTCGGCCGGTTCTTGGGCCTCCCTGATGGCAGGCCCCGGATTGATGTTGCGGGCCGCCCTTGACCAGGCAAGCGGGCGATTCACAAGAGCCTTCGTTGCCGCCCGTCCTCCCTCGCACCACGCCGAGCGGAACCGGGCACGGGGCTACAGCTTCTTCAACGGCGCCGCTCTCGCAGCCGAAGTCTTGACCCGGGCCTCGGGAGGGCCTGTTCTCGTCGTCGATATCGACGCCCACCACGGCAACGGAACCCAACGACACTTCTGGGAACGGGGCGATGTAGGTTACGTTTCGGTCCATGAATACCCGACCTTCCCCGGATCCGGGAGCGCCGATGAAATTGGGGAGGGCAAGGGACGAGGCTTCACCCGCAACGTTCCCCTGGCGGCAGGGAGCGATGACACCGTCGTTGTTTCGGCCCTTGAGAACGCACTGGAAGAAATCGGCGCCCGCATACAGCCCGTGGCTGTCGTCGTCAGTGCCGGATTTGGAGGGCATCAGGACGATCCCATCAGTGGGTTGGCGATGACGCCGGACGGTTTTCGCCGAATGACCCGGGCGATCATCCAGGCGGCCGACGCCTGGGCCGACGGGCGCGTCCTCTCCATTCTCGAAGGTGGCTATGACCTCGATGCACTCGCCTCGTCGGCCGGAGCCCATGTCGAGATTCTCGCCGGAGAATCGACCGTCAACTAGTTCCCATCTGGAAAGCCCAGATGGGGACCGCAGGGTTCCCGACATCAGGCTTTTACTCTCTTCGGAACGGAGAAAATTTCACAACCAGTTTCGAGAAATCTCACGCCTTTCTGAATCAACGGCAGTGCCGCCTCAGGGGAACTCGTCCGGCTCTGCTACCCGGTGGTAGTGGATTCCTTCTGCTTCAAGACTGTCGCATACAATCTCGGCCTCGATGGTCTCTTGGCTCCGGTAGATGACAACGTCCGGGCGGTTATTGCGTTTTCTGTAGACGTACATAGCAGTTACCGGTTCTGAGCACACCCACCGTTGGAGTTCAGGGAACCGGGACCGTGGGCGCCCTGTATATCCCGTTCGTCTTGAATTTTCGAATACTGGTCAAAACCTGCAATGAATCTTGATGTTGCGATCCAGAAGATAAGAGCAAACGGCACCATAACAATCATCCAAAAATACCTCCCAACAATGTTCATGGCGATAATGACCAGTTGAAATACGAAGGGCAATCCAGAGCCTTGGCCCTCCAGAAAGGCAGCGAGGAGGGGGACTACCTTCCAAAGCCAGATATAGCATGCCAAAAAGGGGCCCAGACAAAGGGCTGGAATACCGAGCATCCAAAACCCAAGAGCCAGCCACGGACCGAGGACACCCCATCGAAACACCGAACGATAATTCGGTGTTTCGGATGATGCAGACGCTAACAAAAGGGTACCTTGGAGCAAAGGAGCAATGGTAGACAGGGCCAGAGAAACAGTGAATACAAGGGCTGTGAAGGGAAACCAGACGTTGGGGACCAGGGATCCAAGATAGTCGGAGCTGAAGTTAATGAGTTCGATTCCGAGGAACATGCCGATGACCGAAAATCCCGGCCATTCCGGCTTCTTCCAATCGATCGATTGAGGACCGGAAACCGCTGCCGGTCGACATACCGTTATCGGAATTACCAAAAATGAAGAGATAACCAACCCAGCAATAACCGCGATGAACATCGCAGAACTGTCGACCCATGCGGCAACGAAAAGCATCACGGAAGGAACCAAACACAACAACAAAGCCTGCCAAGTCAACATCGACCGAAGGGTCCAGATGTAGCTTCGAAGGCCAGTTGAATCTGGATCCAGGGAAATCAATCGGCTGACACTTACCAGAAATGCACCAAAAACCGCACAGACGAAAACGAACGCCATCACAAACCCCGGCAGGTGGTGCGGCAGGTTGATGTGAAAGAGATCCCCGGCAAGCGCCAATGCGCGCTCGGGACTGACTCGCATAAAATATCTATTTTGATCCGACAGTGAAATGCCTGGATAGAGCAACCCTTGATCCCAGAGAGTCAGGAACCCCGCAATCCAGAAACTCGTCCAGAGGCCGAAAAGCCCGCCTCCGCCTCCGCCATACAAAATAATCGGCTTCCAGTCAATCTTCATTATTGAGGTTTTCTCCGCTTCACGTCGGAGTTCAGCGGACCCGGCCGAGGAATGGCGGAGTCCGTTCAAACAATGTATTGGCTTCTGATTCGTTTTCAAGCTGTTCGACCCTGACCCTCGCCAATATCGCAACCAGCAAAGCCTGCATCAGCGGGTTTTGAGATCGAAACGACGACCGAAGTTCCTTGAAACGGTCAGGCTTCGGCCCGATTGGGTCATAATCTCCCGTTCTCATTTTTTCTGAAGCTCCATATCCCATTTGAGGCTGTGACAGCTTTCACTCCGGAGGGGTTTGGATTGGCACCCGTTCGAACAATTGGCTGGGCATGCGTTTTCTTGAATTTTCAGACCTCTGGACAACTTCCTTGAAATGTCGCAATGCGAAACGTGAGGCGCTTGAATAGTTCAAGGGAACCCGGGCGGGGATAAACCCCGCCCCTACGTTTTTCTTTGTAGGGGAGGGGTTTATCCCCTCCCGTTCTTCGACCGTTTGGGCACATCGGCCCGGGGGGAGGTGTTAGGAATCCCCAACCTCCCGAACCTCATTCCTTTGATCGTGCCCGCCAAGAAGCTCTTCCAGCGGATACGGGAACGGGTTGGTGCTCGTGATCGTAACGCCGGCCTTGAACTGCGAGATGAAAACGATGACCACCGTGTCTATGGCATCTAAATCAGCGTAGTTTTCGGCCGCGAACAGTGCAATCTCGCGAGCCTTTGCCTCCATCCCGGCTTGGCTCTTGTCATCAAGGTTTGCGTTCAAGATATTCACAACAAGGTGATCGTGTCCCTCGCCGGGGCCAAAACTGATGCTCGTGTGAAATGATTCTGCGTCAATCACGGGAGCTAATTTCGTGTTGAGTTCTCCCATATGCTGGAACGCTTCCTTCCGAGAATCGACATAGTCACTGACGCCTTGACGAACTTCCTCGGGCACAATCTTGTCCAGATTGACGACCACTAGAACAACAAGAAAGCCCAATGTCACAATCACCGCCAGGCAGCCCCAGAGAAGCCACTTGAAACAACCTCGACTCTTCCTTTGCTCAGCATCCGTCATATTCAGAAGGTCCCCTCTCGTTGGCTCTGCCCAACGATCCGACTTCAGCGGACCCAACCTTCCGGGGCGAACCGCCTTGGGTTGGGGTCCGTTGCACCACCATGTTAGCGGCTATTTCGTTGTTTTTACACCAAGATCCTTGCAGATCTTCCTTGCAAGGGTGTTATCGATCTCCGAATGGCGAGAAATGGCCGATAGGTTGTTGAGCCAGGAATGCCGACCACCTACTCGGAGAAGAACGCAACCATGGGTTTTGAGATGCTTCAGCAAAACCCGTCGTTTCATATTGCGATGGTTTCTTCCCGAAAAGGTCTGCCGGCGGATTCCATTGAATCATGCCGGTTGAATTCGATAGCCTCTCACAGGGAAACCGTGAGGGATTCCATACGTTCCTCGTAGGTTCGTTCCTGGCAATTGGCGCCAGGGATCTCTTCGATCCAGCCTATCCACCAGTCGCCCTCTTGTCTGACGATTGCGGAGTAGGTGTTGGTGTCCTTCACGGTAATCCTCTCACAGAGCCAATCTTACAACCGCTCGCTAACGTTAAGTTCTGGTGCCGGTGCGGTTTGCCGAAGGTAAACGTGGCGCTCAAATGCTCGGTCGGAGGCCGAAAATGCAATGTGATCGACTTATGAACCTGCAGGGGGATTCACTTGTTTCCGATCTTCCGACAAAAGGCTTCAGAATCAGAAAGC
>CAYSHZ010000007.1:19550-28568 GCA_964430905.1 uncultured Thermoanaerobaculia bacterium | reverse complement strand
TCACCTGGATGCCGACGACCTCCTGGCCAGGATGAAGGTCAAAAAGCGCAAGGTCTCTCGCGCCACGGTTTACCGGACGCTGGACCTGCTTGTCCAGTGCGGTTTGGTTCGCAAGAGCCGGCTCGGTCGAGAGCATTATTTCTACGAAAAAATGGAACCGGGCGGCGGACACCACCACATGGTCTGCATGGCAACCGGCAAAATCATTGAATTCTGGGATGCCGATCTTGACGAGCGCCTTCGGCACATCTGCCACGACTACAAGTTCAGGCCTTCCTTCATTTCCATTCAGATCCAGGGTCTGAGCGAAGAAGGTCTGAAGGTTGAACAGGAGACATCGTTCTTCTGATCCGACTCGGGCCGACCCAGTCCGGCACAATCAAAGAGGCTCGCGCTCAGGAATCTCCGGGTGTCACGACCGATACTTTGGCAATCCGCCGTTTCCCAACCTGGATCACCAAAGACTCTCCAGAATTCAAGGAAATGGTCATTTTGGGATCACCAGCACTTTTCCCGTCCACCTTGACCCCGCCCTGAGACATCAGGCGGCGTGCCTCAGAATTCGAAGCGGCCAAACCCGCTTGAACCAGGACCTTGGACAGCAGCATGGTCGACATTTCACTTGAGATTTCGACTTCCGGAATATCAACGGGAAGCTTCCTGCCGGAGAACACCCTCTCGAATTCGGCCTGGGCGCCCCGGGCAGCTTCCCCGTCGTGGAACTCCTCAACGATCAACCGGGCCAGGTCTTTCTTGACATCCATCGGATGCCGTCGCCCCTCCGCAACATCTCGTTTCAGGCCCTCGATATCGTCAACTGACCGATCGGTCAAGAGAAGCCAGTACTTCCACATCAATGCATCGGAAACCGACATCAATTTCCCAAACATTTCACCCGGCGGATCCTCGACCGCAACGTAGTTTCCAAGGCTCTTGGACATCTTCTCAACGCCGTCCAAGCCCTCCAGCAACGGCAGCGTCATTGCAATCTGTGGTTCCAGTTGGTGCTCCCGCATCAAATGACGACCCATCAGAAGATTGAAGAGCTGGTCCGTGCCGCCCAGCTCCACATCACACTTCAGGCATACCGAATCGTAGGCCTGTGCCAGCGGATAGAGGAACTCGTGGAGAGCAATCGGCTTCTGGGCCTCGTACCGCGTGCGGAAGTCGTCCCTCTCAAGCATCTGGGCGACCGTCACCTTGGCAGCCAGCTTGATCCAGTCGGCGGAACCCAACTCACCGAGCCATTTCGAGTTGAATTCCACGACCGTCGTGTCGGGGTCGAGGAGCTTGAAGATCTGACGCCGATAGGTTGCCGCATTGGCCTCGATCTCCTCGGGGGTCAACTGTGGTCTGGTCGTGTTCTTCCCGGTGGGATCCCCGATCAGCCCGGTAAAATCCCCGATGAGGAAAACGACACGATGACCCAACTGTTGGAAATGGCGCATCTTTCGGATGATGACCGTGTGGCCCAGGTGCAAATCGGGGGCCGAGGGGTCAAAGCCTACCTTGACTGTCAGGGGTTCCCCGGTGTCCATGGACCGCTCGAGTTTCTTTTGGAAAGCATCCTTGGGAACAACATCGACACAGCCCTTGGTCAAGAATCGCATCTGTTGCTGGATTGTCATCGTCATCAGGCCTCCGTCATACCGCGACCCATCGATCGAAGTGTCGGGGGAGTGTAGCAATCCACAGAGGCCGGAGCCAGGGCCTGCCCTGAGATGGCCTATCGTTCATCCAGGTTGACGGCGGCAGGCCCTGATGCCGTCCACTCGGCCTCAGGCATTTCCACAAGGCGTTCCAGGTCGAGGTTGACGGCTACTACATCGACCGTCAAGGCCGCCATCTCACGGTCGCGCGGTGTTCTCCAACTGTCGGCGCCGGCAGCGATCGCTGCACAGACCCGGGCCCTGCCCAAGACACCTCCAGCCGCTGACACGACCCCAGTCGCCACCGTTCGACGAAGGATACTTAAATCTTCCTCCGTCGTCGGACCAAACAACTGCGACCAACTCTCCCTGAGGGCCTCCTCAAGATCAGAAACCGAACCGTCCTTGGCAACGAGCAACACCATCACCGATTTTCCGGGAATCAAGGGCAAGAGGACTTCACCAGTTGCACCTTCGATCACCTGGCCGATCCGGCCCGAGACCAGCTCGGCGACGGTCTGAGGGATCGGAAACCCAGATGCGAGGGGCAGAGCGACCGCAACCGCCGACCGCGTCCCGGCCACGGGCATCCGGCGCCGAGGATTGTCTCCGGAAAATCCCCCAGGAGTTACTCCCCCTGGGGGTCCGCCGAGTTCAAATTTTTCCAAAGCCTCCAGAGCCAACTCCGCATCGACAGCAACCCCTCCCACTGCAAGATTCCCGGGTGCCAAGACCGTTGCCGGTGTGACCTCACTCCCGTTCCCCATTCCCAATACGCCGGCCATCAGCCGGAGCGCCTGGCGACGGGCATCCTTCTCGACCACCACAGGCGTCGTGTCGGAGGCCACTTCCATCAACGCCCCCTGGAGAGCTTCACAGAGTCCGGGGAAATCTCCAGTTCCGGCAGCCAACTCCAGTCGAGGCGGCCGGCTTTCAACTGCAACGTAGGGGGGACGGGAATCCGATCGCCGCAGGACCGTCGCCAACTGTGTCAGGATCACCGCTTCGGCATCTCCCGTCAGGTCCGCCAAGAGGACCGGCCTGAGAACCAGGGTTGCAAGGTGAGCAGATGGCCGGGCAAGAACGGTTGCAGAGAGGTCATTAGCCATCCGCGCCGACTGGGGGCCAGGTGCGAACCTTGGACGAAAGTGGCGTGGAGGCAGCAGGAACACCGCGTGCCCCGGATGTCTGGGCAGCCACGTTGCAGCCGCCTGACGAACCCGTTCCAGCGTGACACCATCGGGCCCAAAGAGATATTCCCGAATACCATCGCTCCCGCCCCGAACCCATAGGCCCAGCAACTTCAGTCCTGCACTTTCGACGGACTCCAACTCGGCCGATCGAGCGATCCGGAGACGGTGAGCCTCCCGTTCCACCTCGTCGGCCTTTAGCGAAGGTGATCCCGAAATCTGCGCCAGGGCCAGGCGGAGGTTTCTCAGTTCCAGACCCCCGAGGTCGTCATCAGCCGAATACTGAAGCGTACCAATATCACCATCGATCCGACTTCTCAATCCAGGGCTGACACTCTTCAGATAACGAGGCAACAGGCTCCACAAGACCTCTACGGCGGTCCGGTCGGAGCAATCCACCGCCGGAAGCTGAACCTCCAGGCGAAGAACGGAGGATCCCCCGGGTTGGCCCAGACGTCGCTCCTGACCGCCCTCCTCAAAGGTCGGATCACCCGACAGCGGCCGTGCCCCGGGATCCTTCCCCGCCAGAATGCTCTCAACCCGATCGATGGCCTCCCGGCGACCGGAACCACCAACCATGATGATGACCGAGGGCGCCAATTCGAGGTCTCCCAGCGCAGTCTCCAGTGCTGCGGTAAAGGTCAGATCACTCCCGATGACGCACCGGCCTTTCCAGCCGCCTTCTCCCTCCGAGACCGGCCAACAGCCCGCGGACATCTCCGCCAGCGTCTCGGTAACCAACACGACCTCGGTGCCTCCCTCAAGAGACCGAACGGTCAGGGCTTGGCCGGTCACAGTCGAAGCAAACAGGAGGCACCCCGCAGCAGCCACCACCACCGAGAGGCCAGGTCCCTGAAGCAGGGACTTCTGTATTCGAAGCATAAATCCAGTGCTTTCAGTCATGTCGGAGAATGGTAGCATGAGCTATGCGATCACGCCCCGGTCCGAACACGATGGCCGCCGTTGCCACGAGTTGGCTGGGCGCCGTTTGCGGCGCCTTTCTCGCCCTGGGGGTCATCACCGCAGGTCAGGGTCTGGGCGCCATCCTTGGGGGCTGTCGGTGGATCGGGCTGACCCTGCCGATCGGTCACCAGCCATGGGCTCTGGTCAATCAACCTTCGCTGGCGTTTGCCGGCGACACACGAGCGGTCGGCTACTGGCTGGGGGGAACCATCGCATGTCTCCTGGTCGCCTTACTCTGGGTTCCCCTTGTCCCCAGGCCACGGGGTCTGACATCGGAACTTTTTGCCGTCCAGTTCTCGTGGATGGCTGCGGTCGTTGGACTGGGGTGGGTGGCCCTGCTGGATCCCTGGGACGGTCATCTCTCCCGCTTCTTGCGTCTTCATCATGCGTCACCCGCCCTGGTTTGGATCGTACCGGTGCTGGGTGCCTGGGCAGCCCTGATTCCAACCCTTCGACTCCTGGCCCTGGCCCGACAGGGGCATCCCCAGCTGAGTCGTTGGGGTCGTCTTGCAACGATTGGAGTCCACCTGGGTCTTCCGACTCTGGGCTGGATTGTCACCGGCATCCTGGTTGTTATCCGAACCAATCCCAGCCGTCCTGGCTCACCCTTTGAGGGGCTCTCGACCCCTGAAATGCTTTGGCCTCCCGTATTGGCCGCCGCCCTGCCTTTGTTGGCTGCCATCATGCTGGCCTGGTTGGCGTTTCCCCGCCCATGGGCACACCAACCCAACCCACTGAGCCCGAAAACCACCTCATTGTTGTTGGTCACCGCCCTCTGTCTCATCGCCCTCCAGTTGGTGGCAGGCGGACCGGTTCCGGGAGGCAAGGCACGGGGTGTCCTCTGGTCACCTGCCGACAGCCGCAACAATGTCCGATCCTGGGTCCTGCCGGTGATGATCCTCGGAAGTGGGAATCCGAACGGGAATAGATGATCCCGGTCGGGGGTTGAGAGGAGTGACCATCCCAGTTTGGGATGAATTCACCCAACGAAAGTGGAGGAATCATGAAATACCTCGTCAACAAAAAGGCTCCTAATTTTACCGCCCTGGCGGTCCTCGAAGACAACTCGATGGAAGAACTGACCCTGTCGGACTACCGCGGCAAGTATGTCGTCCTCTTCTTCTATCCTCTCGATTTCACCTTCGTCTGCCCCTCCGAAATCATCGCATTCGATGACAAGCTCGAAGAGTTCAAGAAACGCAACTGCGAGGTCATTGCGGTCTCCGTCGACTCACAGTTCAGCCACTGGGCCTGGAAGAATACCCCCCGGAACCAGGGCGGACTCGGTCAGGTTCGTTTCCCTATCGTCACCGACCTCGACAAGAAGATCTCCAAGAAATACGGCGTTCTACTGAAGAAGGAAAGCGTCGCCCTGCGTGGTCTGTTCATTATGGACAAGGATGGCGTCATCCACCACTCGACCATCAACAACCTCTCACTGGGGCGGAATGTCGAGGAGGTCCTCAGGACGCTCGACGCCCTTCAGTTCACCGAGGAACACGGCGAGGTCTGCCCCGCCAACTGGAACCCCGGCGACGATGCGATGAAACCGACCGCCGAGGGTGTGGCGGAGTATCTGGGCGAGCACATGAGCTAGTTCCCGTCCGGCAACGGCTAGAATGAGCTCGGATCGATCTTAATCACTGTCACTGGAGGTCCCATGAATCAAAAAGTCGAACAAGCGCTTAACGAGCAGATTCACGCCGAGTTCTTCTCATTTTATCTTTACCTTGCCGTCTCGGCTTATTTCAAGACCATTCATCTGGATGGTTTCGCCAACTGGATGAACATCCAGGCGCAGGAAGAGTACGCCCATGCGATGAAGCTCTTTGATTTCCTCATCGAGCGCGGAGGACAGGTTGAACTCAAGGCGCTGGATGCTCCGCAGCAGGAGTGGTCCTCCCCCTCGGCGGCATTCGACGCCGTTCTGGCCCACGAGCAGTTCATCACCGACCGCATCAACTCCCTGGTTGATATCTCGACCCAGGAGAAGGACCACGCAACCACGGTGATGCTGCACTGGTACGTCAGCGAACAGGTCGAGGAGGTTGCAACCGCCGACACACTGACCAACCAGGTCAAGATGGTCGAGGACTCCAACCATGGACTGTTGATGCTGGACCGCGAACTGGGCGCCCGGCGCCTTCCTCCCGCACAACCGGCCGAGTAGCTCTCACCTGATGGAGCACAACAAAGGCGTGCAGCCGATCGGCTGCACGCCTATTTTCTTTTGTTTGCGCGATCCCCCGCTTTCACGCTTCCCGTCGGCAGAAATCAATAATCTCCTGGGCGACATTAATTCCAGTCGCTGCTTCGAGCGCCTTGAAGCCAGGGGTTGGATTGACCTCACAGATCACCGGCCCTTCCGGGCCCTCCAGAAGATCCACACCACAGAGATTCAAATCCAACGCCCTCGCTGCAGCAATCGCCAACTCCACTTGGCGATCACTGAGAGTTGCCTGCCGTGCAGCGCCCCCCCGAGCCCCGTTGGACCGCCATTCGCCGGCTGCCGCCTCGAAGTGCGCCGCGGCCACGATTCGATCACCGGCCACCAGAACCCGGGTTGAACGACTGGCGCACTCGATCCATTTCTGAACGACACACTCGTCTCCCAGGCGCCACAGCGAGTCCAGCACGCTTTCCAGGTGATCCCGCCGGCGACAGAGAATGACCCCAACACCCATTCGCGAACGCCGAAGCTTGACGACAACCGGAAGACCCAAGTGCGACACCGCTTCAGCCGCCGAGCGTTCCGGATCCATCGCCACCAGGGTTGCCGGTACGGGGAGACCCGAACGAGACAGGGAGACCAGGCTGCGCCAATGATCCCGCCCAACCCGGAAAGCCTCGGATGAATTGGGGGTCCAGATGCCGGAGTCCTCCAAGACCTCAACGATCCCGAGCATCGTCTCCGGCCGCCAGTTGCCCACCCGAACCAGGGCAGCCTCAGGTCTGGGCTCAAGAACACTCCGTCCATTAACGAGAATATCCCGGCTACCGTATGCAATCCGAACCACCGCCTGTGTCGCATCGACTATCTCCACAGGCCTGTCCATCGCCTCTCCGGCTTCGACCAGCCGGCGATTGCTTCCAACATCCCGGCGGGCGCTGAAGATCAGGATTCTCACAGAAATCGCCTCATTGCCTTTTGTACCCAACCATCAAGCCTCCTCACCCACTGACACCAACACGGTCAGCACCTCTCCGGTGCGACCAGAACCACCACACGATGGTATCAAGGTGTTCATACCTAAACTGAGCGATTCTCATCAGCGACCTACGTCAAGTCCTTGGGCCCTGGTTTGCCCACGCGGGTCGCTTCGCAACCTCCACGGCTCCGCCGTGCCGCCCTTCGGTCGGTGCGCGATGTCCTTTGCCCACGCGGGTCGCTTCGCGACCTCCACGGCTCCGCCGTTCCGCCCTTCGGTCGGTGCGCGATGTCCCTACTTTCAAAAATTGCGACAGACAAACAGGTATGCCTACGTTTTTTTCAAGCACCAGAGCCTCAAGGACTTGACGCATCTCATCCGCCAGAATCGCTCAGGTTAGGTATACTGATTCATGCTTGTTCATACTACCGAGATTGAAGTTCAAACCAACGGTCATGGCCATACGATCGATCTGACCCCGGAGGTTGAACACTGGCTCCGGCGGCTCGATGCAGGCGAGGGACAGTTGACTCTCTTCGTTCCGGGGTCCACCGCCGCCATCACAACCATTGAGTATGAACCAGGCGCACTCAAAGATCTCGAAGAAGCCCTCGAGAGGCTCGCACCTTCGGACAGGGAATACCACCACGATCGTCGTTGGGGCGACGGCAACGGATTCTCTCATCTCAGGGCAGCCGTGCTTGGACCCTCGATCGCCGTCCCGGTTGCCAACGGAAAAGTGCTGTTGGGAACCTGGCAACAACTGGTCCTGGTCGAGTGTGATGTCCGCGATCGGCGGCGATCCATCATCATGTCATTTGTCGGAACGACCACCGCCGGAGGCTCCTGATGCCGCATATCATTCTCGAGGGATCGACGGACTTCTCGTCCGCAGCCACAACAGAAATCCAGACCGGCCCCCACCGCTGGGGCCGGGCCGTACTGAAGACCGAACGGTGGTGGACCCGGTCCGACGGCCAGGGCCTCCTGGTCGAGGGGGTCATTGTTGAGTTTTCCCGCGCCCTCCATCCCCTGGCCCTGGTGGCGCCTCATCACGGGGACACCGCAATTCGCCTCTGGCCCTATCTCGAGATTGAGAAGACCAGGCCTCTCCAACGCTGGCTGGCACTGATCACCGGCAACCTGCAGTCCGTAGGCGCCGGTGTGCTGAAAACCACCAATATCCCGGACGACATTCTGGAAGGCATTGACCTCCGGTAGGCCCTGCTGGATTGTGGTCAAAACACCCGCGGCTCAACCCCAACAACCTCATGGGCGATCATTCCTCATGGACGGGGGAACCCGGCGTCACCAGTTGGTTTCTTCGGAGACAGGGGCCAGACCGGGGGCCTGGAGGGCGCAATCTTGATCGCGTCGGCCGAAACACCGGCCGCCTCAAGCACCCTTGTTCCTTCGTCCAACACGAACATAAAGTCTCTGAAGTCACACTCTGGAAGCGGTTGGATCAGCATCCGAATAGGATGATGGGTAGCAAGCTGCTCCACAATCACTGGTTCCAGAAGCTCTGCACCTCCGAGGTAACGGTCGTTGACCCTCAACTCACCGCCAGGAAGAACCAAAACACATACCAGACCCAGCTTAACCTCAGAACGGCGCCATATTTCTTCACAGTTTGCGATCAGAGGTACTGCCCAGACTTGACCCTCAATAATTTGGACTGCATCCCGCCCAAGATATCGATCGAGCTTGACCTCCATACCGAGGTTTGAGGAGTATGAAGACGTTGTAACGAGATAGGTCCACCAACACCAGAACAACACCCAGAACAGCAAAAACAGAAGAAAATGAAGTTGTGAAAGGTCCAGAAGCGGACGCTCGCCCCTCCAGGAAAAGGCCGGACGGACGATTCCATGGTGTGGTAAACGAAAACGCCTTGGTACCACCGAAATGTCGATATCAGCCATTGATCAATTCCAGGAGCTCATGCCATCTCCCGAGTTGTTGTTCTAAGAACAAGGAATCCAGGCCCTCAACCGATCGGAGGTTTTCGGTCCGCAAGCGGGTCAATTGGGCTACCGCATTTCCCACAGTATTTCGAGCCAACCA
>CAYSHZ010000007.1:0-19450 GCA_964430905.1 uncultured Thermoanaerobaculia bacterium | reverse complement strand
AGCCAACCATCCCATACGCTTGCTCATACTCCTGTTGATCCATCAATTCAAGGAATTTCTCAACAGTTGGAGCAACCTCGGAGCGCCCATAGTGGAAGAGGCTCCAAAATGCCCCCACGGCAATCAGCAAGGCTACTATCGAGAATCCACAACCCCAGAGTAGGCAACTTCTGGTCCTGGACGATTTGCTGTTTCCGCGTTCGGTATGATCGAAATCAACCATCGATCCTCCATTGGGCGCCCTGAAATGGGGGCCTCACGGTGCAACCCTGATCGAAGAGTACAATTTGGCCCTGAATTGACTTGCAGCACGCTCCGTTTCCGACGATCCGGGGCAAAAGAGAACCGTTTCCGGACGGGAACTAATACGCCTCCTCCAACTCCTGCAATTGCTCCCGGTGGGCATAGTCAATATTCTTGATTCTCTCCCTCAGTGCATCGGTCGATGTGGCTGTCCGCGGTTCTTGTCCCTCAAGGGCCAATTTTGCATCTTCAAGCTCGGCCTTGGCTTTCCCCAGGTGTCTTCCGGAAGGACGAATGGCATATTCCCTCAAGGTGTCGGCAGCGACCCTGAGGCCGACGGCCGCCGTCAGTTCCCTACTGGATGAGGGCGAGCCCGCAGCCCACGCGGCCGCTTCGACGGTTATTTCACGGAGGCGTGGCACCGAATCGGCTATCAGGGAAGGGCTGTCACAGAGGGCTTCCAGTTCTTTGATGCGTGCCAGGGCGTCCCTATGCCTCATGGTGCGGCCTTCGACACCCTCCTCCATCAGTCGGGGCGCCATGCGGGCGACATCATCCTGGACGTGCTTGATCTCCTGGGTCCTGAGGATCAGTACAATGGCCGCTGCGAAAAGAAGAATCAGGAAGGCTGCCCCTGTAATTTTCATACTCCAATTGTACGGCAATCGCGTCCTTTCCACACCACGACGAACGTCCTCTCAAGGTGACAGGGTCGAGTCCTCGATCCTACGCTTTCGCGAATATGGCCCTTGGTGACCGGTATCCAATTGGGTTTTTCGGCCTGGCGTGGATCTTGCGTTGAAACCAAGTCGAGTAGAGGAGGTTCACATGAAACGCGTCATTTTCCTCGGTCTTTCCATCGTTCTCACTCTTACCGGCCTTCCTTCGCCGGCTTCCGCCCAGTTGGCCACAAACTGGATCATTCCGGCGGCCGGCAACACTGCCGGAAGCGGTGGAACCTATTGGAAGACCGATCTCTCCATTCATAATCCCCAAAGCTGGGAACTGCCATTGGTCGTGCAGGTCTTGGAGTCGGATCAGGTCAACGACTTCGTTCCTACACTCGACCTGGTGATCTACCCCTATGAAACGATTAATTTGTGGGATGTCCTGGGACCGGACCTCTTCGACATCAACGGAACCGGGGCCATTTTGGTGTACGTTCCTCCAAGTGAACCCTGCCCCGATCTCGAGTGCGCTTTCTTGGCGACTTCGCGCACCTACACTACTGATCCCGGTGGGGGGACCGGCGAGTTTGGGCAGGCCTTGCCCGGCGCCGCCCTGCTCGAGGGCACCGATTGGCTGACCCTCGGCTACACCGCCAGCATCCTTAATGACAACACCAATTTCAGATGCAATATCGGGGTGGCTTCATGGACTCCCGAATGGACCCAGGTTGCAGTTGATGTTCAAGATGCCTCCGGCGCAATCGTCGATACCGAGATATTTGACCTCCCCCCGTTCGGCCATCTCCAACGTCGCCTCCAGTCCCCGGTGATGGGCGGCAGCCTGGTCTTCTACCTGTTGGACGGACCGTCTGATGCCTTTGTCTATCCCTACGCATCGGTTGTTAACCAGGCAACTGGTGATCCGTCCTATTTCTTTGCCAGGTACTCAAGTGTTGGAGCGGCAACCAAGAAGTATTCGGACCCGACTCCTTCCTTCCCGCACCGCGGCCGACAGATCCACTGGTCCCGACCGACAACCATCGACTGAGGTCTGGGCCCGCGTTCAGAACCGGACTTTCTCTCTTAAATATCCGATCGCCAAACCTTCAGAAATCGCTTGTGAAACTATTCTCGAGTCGCCCTCCATCTGGTACGATGGCCCGTGTGCGCTTCAGCCTTTTCCGCAGCGGCTCTTGAGGTCTTTTTACCGGCCGAGTGCCCCTGCTGTCACGGACCGATGCCGGGGACTCGGCGCGGATTGTGCAACGACTGCCGTTCCTCCCTGGTGCCGGTGGCAGGCCTGAGGTGTCCCCGTTGTGGCGGGCCGAATGACGACCCGATCGGGTCCTGTGTATCCTGTATCGCAATCCCCCCGCCCCAGCGGGGGACCGTTGTCTGGGGCGAATATGACGGCACTCTACGGAATGCGATCCTGGCCTTGAAGCACCGGGGCCACGACCAGATCGGAGAGGCGTTGGCGGATCGGTTGGCGGCGAGCATCTCGCTGGCGCCGTGGCTCGGTTGTGTGGACATGGTCACGACCGTTCCCTCACATCCTCTTCATCAACTGCAACGGGGCTTTAACGCCGCAGAGATTATCGGCCGACACGTCGCCAACGCCCTCAACCGCCCCTTTCGGCCCACCCTTCGCAGGCATGGTCTTGAGCGACAGGCGTCCAGATCCCGAGCCGAACGGAAACGACTGCAAACACGACGTTTCTCCATTCGACGTTCCGGGGCGATCCACGAACGGGCGGTCTTACTAATCGACGATGTCATCACGACCGGAACGACTATCAAACGAGCCGTGCAGGCTCTGTTGGAGGGCGGCGCTTCTGAGGTCTATGTGGCCGCACTGGCCTTGACGCCGGACCCAAGGAGTGTGGGATGAGCATTTTTGATTCGCTGGTGATCCATGGGCTTCCTCTGGTTCCCAAATTTATTGTCGAACGATTCGCACGGCCTTATGTCGCCGGTTCGACCCTCGATGATGCGGTACAAGCCATTCGTTTGATCATGGATGAAGGGGCAATGGCGACGATCGACATTCTGGGAGAAGAGGTCTCTGATCGTTCTCTGGCCACGGATTGCACCAACGAATACCTCAATGTTTTCGATGTCATCAGAGCCGAGAACCTGGATGCCAACGTCTCGATCAAACCGACGATGCTGGGCATGAAGATTGACGAAGACTTTTGCGCCGAAAATATCGACGTGATCGCCGCCAAGGCCCGGGCGACGGACAATTTTCTCAGGATCGACATGGAAGACCACACAACGACCGATCCAACGCTTCGAATCTATCGAACGATGAACGGGCGATACCCGGGCCACGTTGGTGTCGTCCTCCAGGCCTACATGAGACGAACCGCAGATGACATCAACGGCCTTGCGGATCTGACGCCCAACATCCGGATGTGCAAGGGCATCTACCGGGAGCCCAGAACCGTCGCGTGGCTCGCCTACGAAACGATCAGGGAGAACTTCACCTTCACGATCGAGAAACTCCTCAGAGCCGGTTCCTACGTCGGAATCGCAACCCATGATTCCCATCTGGTGTGGGCAGCCATGAGCCTGATCGATCGCCTCGGTCTGGGCCGGGAGCAGTATGAGTTTCAGATGTTGTACGGCGTTGACGAGGAACTCCGCCGGATCATCCTCGACGCCGGCCACCGCCTTCGGGTCTATGTCCCCTTCGGCAAAGACTGGTATCCCTACTCGATGCGGCGACTCCGGGAGAATCCGACAATCGCCAAGAATGTCTTGTTGGCAATGCTGGGGAAGAAAACACTTTAGAAATGCTAACCTCGGCAACGAGAATCAGGAGGAGCATGATGCGACATTTCAAGACCACCGCCGTTCTGGCAATTGTTATTCTTGCGGCTGGATCCCTGTGGGCGGGTCCACAGGCCCGCGTCTTCGGCAAGGTCATCGACAGCGAGGGAAAACCAATCACGACAGCAACGATCACCTACACCACCAATGAATTGACCGATTTCGAGAAGACAATCACGGTCAAGGACGACGGTACGTTCAAGGCGTTGATCCTCGATGCAACGAGAGTCTATATTTTCCACGTCTCGGCTCCGGGGTATATCGGTCACGACGAAGAGTTCAAGGTCGCTGTCGGAACGATGGACAATGATTTTGAATTTCAACTGAAAACTGTGGCCGAAGCCAACACCCAGAAGACACTCGAGCTTGCCCAACGCCCCGGCTACAAGGAACTCGAGGAAGGCCGAAAGCTTCTGAAGGCCGGACAAAAAGATCAGGCGATGGCCCTGTTCAAAGAGGCGCTTGTTGCCATCCCCGATTTCCTGCCTGCCCTGGAAAACCTCGCCGAGCTTCAATACGAGTCCGAAGACCTCGAGAATGCACTGGCGACGGCCAAGAAATGCCTGGAAGAAGATGACGAGTCTCTTGGATGCCTCGCAATTGCAGCCAATTCATCGGAAGCCCTTGGAGACAAGGAGGCTCGGGACGCGTTCATGAAGCGCTACCAAGAAGCCAACCCGGATGACCCCGCTTCTCTGTTCAACCAGGCGGTGGTTTTCCTCAACGCGATGGATGACGAGAAGGCCAAACCTCTCCTGGAACAGTGCCTCGATATTGACCCGGAGTTTCCGAAATGTCTGTTCGAGTATGGAATGGTCCTCCTTCGTGGAGGTGACACGGACGGGGCGAAGGCCAAGTTCGAGAAGTACCTCGAGGTAGCTCCGGACGGAGAAGATGCCGTCACCGCTTCCGAGACGGTGAAGTATCTCTAGGGGGCTGGAGGATACGTGGCTGCCGCGGCCGGCCCAGTGAACTCCCCCCTGATTGTCGGCGTAGCCGGCGGGACCGGTTCCGGAAAAACAACCGTTGCCCGGGCCATCGTCGATAGGGTCGGCTCCGATCAGATTTTGGAGATCACCCAGGACCGTTATTACGCCGACCTGGGGCACCTGCCGTTGACCGATCGCAATCACCGGAACTTCGACCACCCACTCTCGGTCGAAAGCTCACTGCTGGTTGACCACCTGAAACAGCTCAAGAACGGACTCCCGGCAGATTTACCGCTGTATGACTTCAGTCGCCACGAGCGACTCCCGGAGACCGAGACGGTCCAGCCGCAACCCGTTGTTCTCGTCGAGGGGATTCTGATTTTTGCATTGCCCGAAGTCCGAGAGTTGCTGGATATCAAGATCTTTGTCGATACCGATCCGGACGTCCGATTCATCCGGCGCTTGAAACGCGATATGCAAGAACGCGGGAGAACACTGGAAGGCGTCGTAGAGCAATACCTCGAAACCGTCCGACCCATGCATTTGGAATTTGTGGAGCCCTCCAAGAGATGGGCCGATGTGATCATTCCGGAGGGGGGTTTCAACACGGTCGCTCTGGACTTCCTGATCAGCCGCATCAAAGCGGCCGGAGGTGGGATAGAGTAGGATAGTGCCCGTTGGGCGACGGAGGCTCTCAGAAGGGCCAACGCCCGTCCGACAGCAAAAAAAAATGCCTCGAATTATCACCGTTTCTTCCGGCAAGGGTGGGGTGGGCAAGACCACCTTTGCGGTTAATTTTGCCCTGACCCTGTCCCGGGTCGCACCGACCGTTCTGGTCGACCTGGATACCGGAACGTCCTCCATTCGGAACACCCTGGATACCCCGGTTCAACGGGACCTTTACCACTTTTTCAGAAAGGACCGCCTGCTCAGCGACTGCGTGACGCACCTTGATCCAAAACTGGATCCACAGGGGCTCTTTTCGAACTTCTCCTTCATTGCCGCCCCGAAACACTCGATCGACGAAATTACGAATTGGAGTGACACTTCTCGTTGGAAACTGGTGCACGCAATCAACAAACTCCCAGCAGAATTTGTCATTCTCGATCTCCGCGCCGGTCTCGATGCCAACGTTATCGACTTCCTGCCCTTGTCCAATTCCGGAATTCTGGTCTTCACTCCCCACCACCCGGCCGCCACCCTGGCCGCCGGAGACATCGTCAAGAGCCTTCTCTTCAGGAAACTCCGGTTTATTTTTTCGACGGACTCGCCCTTTTTCAAAGAGCACGGCGCAATGGCCCATCAGCACCGAATGGTCAACGAATTGCTGGATCAGGTCGAGGACGTGTACGAGGACGGCCTCCCCAACTTGGATGCCTTTCTCCAGGATCTCCTGATGTCGTTGGGAAACAATCCCTATATCGAGACGATCGCAAACGTGGTCCATTCGTTCGGCGTCTATTTTGTTCTCAATATGTTCGACGGTGTCGAGGAAAGTTATGACACCGCCGTTCGGCCCTTCGTAGACTACCTCAAGAACGACCTTTCGGCCCATCTCAAAATGACCAACCTTGGCTGGGTCGTCAAGGATGAGGGCATTCACTCGGCCAACTGCAACCGATGCCCCATTCTGCTTCAATCGCCCGAGAAGAAGAAGGCGCCGGCGCCCTTGGACCCTGTCATGCAGGAATTGGCCAGCATCGAGAGTTCGGTCTTCGGCCTCCCTGAACCCAGGGACGTTGTGCCCAGGGTCAGAACCAGCCCTGACGAAATCCTCAATATCAGCGACCGGTCACCCCTGGACCGACAGTTGGAAATCCTGAACACGATGTATCGAACCGAGGGGGCGATGCAGGTCCGCAATAACTTTGCCTATATTACACACCGAGTTCTTCACGTCATCCGGAGTCTGCCACCGGACAGCTTTGGACAGAGCCGACTCTTGACACCCCTGGAGATCTTCCACAAAGTCTTTCCAAGACTCCCCGGATAGACGACACAAAAGACACGCTCATCAGTGGTCCACAGGATTCTATTGAAAGAGAGCCGCCCCCATTGCACAACAGTGGGATGGGAACCTTGATGTTATCTACCGGGCCGCGGCACTTCGTTTTCGGCGCCGCGATCGGAGTTCTTCTTCCTTGAACATGAATTTGATGCTGTGCTTGAACAGCAGGAGGTTCGGGGCATCCGTCCGGTTGAGCTTGATGCAATTCTTGTCATACCACTCGATCCACCCAATGAGTTCCGTACCGTCGGTCAACACAACGACCATTGATGTCCGGCCCTGCATCTGCTTGAGATAGTAATAGCTCTCTGCGTTGGTTTGCTCGGCCGGCACCTGCTTCCGCCGACCCGTCGTCCGGGCCGGAAACCGTTCCATGGTCTCGGTCATTGACGGCCTAATTAATCTTCGATCAGACATGATCGCCTCCCGACGCCCCTGCCGGGCGTTGCCAGCCGCCCTTTCCTCTCGTACACAACAAGAACCCTGCCGCTAGAAATGACAGACTGGCCAATTGAGTTTCCTCACCATACCAGAGTACGGCAATGATGAACACTACGTTGTCCATGACACACTGGTTTCACCCGGACATGACGCCTTGGCAGCCTCGATGGACATTGCGAATGTTGTTTGTGAACAAAAAACGGCCGGTTAGCCCTGGGGTGGTTTCCGCTTCCGTTTCTTGAGTTCCGGATATTGTTCGACCTCGTGGGACAGACAACACATCAACCGACCGCACATCCCCGAGATCTTGGCAGGATTGAGACTGAGGTTCTGCCGTTTGGCCATTCGAACCGTGACCGAGTGGAATCTGGTCATGAACGTTGAACAACACAGACCACGCCCACATGGACCTAGCCCTCCGGTCAAACGGGCCCCGTCCCGAACCCCCAGGGCCCGCATATCAATCCTCTTCTGATACCGGCGACCCAGATCACGCATCAGTGGCCTGAAATCCACCCGCTGTTCTGCCGTAAAAAACACCAGGACCGAATCACCGGCCAGCGGAATCTGGGCCCGAACGGGCCGAATCTCCAGCCCGAGTTCCTTGGCCTGGCGCCGCACGTATTTCTCGATCTCGGCTGCCTGGGTTCGATGCTCCTGATCGATTCGCTCCTCTTCGGTAACCGCAAATCGGAGGATTCGACCCGGCCTCTTTCGGGGAGGCTTGACGACGGGAGCAGTGAAGCGGGTCACCCGCCCCAGAAATTCCCCGTCGGCAGTCTCGATGATCACCTGATCATCATGTCTGACAATCAGCGAGCCGGTCCTGCAGATCACCGGCTGAAGCTCGGGAACAACGACAACTCGAACCAGATCCTCACAGAGAATCGGGATCGGTGTATCTTTCATCGGACAACTCACAAATGTTCTCCCTCAATGGCGGCAACAATTTCCCTTTGGGCATTCTCGACACGCTCCGCATCCAATCGCCGTCGCTCGACAAGGGCCTCGGCAACCTCGGGTCGCCGGTCCGCAATCAATTGTGCGGCGAAAAATGCCGCATTCTTGGCGCCGGCTGACCCGACTGCAAAAGTCGCGACCGGCACTCCCGCCGGCATCTGAACGGTCGCGAGCAATGCATCCATGCCATCCATCACACCCCCGGGGAGGGGCACCCCCAAAACCGGTCGCAGGGTGTGAGCAGCAACGACTCCCGCAAGGTGTGCCGCCATGCCTGCTGCGCAGATAAAGGCGCGACAGCCTTCTTCTTCGGATCGACGAACCAGGTCAATGGTTCTCTGCGGCGTACGATGGGCCGAACTGACGTGGACGCGAAAGGCGATGCCCAGATCCCTCAGGACACCAACTGCGCCCTTGAGGTATTTCCAGTCGGACGATGAGCCCATCACAATGACGACGTCAACATCGCTCATGTTCAGGCCTCACGGGCCACGGCGTCTGCGCCGATATCTCTTCGGTAGGTCATGCCGTCAAAATGGATGGCATCCAAACCCCCATAGGCGGTCTTCAGGGCCGATTGAAGGGTGGGTCCCCGTCCACAAACGGAGAGCACTCTCCCTCCAGAGGTCATCAGTTTCTCGCCATCCAGCCTCGTTCCGGCCTGGTAGACCGTCACCGCCGACTGAGCCATCGCGTCGTCAATTCCGGTGATCTGGTCTCCCTTTCGAGGCGAACCTGGATAACCATGAGCGGCAGCAACAACACAGGCGACAACCTCCCGCCTCCAGGACAGGCCACCGGGCGCCAACTGGCCGTCGGCTGCGCTCTTGACCAGGGCGGCAAAAGAGCCCTCCAGTCGCAGCAACACCGCCTGGGTCTCCGGATCTCCAAAGCGACAGTTGAATTCCAAAACCTTGGGGCCTTCTTCAGTCAACATCAATCCCGCATAGAGCAGTCCTCGATACTCCCGGCCTTCAGCTGCCATCCCTCGAATCACGGGCGTAATGACCGTATCCATGATCGTGCGGCTGAATCCCTTGGGGAGACCCATCGCGGGAGAGAAGGCGCCCATTCCTCCAGTGTTGGGGCCGGCATCGCCCTCGCCGATCTTTTTGTAGTCTCTCGAGGTCACCAGCGGCAGGGCTTTCTTCCCGTCTGAAATCGCCATAAAGGACACCTCGGTCCCGACGACGAATTCTTCGACCAGAACCTTTGCCCCCGCCTCGCCGAATGCCTTTCGATGAAAGAAGGTCGAGAGTGCTTCTTCCAGTTCTTCCTGGCTACTGGGAATCAAGACGCCCTTGCCGGCGGCAAGACCATCCGCCTTGAGAACCACCGGAAGGCCCATGCGCTTGACACCCTCTCGGGCCTGCTCCTCGGTCATGGCATAGATCGCTTCCGGCGTGGCGATCTGGTGTCGTCGACAGAAATCCTTCGCGAAAACTTTGGAGCTCTCCAATTCCGCCGCAACGCTGGAGGGTCCAAACAGGCGAAGTCCCCGTTTCGAGAACTCATCCGCGATCCCCAATGCCAGCGGCAACTCCGGGCCCACAACCGTCAGATCAATTCTCAGGTCAGCAGCGGCTTCCGCGAGGGCGGGAATGTCATCAGCCGACAACGGCAGCAGGTCTGCGGCCTGGGCAATCCCGGGATTCCCCGGGGCGGCATAGACATCCTCGACCTCCGGCGACCGTTTCAAGGCATGAACGATGGCATGTTCGCGCGCCCCTGAGCCGACAACCAGTACTCTCATCTCTACCCCTTTGCCTGCAACACCGTCAGGCAGGCGGCCTGCACGATGTCCGAGGCGGAACAACCACGGCTGAGGTCGTTGGCGGGCTTGGCAAGTCCCTGCATCAGGGGACCCAGGGCCCGCGCTCCACCGAGTCGTTCCACCGCCTTATAGCAGATGTTGCCGGCGTTGAGGTCCGGAAACACCAAGACATTGGCTGAACCGGCTACCGCTGAACCCGGCGCCTTCTTTGCTCCAATCGCTGGAATCAGAGCGGCGTCGAACTGCAATTCACCATCGAAGGCGAAGTCGACCTCGCGACTCCGGAGTTCCTCGGTCGCCCCCCGGACCTTCTCGACCAATGGGTGATCGGCACTACCCTTTGTGGAAAAAGACAAAAGCGCCACCCTCGGGTGGCCTCCGACAATCGATTTGAAGGTGGCGGCGGCACCAATCGCAATTTCAGCCATCTGTTGGGCGTCCGGCTCGGGCAGGACAGCACAATCCGAGAAAACCATGATGCCATCGTCTCCCCAATTTGGGTCCGGATGAACCATAACGAAGGCCGAAGAAACAGTTTTGAGCCCTGGCGCCACACCAATCGCGTGGAGAGCGGCCCGAACCGTATCGGCCGTAGTCCGGACGGCACCGCCAATCGACCCGTCAGCCTCTCCAGCTGCCACCAGAAGTGAGACAAAATACAAGGGGTCTTTGAGAGACTCGAGGGCCTGTTCAATATCCAGGCCCTTATGTTTGCGCCGCTCAAAAAGGATCTCTGCCAGGTTCTGGCGACGGCTGTCGGTCGCCGGATCGATAACAATGACGCCCTGATCTTCCAGCCGATCATGATCAGAGGTTCGTCGATCACCGGGACAGACGACACTGACCCGACACAGTCCCTTTTGGGCCAATTCCAACGAGGCCTGGATCACCCTGGGATCATCACCCTCGGCCAACGCAATGTGACCATCAAGCGTCCGGGCCCTGGTTTCCAGGTTAGAGAAAAAATCCATTAGCGACTGCCCCCTGGGAGCATTGTAACTGATGAGGCCTTCGGCAAACGAACAACCAGGGTCTTGGGGTGGATTCCGACATCCACCGGCAGAAGACCCTTGAAATCACCATCGACCTGATAGGCGACCGGAGATGATGATGCGCCGGGCTCCAGACGAAGGCTTCGACTCCGCCACGCCTCGACCCCGGATCGTTGAAGGTGGCGCCCACGCGCCAATCCGGCGACGAACGCCAGTGCCGCCCTGCGGGTCCTGAGCCGGCTCACGACGACCTGGAAGTCCGGCTCGAAGGGGTCTGCATCGGGACACGCCTCGAAAGGCCCTGCATAACACCGACCTTTTCCCACAATGACCCAGCCACACTCGGTTGACCGGCCGTCTCCCACCACCCGAAGCGTCGGCATCGATGCCGGCCGAATCAACTCGATTCCTGCCTGTGCCGCCACGCCATACCTGCCGCCCAGGGGCTTGAGCCACGGCTTTAAATTGTTGAGTACCTGGGCATCCGGGCCGGCGGACAGCATCAGGAGAATGACATCTCCCCGGTCGGTGCTCCCAACCCGCATCACTCGATCAGAACCACCAATCAGAGCTCCCAAAGAGGATCCAACCGGTCGGGGGATTCCAAACTCATATGCCAGGACCGAAGTTGTCCCGGCCGGAACAACGCCCATCGATGTTTCGCTTCCCAGGAGGCCCTGGGCCACTTCGTTATAGGTTCCGTCTCCCCCAAAGGCCAGAACCAAAGGATGCTTTTGGCCAGCCACTTCCGCTGCCAAAGCTGTGGCGTGGCCCGCTGCTTGGGTCGCCCGCCAGTCCAGGGTCACGCCACTTTGGGCTGCAGCCTGTTCAAGGTCGGCCCTCTGGCGGCGCGCCCGGCCTCCTCCGGCAGTCGGATTGAAGACGACCGGAATCGGCCGTGTCACTTCGTTTCCTCGAAGAGCGAGTTCGTCCCTCCGGGAGAATCAAGCCCGAGATGGCGGTATGCCTTCGCCGTCACCATTCGACCCCGCGGGGTACGCTGGAGCAGACCACTTTGGAGCAGATAGGGCTCATTGATGTCTTCGAGAGTTCCACGGTCCTCGCCCAGAGATGCAGCCAATGCCTTCAGCCCAACCGGTCCTCCCTGGTAGACATCGATAATCGTCATCAACAATTGCCGGTCCAGATGGTCCAGGCCGAACGCGTCAACCTCCATCTGTGCCAAACCGAACTGGGCCGCTTCCAAAGTGATCTCTGGGTCTCCGCGGTGGTGGGCGAAGTCCCGAACGCGCCGCAGAAGCCGGTTGGCAATTCGCGGCGTCCCCCGGGATCGACGAGCCACCTCGAGGGCCGCATCATCCATGATCGGAATCTTGAGGATGCCGGCAGACCGCCGAATGATGGATGCAAGGTCATCGCGCCCGTAGAACTCCAGCCGGTTGACAATGCCAAAACGGTCTCTCAGCGGTGCCGTCAACAAGCCGGTTCTCGTCGTTGCCGCCACCAGCGTGAACGGAGGCAAAGTCAGGCGTACGCTTCGGGCCGCCGGACCCTCTCCAATCATCAGATCCAGTTCGAAATCCTCCATGGCGGGATAGAGAATCTCTTCAACCGCCGGACTCAACCTGTGGATCTCATCAAGAAAGAGGACATCTCCTTCCTGGAGGTTCGTCAGAATGGCCGCGAGATCACCCGCTTTTTCAAGAACCGGCCCCGAGCTGACGTGAAACTCGGCACCCATCGCGGTCGCAACGATATGAGCCAGGGTCGTTTTGCCAAGGCCTGGTGGTCCGAAAAACAGGATGTGATCCAGGCACTCCCCACGATCACGGGCGGCATTGATGAAGACCGCAAGGTTGTCGGTCAAGCGCTCCTGGCCGACGAAATCGTCCAGGGTCCGCGGCCGGATTCCCTCTTCAAATCCTCGTTCGGTTCGATCAACCTCGGCCTGAAGTACCTCGCTCATGGCTTAACCCTAGCAGATATGGGCGGAGTCAGCCGTTGAGAATCTGAAGTGACCGCCGGATCAAACCACCAAGAGCGTCGGCTCCGGGCAAAGCCCTCGCAGCGGCAACCGCACGGGCAGCATCCCGTTGGGAGTATCCCAGGTTGACCAGGGCAGAAACGGCGTCGGGTGCCGGATCTCCGGGACTGACGGAACCGACACCGGGATCCAGACGTCCCTTGAGCTCCAGAACAATTCGCTCAGCAGTCTTCCGTCCGACTCCCGGAGTTTTCTGGATTCGAGGAAAATCGCCGCCTTCCACCGCCTCGGCCAACTGTTGTGGTGACATTCCCGACAATACCGCCAGAGCAATCCGGGGACCGACACCCGAGATGCCGATCAACCGCTCGAAGGTATGGAGTTCATTTCGGTCAGGAAAACCAAAAAGAACAATGGCGTCATCCCGTACGTTGGTGTGAATCCACAACATCGCCCGCTCATCGACCTCGAAACTTTCCCACGAGCGCAACGTTGTCGACACCAGGTAACCCACACCCCCAGCATCAATCAATACGGAACCGGGATCGAGCTTCTGGAGATTTCCCTCCAGCCGTCCAATCACAAGAGGCTCCGGAGTCGATTCACACCGAGACCTCAGCCCTGAGGCGCAAACTGGGCCACCAGCTGTGTATTGACCGTCACTGATGTTTCCCGCCGACGTTCGTTGATCATCGCAGAAATTAACCGATCCGCTCTCTCAGCCATCAATTGGCGTCGTTTTGCTTCACGATCACCCTCAATTTCGGCAGGGTCAACCAAGGTCAACTGTTCAATCCCCACTACCACGACACCTCGCTGTGGCAGTGTTATCGGACCGACAATCGCTCCATTTTCAGCGTCGAAGATCTCGGCGTCCAGTGCCGGAATAACTCCAAGAACACCGAAGGCCGCACCCCTGCGATGTTCTTGAACATCAACAACGGTCGTATTGTTCTCTTGGGCCAGCGCCGCGACGTCACTACCGCCACGCCACGCTTCGGCAAGTGCCCGCCCCCGCTCCAAGGCCAATTCCATAGCCTGCTCCCGGCGCAACTCCTGCTCAACCTCGGCCTTGACTACTTCGAAATCGGGAAGCCCCTCGGGACGGATTTCCTTGAGCTGCCACACGATCCATCCGCGAGGAATCAACCTGGGACCACCAATAGTCCCCTCATCAGCCTCAAAAATCTGCTGCGTGAACGCGGGATCGGACCCCGTACCCGGAATTGTCTCATCTGCACCAAATGCCGGACTTTCGTTGAGAACCACCGCTTCGTCCTCATCGGCAATCGCCTGCCATGCCTCGTCAGTATCCGGACGCTCTCCGGTAACTCTCTTGGCAAGGGCTCCTGCTCGAACCTCAGCTTCGGAAGCAGCACGATCCTCAAGGTATTTAAACCGAACATCGTCGGTAACTTCATCCAGGGGTCGAATTCGATCCGGCCTGTAACCGACAATTTTGATGACATGGTATCCGAACTGACTCTTGACGGGACCAACCAAATCCCCGGGTTTGGCGCCAAAAACCGCTTCTTCGAACTCTTTAACCATCCGGCCTCGTCCAAACCAACCGAGGTCACCGCCGTTGTCTTTGGATCCTGGATCGTCGGAATGAATTTTCGCCAGCTCCGTAAAATCCGTTCCGCTCCGCGCCATCTTCGCTACTTGCTGAGCCTTGAGTTCTGCGGCAGCGGTTTCTTCCTGGGAGGCACTGGGCGCCAATTGAATCAGGATATGACTGGCCTGAACCTGTTCGCCCTCGTGGAAGTCCTCCTTGTGGTCGTTGTAATACACTTCAAGGTCCGCATCATCGACCTCGAGGAGGCGGCGGAGTTTGTTGGTTTCGACGACCAGATAGCGGATGACTCGCTCTTCGTTACGCCTGAAGTCTTCACGATGGGCATCGAAATATTCTCGCGTGGCAGCTTCATCCACGGTGACATCGGCAAGATACCGTTCGTATCGGAGCTGGACCGCCTTGACCGAAGCCTTTTCTCGCTCCTGCCGAATTTTTTCATCAACCTCCGCGTCACTGACCCACAAGCCTTCAGCCATCATCGTCCGGAACTTGTCCAGGAGGAGCTCTTCACTCAGTTGGGCCTCAAAATCCTGGGGGTTGGTCCGGCTTGATCGGAGAATTCTCTTATAACTCTCCTGGCCGACGAAACGGCCGGATTGATCGGTGAATACCGGGTACGAGAGAATTCTTTCGCGGACCTCCGCCTCGGATACCACCAATCCGGTTTCCCTGGCCTCATCAAGCAACAACTGGCGCTCAACCAGCTGCTGAACAGCCTGTTCGCCAAGGTTGATCTGGTTCTTGAATTGGTCCCAGTTGTCTCCCAACTGTTGCTGGTAGAGATTTTGAAGTCTCCGGACCTGTTCGACGAAATCCTGCTCGCTGATCTCCCGATGGCCGATCTTGACGGCGGCTTCGGCGCCACCCCCCCCTGCTCGACCAGAACCCCAGTCGACAAAGACCAGAAGAACAAAAACCAAAACCACACCCCAAAGTACAAACTTGAGATGTCTGAGATTGTCACGAAGCCACTTCAGAGCCATGCGCGTCTCCTCGTTCCCCTGGGGATTCACCCATCGATGAGACAAATCCGGGATAGTCAGCCGAATTCGACACACCGATGAAGACCCCATAGGAGTGTTCCACGGTGGTGCTGTCCCACCGGGGGGGCGCAGTGTAGCCCAGGGGCCCGCGACACGCAAGCGAGAGCCATTGAAGGCTTGCCGCATGAAAAGCAGCATGTTACTGTCCAGAAGGAGGTTGAACCCCATTGGCACGCGGCATTGAACTCGATTGGGTCATCATCAAGATCAACACGATCGGCAAGATTGTTGCGGTGGCTCTGACCGCCGTACTTGCGGGTGCGTTGTTGCTCCTGGTTCATTACCAAATGAACCCAACTCCGGACGTCGCCGCTCGTCGGGCAATCCGAAAGGCCGAGAAGGCTCAGCACCGGGCCGAGAACAGTGATCTCCCCCGCGGGTGGGCCAGTGAAGTCACCCAGGCGAGTCGACAGTTGGAAGACGCCAAGACCTCCTACGGAAACGAATCGTTCGAGGAGGCCCTCGATCTTGCGGAGAATGCCCGGTCACGGTTTACGGCCCTCGCCGGAGGCGGAGGGCAGTCCACGATTGGAGAAGGGCAGTTCCACGCCATCGATGGACGCGTCACCATTCAGCATGCAGGACATTCGGGTTGGGACATCGCCAGGGCACGAATGCCGGTCTTCAACGGTGATTTTGTCAAGACCGGTCGGCGGGGGTCGGCTGAGATTCTCTTTGCCGACGGCACTTTGTTCCACGTTGCCCCCAACTCGCTCCTGGAAATTCACCATAGTGACAAGGCGTTATCAGACTCCGGCGCCGTCAAAATGGTCGTCGGCAAAATCAATGTTTCAACCGGACGCTCCTCGTCAATCGTCACAACGGACTCGGTCGAGACCAGGATCGGGCGAGACAGCCGCGTTGCCGTCGATGTGGGCGCCGGTGACACTGAGACCGTCGTGTCCAACTTTTCCGGACGCGCGATCCTTCGCAATGAGATGGGAGAAGAGGTCCGACTGGTCAGCCATCAACGGGTGTCGGCCACAACCGAAGGCACATTCGGGCAACAGCACCAAATCCCAAAGGCCCCTACCCCCCTCAAGCCCGTCAACAACACCGCATTCGATATCCGCAGCGACCCCGTGATTGAACTCTCCTGGTCGAAAGCAGCGGACACCCGAGGCGTCAGACTTCAGGTCAGCAGATCGAAAACCTTCCCTTCATCCGGCATGGACATTGATTCGCCGTTGATTGTTGGAACCAGCGCTCGTCTTCAGGCTATTCATCCCGGAACCTATTTTTGGCGGTTGGCCGGTGTGCACGATGACGATATCGTTTCCGAATGGAGTACCGCTCGCCGATTTCTCATCCACTCGGCCGAACATCGCCAGGTGATTCGCGATGTCGACCCTCCAACCCTCACGATCGCTCCCATTCGCCAACTGGGCCACCTTTTCATCATTGAAGGCAGGACCGAGCTGGGAGCAACAATCACTATCAACGATGCAAAGGTCGAAACCGATAACAAGGGCAATTTTCGGCGTTCAGTCGAAGTTCATCGAATCGGGTGGAATGATATTGTAATCCGCTCAACCGATCCGGCCGGCAATCAGATCAGTCGTCGGGAACGAGTTTTCTTGGAGGAATACTAAATGGGACTTTCCAGCCTTCTTGGGCTGTTTTCATCTGATCTTGCCATCGACCTCGGAACGGCCAACACGTTGGTCTATGTCCGCGGTCGTGGAATCTCGGTCGTCGAACCCTCAATCGTCGCAGTCAACCGGGTTACCAACCGCGTGGAAGCCGTCGGGGCCAAAGCCAAGGACATGTTGGGCAAGACCCCAGGGAACATCCAGGCCATTCGCCCGATGAAAGACGGCGTCATCGCCGACTTTGATGTGACCGAAAGAATGCTTGAACATTTCATCCGAAAGGCCAATGGCCGTTCGTTCCTCGTCCGGCCCCGAATCGTTATCTCGGTGCCGTCAGAGATCACACAGGTCGAGAAACGGGCCGTCAAGGATACTGCGCTCAAAGCGGGCGCCAGTGAGGTCTTCTTGATCGAGCAGGCGATGGCCGCCGCGATTGGCGCCGGTCTCCCGATTACCGAACCTTCAGGCAACATGATCCTTGACATTGGTGGTGGCACATCGGATGTCGCGGTCATTTCATTTGCCGGCGTCGTCCATGCCCGATCGGTCCGGGTCGCAGGAAACGAGATGGATGACGCAATCATTTTGTACCTGAAGAAAAAATACAACCTTCTCCTCGGTGAACGAACCGCCGAGCAGATCAAGATGGAAATCGGGTCCGCCTTCCCTCTCGATGAACCGCTGACCATGGAGGTTACCGGAAGAGATCTGGTCGAGGGCGTTCCCAAGAGCCTGACGGTTTCTGATGAAGAGATCCGGGAAGCCCTTGCGGAAACCGTCAGCACAATCGTTGATGCCGTTAGAAACGCCCTCGAAAAAACCCCGCCGGAGTTGTCGGCGGACATCATGGACAAGGGCATCATTCTGGCGGGGGGCGGTTCACTGCTGAAGAATCTCGACAAGCGGCTCAGAGAGGAAACCGGACTTCCGGTCAGCCACTGTGAAGAACCCAGCTCTGCCGTGGTCCGGGGCACGGGAATGATGTTGACCAACATCGATCTGCTTCGAAAGATCGCAATCGATTGACCAGGAGGCCTCGGACCCGGGGGCTGACGGCTGGGAGGGTGTAGACCGTTGACATTCCGCACCCTGATGATTCGCACACTGTTTCTTTGGGTGTTTCTTGAACTCCTTGCCGCTGCCCAGGTGCGCGGACCTGCCGAAACCACGATCTTGTCTTCCTGGGCTCGGGCAGTCACCACCCCCCCCTTGATTCTGGTTGAATCAACAGTCCGCATGACCAGTGATCTCATGGAAGGAATCAGGGACGTTCGTTCCCTGGCGTCCGAGAACCACCTGTTACATGAAGAATTGGCGACGCTCAAGAGCCAAAATGCTGCCCTCCAGACCGACCTTTGGGCAACACAACAGGCGGCCGAAAGCCTTCAAGCCCTCCCCATCTTTTCCGGCACCCCTGCCCGGTGCCTGTATCGGGACATGGGGCGGGGGCTCCTCCTGGTCTCAATCGACCCCAATACACAGGTGATCCCCGTTCCCGATACACCAGTTCTTGCCGGCGGCGGAGTTGTCGGAAGAATCATTCGGGTTGAAGGGCATACCTTCTGGGTCGAAACCCTGACTCGGGCAACCGCCGCCGCCGCCGTCGTCACCCTCGACGGTGCAACCCATGGTCTTGCGGAAGGGACGGGAGGGCCTGAACTCGAAATTCACTTCGTATCACCCCGAGCCGCATTGACGGTGGGTCAGGTTCTGGTGACCAGTGGAGCCGACGGCATCTATCCACCCGGTTTCCCGGTAGCCGACATTACGTCGGTCCGGGAAGGTGGTGGATCCTTCTTGGAGATTACGGCTCGTCCGCGGGCCAATTCCGCCACCATTCAAGCCGTCTGGCTGGTCGATGGCGCCGACCCGTCCGGGCCCGCCGGAGGCAAGAGACCATGAAAACAGGGCTGAAGGTGCTTGTCCTTATTACGCTGACTCTGACGATCCAACGTCTCCTTGGGCATCCGGGTGTTTGGGTCCAGGCCACCGCTGTTCTGCTCCCAATGCCGTGGGTTATAGGCCCGCCCCTGCTGGACTTCAACCGCCGCTGGTACTGGCTGGCTTTCCCTCTCGGTCTTGGTTGGGATTTGTTTTTCGAGCCGGTCATTGGGATTGGTGCCATTGCCTGGAGTGTGCCGGCACTCTTCGCCTGGTTCGGAACATCCATCATCAGCGACCGAAAAATCACCGCCTGGTTTGCATTTGGGGCCGGCGGAACGGTGGGATTCTGGCTCATTCGGTCCATCTGCTATCTCCCCCTGTCCCTTCCAAGGAACACCACATGGACTTGGATCGGGATTTCCGCACTATTGACCGGCCTGTGGTGCGCACTGATTCACGGCATTATCACACTGGACTTTCCAACACGGTGGCGTCAACGGCGAGCTCATCGGCTTCGGTAATGCGGATCCGGACCGACCCTGTTCTCTTTCGCCACC
>CAYSHZ010000006.1:23851-29639 GCA_964430905.1 uncultured Thermoanaerobaculia bacterium | reverse complement strand
GCGGTTGAGGCGGATCGCAGTATCCGATTGGCTCAAGAGGCTCGGACGCTCGCGGTGGGTGTTGTCCAAGAAAATGCGGGCCCGTTTGATTTGAGCTTGGCATTCTTGTTTTCCTTTGATTCGGCGAGGAGCGAATTGAACGAGGCCCAACTTCGGGGGCAACGGCAGAGAAGGGATATCTTCAGGCAGCTTTCCAACAATCTGGATGCCGTTGCGGACGACCTCCAGGATCAGTTGGGCGGTACCGACTTCGTATGGGCGGACTGCCCGTCAGGCCTGGATATTACGATCGGGAGTCAGAGAATTTGCATATCGGGTCGGCTCAGGGCCAATTATGAACTCTGGCACGATCTGGCAGAGGCAACCGGAGCCTCGGATATTGCGGCCGCAATGGTTCTGGCTAACCGGAGAGAAGCGGCCAATACGGTCGACGTTCTCCACCTGAATGCGTTTATTCAGCGGATGAATCTTCGCCATATGGGATCAATGCCGAGCGTCAATGAGACCTTGACCACGGCCTTCGATCTCCGGCTGACCAAGATGTTCCGGAATGGAATCGTTCTGGAGCCGGGCCTGATCCTGGATGCCGTCCAGGACAACTTTGTCGGGAAGCCGGCCAATCCGGAATTTGGAGGCAAGGGTATCCCCGACAACGTTCGCTCGATTCTGGGTCTGACCCTGGATATCCCCCTGGGCAAGGGGCGGGGAATAGTTTCGACCGGGGCCGCAGAGGCGGCAGCCAAGGCCTCGGCGGATGCGGCGCTGGCAGACGAGGCGTTCTCGATTTCGAAATCGGTGGAGAGAACCGCGCTGGCATATTGGGATTTAGCGGCTGCACAGGCTCTCCTTGAGCTCCTTCAGCGGTCCGAGGCTCTTCAGGTCCAGTTGCTTGAAATGGGAGAGACTCTGGTCGAGGCGGATGAGTACCCCGCAGCGGATCTCCACTTCGTGCGCGGTCGGGTGGACTTGACGAGGGGGAGGGTTGCTTCGGTCCAGGAGCAGGTCGCCCAAGCCCAGGTGGCTCTGGCGAAGGCAATGGGGCAGCAACTGACGACGATCGATCAGGCGCCGTTAGCCGCGGATTCGTTGCCGGACATGTCCGCAATCCTTGCATCTGTTCCTCCTGAGGAGAATCAGTTGGTCGCCGCGGCCCTGGGAAATCGGTATGACGTTGCCGCGGCCAATTACCGCGTGGTCGCCGCCAATACGCTGGCGAAAGCGGCCTCATTCGATCTCAAGAGGCGTGTCGACCTCCAGTTGGGGATCGCATACGTGGGCCTTGAAGAGGGGGGTGACGTTACGACCCTGAATGATTTGACCAGCGGGTGGTGGAACGCGGTGTCGGATTTCTCCGCCGGCCCCAGCTTCCGGTTGACGCTTGATTTTGAGTTGCCGTTCGGAAACAGTGCGGCTCGGGGCCGCTCGGCCCAGTCCTTCGCACTCGAGAGACAGAGCCGAATTCAGTCGCGAAATCTCGAACGGATCATCGCAAATGAGGTGGACCGATTGGTCGGCTCACTGCGACGAGCCATAGACGAGGGACGTCGTCGAACTGTAGCGGTTGAAAGCTTCAGGGATGTTTTGGGGTCGGATATTGAACTTTTTCGGGCGGGAGAGGGGAGCTCAATCGATGTCGTGTTGGCCCAGGAGCAGCTGGTCGCCGAGGAAATTACCTTGGTGGCGGTGCGAAGATCGATAGCCCGTTTGGCGACGCAATTGAGTTTCCAGGTTGGTCGTCTTGTCGAATGTCGAATTGACGATGGTGGCGTGACGGTTGAGGCATTTCATTCGCCGGGAGACGCCCTTCTGACGGGGGCGACGTCGTGATCTGAGACGATAAAGGAGTTGAGGAATGGATCCGAGCAGACTCTTTCGCAAGGCTGCACTGGAGAAGCTGGCTTCTCCGGAGCGGTTGGACGAGATGATGCAGATTACTTCTCCCGCGGGCTGGTTGGCCTTGATCGCCGTCAGCTTTGGATTGGTCGCCCTGGTTGTCTGGAGTGTCGTCGGCACGATCTCGATCAAGGTCAGTGGGAAGGGCATGCTGATTCGCGGTGGTGTGGTCTTCGATATTGCAAGCACCACCGAGGGCCGCCTGGCTGCGGTGCTGGTGAAACCGGGCGATCACATCAGTGTGGACGAAGTCATTGCGCGGCTTGATCGGCCCGCCCTCCGACTGAGGATTCAGAATACCCGTGAGGATCTCAGTCGTCTCAGGGGGCAGGGAAGTCGGCAGAGTGCGGCTCAAAGGAGTCTGCTCGCTCGGTATCGGGCCCAGGCTGCAGAATTGAACGAGAAAATCGCCAAACAGCAAGAGATGGTTAATCGAGGTCTCTTGACGAATTCGTCCCTGATGAGAACTCGGGCCGAGCTGACGGCCAATGAGCAGGCCCAGGCGCAGTTGAGGTCGCAGCAGGCCGGATCGGGGAACAGGGTCGAGGATGTTCGTCAGCAATTGACCGAATTGGAGAGGGAGCTTGAGTCGACATCCAAGATCGTCAGTCCGTTCTCGGGACGGATCGTCGAGGTCTCGATGGAGGCCGGGGATCTGGTCGGGGCCGGGAGCCGCCTCGTGACGCTGGAAAGCGAGGATGCGCCGATAACGGCGATGGTCTATATCCCTGCTGCGGAGGGGAAGAAAGTCCATCCAGGGATGGAGGTCTATGTTTCCCCGACGACGGTCAGGGCGGAGGAATACGGATTCATGGTGGGTGTCGTCGAGAAAACCTCCGACTATCCGGTGACTCCAGAGGGCCTTCGTCGCGTTTTGAGGAATCAGAAACTGATCCAGGAGTTGACCGGAGAGAGTGCCCCGATTGAGGTTCGAGTTGAGTTGATCGAGGACCCCGACACACCCAGTGGTTTTAAATGGTCGTCATCAGAAGGACCGCCGATGAAGGTCTTCAGCGGTACGATCTGCTCGGCCAATGTAACGGTTGACACCAAGAAACCAATTTCGTATGTACTGCCGCTGGTTCGGAAGACCATCGGTGTCAGTTAGGCAGGGAAGATGATGGCCGATCCAACCCTACCAGAGGCAGCAACCGTGTATCCCAAGGTCAAACGACGACGTGCCAGGGTGCCGACGGTCTTGCAAATGGAGGCGGTCGAGTGTGGTGCCGCGGCATTGGCCATGATTCTGGAATATCACGGGCGGTCGGTTCCACTGGAAGAACTTCGGGTTGAGTGCGGGGTGAGCCGTGACGGCAGCAAGGCCAGCAACGTGCTCAAGGCGGCGAGGAAATATGGACTGGTCGCAAAGGGCTTCAAGTACGAGTTGGATCGGTTGTGGGATATTGAGCTGCCGGTCATCCTGTTTTGGAACTTCAACCATTTTCTGGTCCTTGAGGGTTTCCGGAAAGGCACAGTCTTCGTGGCCGATCCGGCGACGGGTCCCCGTGAGATCACGTTTGAAGAGCTTGATGCTTCCTTTTCCGGTGTCGTCCTGACGTTCGAACCGGGACCGGATTTCAAGAAGGGCGGCAAGCGAAAAGGCATTACAGGAGCTCTTCGCAGAAGGCTCAAAGGGTCCGAGCTGGCTCTATTTTTCGTCATTCTGTGTGGTCTGTTCCTGGTGATTCCAGGCTTGGTTGTGCCGACCTTCTCGAGGGTCTTCATCGATGAGTATCTGGTCGCCAACCGGGAGAGTTTCATCCGACCCCTTCTGTTCGGGATGGGCCTGACTGCCGCAGTTCGGATGCTCTTGACGTGGTTGCAGGAGTATTACCTCCTGCGAATGGAAACCAAGTTGGCGATCACAACCTCAAGCGACTTCTTCAACCATATCCTCCGTCTGCCCGTTTCGTATTTCTCTCAGCGATACGCCGGTGAAATCGGATCCCGGGTTCAGATCAACAACAAGGTTGCACAGGTTGTTTCGGGGAAATTGGCGACGACGATGCTGGACTGCGTTCTGGTTGTGTTCTATGCGGTTTTGATGTTCATGTACGACACCGTTCTGACCCTGGTCTGCATTGTCATCGCCTTGGGCAACATCGCTGCGGTCAAGATGGTTGCACGGCGCAGGGTGGACGCCAGCCGGCGGCTCCTGCAGGAGGCGGGGAAGTTGACCGGTACCGCAATGAACGGCCTGCGAATCATCGATACGCTCAAGGCTTCAGGTTCGGAGGGCGAGTTCTTCTCACGGTGGTCAGGCTATCAGGCCAAGTCACTCAGGGCGGAGCAGGAATTGGGGCTCTGGACCGAGTACGTCAATGCCGTGCCTCCCCTCGTCAGTAGCTTGACGACGGCGGTGATCCTGCTCCTGGGCAGCTTGAAGGTCATGGATGGTCAGCTGACGGTCGGCATGCTGGTGGCCTATCAGAGTCTGATGGCCAGTTTTACCAAACCCCTCAATACCTTTGTAACGTTTGGTGCAACACTCCAGGAATTGGAGGCCGACATGAATCGGCTGGACGACGTTCTCCAGAATCCGATCGATGTCGACTATGAGCGGGAGCAAACGATGGCGGAGGAGGATCCAGAAGTCGTTCGCTCTGCCGACCAGATCAAGTTGTCCGGGGCGGTTGAGCTGAAGGATCTGACATTTGGTTTCAGCCCTCTGGGGAAACCATTGATTGAGAACTTCAATCTGAAGATTGAGCCGGGCCAACGTGTGGCATTGGTTGGGCGGAGCGGCAGCGGGAAATCGACGATTGCGCGGCTGATTGCGGGTCTGTTTCAGCCGTGGTCTGGAGAGATTCTCTTTGACGATCAGCCGAGATCAAAACTGAGGCCGAGTCTTATCCGGGATTCCCTGGCCGTTGTTGATCAGGAAATCTTTCTCTTTGCAGGGACCGTCAATGACAACATTACGATGTGGGACTCGACCATCCCGGTCAAGGCGGTGACCGAGGCGTGCAGGGATGCAGCAATCGATGAGGACGTTCATGACCGCGTCGGCAAGTACCAATCGGAGGTGACCGAGGGAGGCACCAATTTCAGCGGTGGGCAGCGGCAGCGTTTGGAGATTGCCCGCGCCCTGGTCGGTAACCCGACCATCGTGATTCTCGATGAGGCAACCAGTGCCTTGGATCCTACGACAGAGCGTTGGGTTGACGACAGCCTGCGCCGCCGAGGGTGTACCTGCATCATCGTCGCTCACCGACTCAGTACCATCCGTGATGCTGACCAGATCATCGTCCTCGACCGAGGCACGATTGTTCAACGAGGAACTCACGAGGAAATGAAGGATGTGCCGGGTGAATATGCACAGCTCATTCAATAGCGAACGGCTTTCAGCCTTCGGCCGTCAGTTTTCGCCTCCGAGCAACGGGGGGGTCATCGAAGTATCGTTGAATGATCAACACGACGGGGGCCTTCATGGGTGAGGCATCACGAGGCGGAGGGGCTGTGCCGAGTGGGGCCGAGATTCGAATCCTCGATACGGTTGATGGAAAACAGAGGGGCCGGATCTTCCCAGTGGGAGACCAGGGCATCAGCCTTGGCAGGAGTGGCGGGGATGTCGTTCTGGCTGATCCATCGGTCTCGCGCCGCCATGCCGAGATCCGTCCGGTCGAGGCCGGCTTTGAGTTGAGAGATCTCGGGAGCTCAAACGGAACCTGGTTCGAAGAGCAGCGCATTACCCGGCACCTTCTCAGTGATGGCGACTGCTTTCGGCTGGGGAATGCAGTCGTGCGGTTCAGCATCAAGACGGCCGATAAGCCGTCTGTAGCGCAGTCCCCTGAGGAACTTGTTCCAACTCCCAAGCCTGAACCGAAGCCCGAGCCGGAGCCCGCTCCCAGACCAGAGCCCACGCCCGAGCCGGAACCTGCTCCCAAACCGGAGC
>CAYSHZ010000006.1:19989-23751 GCA_964430905.1 uncultured Thermoanaerobaculia bacterium | reverse complement strand
GCTCCCAAACCGGAGCCAGAGTCTTCTGTTGTCCCCGAATCTCCCAGGGATTATCAGGGTCTGAGCCTGGTTGAGGTGTTTGAGCAGGAGGGGTTGGAGGTTGAGGCCGGAGGAAACCGACCCTTCCTGATTGATGAACCTGAAGCGGTCTGGTATGTGGAAAAAGGCAAGGTCGAGGTTTTCACGGTCGGTGTGGAGGACGGGAAACCCAGGGGAGCACGAACCCACTTCGTTACCCTGACCGAGGGAAGCCTGATGATAGGTATGGCCCCGGAATTATTCCAGGTGGGTTCAGGCTTTCTGGCAGTTGGTTCGATCAACACCAGTCTGAGGAAGATTTCTCTTTCCAGGCTGAAGGCCCTTGCTGCCGATCAGGCCCTGGCGCCAACGGTGGCCGAGTGGATCGATGGGTGGGTCTCCGCCTTGTCAGCAGCGCTGACAGATGAGATCCCGGATCCGCCTTTGGAAGAAGTGACCCTGATTCCGGGAGAGTCTATGACCCTCCCGGCTCAACATCAGGGTCGGCCGAACAAGGGTGTCGGCTGGTTGGATGTTGTCAGCGGCAAGGTTCTGTTTATCGGGATGGAGGAACTGACTCTCGATGAGCCCACCATGCGACAGGATTCCCGAGGGGATTCTCTGGGCCTCCAACGCATGATTCGGGCTGCCACGAAGGAGTCGGCCCTCTTCCCGGTGTCCGGCAGAAGTTGGATCGAGGCTCTGGTTCATGGTGATCCGGGGACGGTTGTTCATTCCCATTCGGCTGGAGACTGTATCGGTCGCGAGGAAATGTGGCGGGGACTCGAGATCTTTCATCGGGTGGTCTGTCAGTGTGAATTCATCAACAAACGGTTGTCTCAGGTCGACGAGCTGAACCGATTGAAGAGCAAGGCAGAATATGCCGATGCCGCTCGTCGTCAGGGCCTGTCGGATCTGGCTTCCGTTCTCAGTTCGGTCGGGGGTCGATCCGCCTTTTCCCCCAAGGGCGGAGATGATTCCATTTTTGAGGCCGCTGTATTGGTTGGAGAGGCCCTTGAGATAGAGGTCCGGCGTCACCCCGAGGGCCAGCGGGAAAAGACATTTGAAGGCCGGATCGGGGCTATTGCCAAGGCATCCCGCTTTCGCACAAGGGCTGTTGCACTTCGAGACGACTGGTGGCGCCAGGATGGAGGACCCATCCTTGGGAAGCTGGGCCCGGACGGGAATCCGGTTGCGTTGTTGCCGACCGGGCCGAAAGCCTACGAATGCGTAGACCCGGCAACCGGGAGCCGGAATCAAGTCACTGGAGATTTTGCGGATAACATTGATCCTTTCGGAGTGACGTTTTACCGCCCGTTCGGTGATGGACCGTTGTTGGCCAAGGATCTCGTCAAGTTCGGGATCCTGGGCCTCCGGCATGATGTTCGTTGGTTGATTTTGATGGGTATCGGACTGGGGTTACTGGGGACTTTGACACCGATATTTACTGGAAAGCTCTTCGATTCTGCCATTCCCCAGGCAGATCGGGGCCTGCTCATCCAGTTCACGACCGGGTTGTTTCTTGCGGCCCTGGTCGCTGCAGCATTCCAGATCACTCAAAGCATCGCCGTTCTGAGGATCCAGGGAAGGATGGATTATTCGATCCAGTCGGCCCTGTGGGACCGTCTGCTTGATTTGCCGTCAACGTTCTTCCGGGGGTATTCATCCGGCGATCTTGCAGACCGTGCAGGTGGGATTGCCGCGATCCGGGACATGATCGCCGGTGCGGGGGTCTCGGCCATCCTCGGCTCTTTGAGTTCGGTTTTCTACGTTGTACTGATGTTCAAGTACAGCATGGGGCTCGCCGTCCTGGCGATGTTCTTGACTCTTATCTTTGTAGCGTTTACGACCAGCGCCAATCTGCTTCAACTTCGACTCCAGAGGGATCACATGCAGTTGCAGGGCCGAATTACCGGCTTGGTGTTGCAGTTCATCTCCGGGGTGGCCAAGATCCGGGTTGCGGGGGCAGAAAACCACGCTTTCAGCGTCTGGGCCCGACAGTTTTCCGAGCAACGCCGTTTGGAGTTTGGTATCGGGCGGATTCAAAATGCCGTTGCGGTTTTCGGTTCGGCCTTCTCGGTCATTTCGTCAATCGCAATTTTCTTTGTTCTGTACAAGATGAGGGTCGCCGCTGCAGCCGCCGGGGGTGGGCCCATGATGAGTACGGGGCAGTTTGTTGCATTTACCGGTGCCTATGGCGCCTTTCTGACGGCGATGCACGCCCTGTCGGAGGCATCCCTCAACCTGCTGAGAATAGTACCGGTATTTGAAAGGTTGAAACCCATCATTCAGACCCCGTCGGAGGTTGATGACACCAAGGCCTATCCAGGGACCCTCAAGGGAGCCATCGAGCTGGCCAATATTCAGTTTCGGTATTCCGAGGATGGTCCGTGGATTCTTCAGGGGATTTCCCTCAAGATTCGTCCCGGGGAGATGGTTGCTTTCGTCGGTTCGTCGGGTTCGGGCAAATCGACCCTGTTGCGCTTGATGTTGGGTTTTGAGACTCCGGATCGTGGGGCGATCTATTACGATGGCCAGGATCTGGCCAGCGTCGATCTGAGGGAAGTCCGCCAGCAGTTGGGCGTGGTCCTTCAAGATGCCAAGGTTCTGCCGGCGGATATTTTTCGAAATATTGTTGGAGCTTCCGACCTGACGATCGAACACGCATGGGAGGCGGCCCGGATGGCGGGATTCGACGAGGACATCAAGGAATTGCCGATGGGTATGCATACCTACGTCAGTGAGAGTGGGGGTGGCTTTTCTGGTGGGCAGCTTCAGCGGTTGTTGATTTCCCGTGCCCTCGTTCGCAAGCCGAGGATTCTCTTTTTTGACGAAGCGACCAGTGCTCTGGACAACCGGTCCCAGAACACCGTGACCGAGAGCATGGAGCGGCTGTTTGCGACGAGAATCGTCATCGCCCACCGCCTCAGTACGATCGTTAACGCCGATAGAATCTGCTATCTGGACAAGGGCAAGATCGTCGAACAGGGAAGCTATGAAGAACTGATGGCTCTTGACGGTTTCTTTGCGGCCCTGGCAAAACGCCAGATGGCATAGGTATTCGGCGGTTGCCTCTTCAAAGAGAGGTGACCTTGCTTGACGATAACCTTCCCTCAACGAGATCGGAGAGGCGGCTGAGGATCGTCTCCATGCCATCTGGTGCGGCAATTGCCTCGGTCGGCAACGTTGAAAGTGCCAGGATCAGCTGCCCGAGGTTTTTGTCCGTCGCCAGAAGGTCAGGGCGGCCGGTGGAGATCTCCTCAAGGCGGGCGATGGCCTGCCAGGCGAGCTTCTGCATCAGGGAAAATGCGGCGTCCGAGAGCGGCGGGTCGCCCCGGTAGACTTCAAGGCGACCACCACGGCGGAAGTCCGGAAAGTCCTCGAGTCCGAGGAATACTCTGGCCAGATCGGCCCTGTAGATTCCAAAGACCTTGGTCAGGGCAACCCAGTCTGCAATCAGTTCTTCAAGAAGATCATGACGAAGCGCACTGAACACTCTCAGGGAGAAGGCGTGGGTGCATTCGTGTTCCATTCGGATGTTGAATGACAGTTGATTCCAGTGTTCTTCAGAGAAGCCGACATCATCAGCCCGGACTCCGCTGTAGGGGCCCTGAGACAGGATGATCAACCGGTCCTTGTAGAGCTCGGGGTGTTTGATGATGCGTCGAAACTCGGTGTCCCACGCTCCCGGAATGGGATCATCCTGATGGTTCGTTTCCCATTGGCTCCTCAAGGTTCTGATTC
>CAYSHZ010000006.1:0-19979 GCA_964430905.1 uncultured Thermoanaerobaculia bacterium | reverse complement strand
TTCGATCCCAATTGTTGAGGCCGTTGACCAGACATGCTCCCATGGCGGGCGAAATCGCAATGGGCTCGTTTCGGGCGGTCAGGGCCCTGATCAGCCTTTCGAAGTCGGGTCGTGACGGGGTTGAGACAACAGGAACTGTACCGCCCGGTGTCGGGTGGAGTTCCAGAGACAGGGCATCCGGTTGATCGAGTTGGAGGGTCTTCTGCCCCTCTGGAGGGAGATGACCCTTGAGGGTCGTTTCCCTGTAGGAGGCCTCTTGAGAAATTCCTTCTCGAATGGGAAAGGCGAGTTGTACGAGCCGATCTCTGAGAACGATCCAGGCTCCGTCGGTCTGAGCTCCGGCGGCGTAGGCTCGCCATGCTTCAAGGTGAGGTTCATCATCCAGAGGCAAGTCTGGGACATCGAGGTTTCCTCCGGGCCACCACCGGTCCTTCGAGAATCTCTCCAGGATTTCGTTGGCGGCGGAGGCATCGGCGCCGAGTTCGAAAAGGGTTTTCCTTCGTTGGTCTTCGGAAAATTCAACTGGCATCGAGATCCTCCCTTTCGAAGGTAGAGGTGTTCGGGAAGGCAACAGGTGTCCAATCGGCATGTACCGGATCATGCCGATTGGTCAAACTCCTGATATCATGGCAGGAACGCATTGACTGATGGTACCAAGGCCCTTCGGGGGCCGAGGTCATGCCGCGGGAGGTTTGGATGAAAGAAAAACTGGCTGCGATTGACGTGAGCTCGATCGAGGAACTTCAACGGATCAAAGCGGAGCAGGACGTCATTCTGCAACGGTTGGATTTAATGGAGGAGCGGCGGGAGCTTGTTTCGGAGGAAGTCTTCAAGCGTGTTCATCGGGACTACGAGGGCCGGATGAAGAGCCTTGAGGAAGAGGCAGTGCCCCTCAAGGTACAGGCGAAGGAACAGTATTCGGAGCTCAAGAAGTTGCTGACCGAGATTGAGGTCTCCGTACGAAATGCGGAGATGGACCGGGAAGAAATGCAGTTGCGCCATGACCTTGGTGAGTTTTCGGATGAAGCCTTCGCCGAGCACATGGAGGAGCACGAAACCCGGGTCGCGGAACACCAGGGCAATTTAGAGGAGGCGCAGAGTCTCAGGGAGCGTTTCGTCTCGGCTTTCCACTCCGAAGGAGAGCTGGAAGAAGATATGCCGTCGAGTCCACACCCTGAAGGTCCGGAGCTTGAACTGGACACCCTTGGTGGTGTCGAGATCCCTGGGGCCTCGGACCTCCCGGAAAATGAACCGCCGCCGATTCCCAACGGTGACGAGGTCATTTCGATGGAGGGCGATGGCTCGCCGGATGTCGAAAGTGCCGACGAGGGGGTTCCGGTTGCGACGGAGGCCGAGGAGATTCCAGGTCAAACCGCCTCGATTCCCATGCCGTCACCTGAGGCTGATGCGGGAGCGACGATGATACTCCGCTGGCCGAAACTGGTTCGGCAGACGGAGGACGGTGACCTCGAAGAGCATGCTGTTGTCGGAGGTTCAACGACTCTCGGAAGCGGTTTGTCGTGCGATATCGTGATCTCTGGAATCAAGGTGGCTGATCGCCACGCAGAGATTGCCTTGACGAGCCAAGGGCACGTCATTCGTGACCTCAAAAGCAGTGTTGGAACGCTGATCAACGGGGTTGAAATCACCGAATGGAATCTCTCCGATGGTGATTCCATCCAACTCGGTGAAGTGGTGCTGATCTTCCGCGAGGGTTGAGCCGGGGTGGTCTCTCGGTCGCAGACCGATATGCTACCGAGCTTATCTGTACAGGAATACCTGCATCGATACCCACTCGAACGGTGTTGTCCCTCCGGTATGGGTGTTCTCGTAGACTGAGCCATCTTGGCGGCGGATGTCGAAGTCGATCAGCGAGGTCTCGCCCGGAGTGACGAGATCAGTCAGATTAACCATGTCTCCGACGACAACGGCGCCGGGGCACCAGCCATTGCGGTCGTAGGTCCAGGTTCCGGCCTGGGGACTGTGGGGATTGTATTCGCAGTCGGTTCGCCATGGCAGAACCGAAAGCTGTTGATCTCCGACGGAGATGTCTTGGCGAAGGATGCAGAACTCCGCGCAGTTCTCAGTGTTGCCGAAGGCGTGGCCGGTTGTGATCAAACGGGCCTCGACCCGAGTCACATCCGCAGGAATTGCAATGGGTACGGGTTCGACCTGGCCCTCGATCGGGTTGTTTGGATCACCGATGGAAACCGTCCGTCGGCCCCAGACGTTGAGGACCTCGACGGGGGTTCGCGGTGTTCCCGGGTAGAAGACGAAGTCGTAGGTGATGCGCCAACCCTCGCCCGACGAGTGGCCCGGTCCGACCCATGTATCGATCCATGAGACCAGGGTCGTATGGCCGGTCAGGAGGGGACCCAGGGCGGTGATGTCGATGTACTCGCACATCTCAAGGTGATAGGGGGTGATGTATCGGGCCAGTTCGAGGTACTCCCAGTCTTCTTCGGCATCCTCTGGGTTGAGGACCATTTGGAGGCTTCCTGTGCGGTCCCAGTCGTCACAGTCGCCGCTTTCGGGACATTCCAGGTCAATACGAAGGCCGATTTGATTCCAGTCGCCACCCTCGGGGAAATCAACTTCCTCGACAATTGTCCGACGGTTCTCCGCACCGAAATAGTGATAGGCCTGGTTGAAGGTTCGAATGAGGGTGGCCTCTTCGGGGATCTCGGCATCCGGGCAGCGGAACCACGGCTCGTCATCGTTGAAGTCAATCCAATCACCAGAATCTCCCTCCTCAGCCGAGGGCAGCGGAGTCCCGGAGATGAAGGTTGGGTCATTGGTCCGGTTGTCGATGACGGACCCGTAGGCGGAAAAGATCGGCTCCCAGGGGTCGGATGGTTTGAGGAAGAGGTTTTCGCTGGACTGGAGGGTCAGGATCGCCGTGAAACCGGAACCTTCGAGTCCCAGTTCCTCAAGAATTCCGTTGATCTGGGTCTGAGTCTTGGGCTCCATGGTTCGGGTCATTGAACCCTGAAGGTCGCCGGCTGCATCCAGAATCTCGATGGCCAGTATTTCCCGGAGATTTGTGGAAGGGTTGACGATTCCAAGGTTGGAGCGAAAGGAATCCGATTCCCTCAGGCCTGGAACGATGACGGGGTCGGCTCCATATCGCCGCGGCATGCCGGGAATCGACTGGCCGAATGAACCCTGGCCGTCGTTTGACGCGGTCCAGGTCCGGCTGCTGACCTTGAGATCCGAGAGGCCGCTGTCATTCAATCCCCTGATCGAAAGTGCGGCCACCTCGTGGCTGGAGAAATGGGTCCCAATGATGTCATCGATAGCAAGGGTTTGTCCCGGTCTGATGGCGGCGGTGTATTTTGAGGGAGGGGCGCCTTTTTTTCCGTTGGACGGGATGACTTCGATTTGAAGCAGGGTGACCTCGCTGTCCAGTGACTGGTAGATGCTGGCATCCGTCACCCATTGCGAACCCTCGGCACCCTCGGTGTGGGCTGCGGCCGGGATCACCCTCTGGCGGGTAATACCCCATTTTGTTGTCTCCTTGAGAGCCTCGACGAATGACGGGTCATTGGTTCGGTTATCGATGATCGAGCCATAAGCCAGCCAGTCCGGCGCGGGGACCGGACCGGGGACGCCGGGACTGAGGTCGTGCCAATCGGCCAAGTGAACGACCGCCGTCATGTCCGAGCCCTCCAAACCCAGGAAGGCAAGAATGCCATTGTGTTGAATCCAGGATTGAGGAGGAAGTTCAAGCCAGTGGGCGGCTTGGATATGGCCGCTTGCATCGAGGATTTCGATAGAGAACACTCCGAGGACGGTCTGTGACAGGTTTGCCAGCCCGATATTTGTTCTGAAGGCCTCTGTTGACTCGAGGCCGACCAGGACTCTCTCTGGTCCGCTGATGGCGCCGTCGTCATCCCAGGGGATCGTGGGGAGGCCCTGGCCGAAGGTGCCTTGATCAGTCCCGGAAGGGGTCCAAATCCTGGAGGTCACGATGATCGGGGAGGTTGCTCCCTCTGTGTCACGGGCGGTCACTATCAGGGTACCGGTGGATCGTTCAGGGAAAAGTGATTCGATGACATTGGTGATCACCCGGGTGGCGTCAGGTTCAAGAGCCTCCGGGATGACAACGGTATCGGGGGTTTGGGGCGTTCCGTCGGGTGAAGGTCCGACCAACTGCAGCGTCAGAACGAGAGATACCCTGTTCGGATTATGGATGATGACGTCAGTGCGCCAGTCGGCGCCCTGGTTGCCACGGACTGAGGCTGCCGCAGGAATGATCTGTCGCCACGACGGCAGACTTTGGGCGGCTACCGGTACCAGAGAGAACAATAGAATGGAAAGGGTTGCGAGGAATCTCATGAGGGCCTCCCAAGGGGTTCGATGGTAGCATTTCGGCGTCTGGAACTCCCGAAATGGTGACGTTGAAAGTCTTTCTTGTTGGTGATCAATACCCAGTATCACTCCTGAGGGCTGGGATAGGGTAGTCTGGTTTGCAAAGGAGCAATGGCGGTGTTCAGCCCTTCCCGTTTGTATGATCTCTCGCTCTCGATCGGAGAGAGCCTGGACCTTCGCAAGAACTGTGAACGGTTTCTGACGGAGCTGGCGGCAACGGCGGATCTGACAACGGCGGCCGTCTGGTTGAGGCATCGTCTTCTGACGGGAGAAGGATCGACGTTCGGCGAGGAGGCGGAGGCAATCTCGGTGTTGGTCTTCGGAACACCCGATGCCTGGTTCAATACCAAGAAGATTCCTCTGGACCATCCAATCTTTTCCCGTCTAATGGAACAGCCTCATATCTCCGTAGGGGCGACGGACGAACTTTTTGGGGACGTCAAGATCGAGAGGAAGATTCACAGCGGTGTCATTGCCGTGTTGTCCCTGGGTGATTTGGGATTCCTGCATCTCTACTCCGGAGATCGTCGTGGCGCCTTTTCGGTAGCCGAACTTCGGGAGTTGGGGAGGGTGGTCTCCAAATTTACCGTGTCGATCGAGGCATGCCTGGCACACAACAGGGTCATGCGCGAGGTAGCCCTGAGAAAGAGGGTCGAGATCGACCTACAGCACCGGGAGGAGCATTTCAGGGCATTGATCGAAAATACCCTGGACATCATCCTGGTCCTGGATTATGACGCGACGATTGTTTTTGCCGGTCCTTCGGTCGATCGGGCCCTGGGTTACAGGCCGTCCCAGCTGGTAGGGACGAATTTCTTTGAACTTGTTGATCCGGATGAGGTTACGGGACATTTCCAGAACTTCCTGAAACAGGTCAAGAAACAGGGTGCGGCACCATCCGTCGAGATGAGGATCCGGCATGCCGATGGGACTTGGCGGATCCTGGCGGCGAGCAGTAACAATCTGCTGGCGTCCCCCTCGGTCGCCGGGATCATCATGAATTGCCATGATGTCACCGAGAGAAGGGAATGGATCGCTCAGGTTGAAGCGGCCCGAAAACGTGCGGTTGAAGCCAGCAGGGCCAAGAGCGAGTTTGTCGCCAACGTTAGTCACGAGATCCGAAATCCGCTGAACGGTGTGATCGGGATGGCCTCGATCCTGTTGGAGAGTGAGCTCAAGCGCGAGCAGAGGGATTGTGCCAACACCATTCGTGTATCGGCCGATACACTGTTGACGATCATTGAGGATATTCTCGATCTTTCGAAGATTGAATCGGGGAAACTGAACATTGTCAATGAGGCCTTCTCGTTGGCGGAGAGTATTGAAGGATGTCTGGACATGGTTGCGCCAACGGTGGCCGAGAAGGACCTCGAGGTTGCCTATCTGGTCGATGACTCGGTTCCTGATCGTTTGACAGGGGCGGGGGCCCGAGTACGGCAGGTCCTGCTGAACCTTCTCAGTAATGCGGTGAAGTTCACCGAAAAGGGCGAGGTTCTCGTCTCTGTCTCCAGCCGGGTGATCAGGCCTCCAGGCATTGAGATCCATGTCTCGGTCCGGGACACCGGAATCGGCATTGATCCGGAGGGCTCGGAACGACTCTTCCAGCCCTTTGTTCAGGCGGACGCATCGACGACCAGGCGTTATGGTGGCAGCGGGCTGGGGTTGGCAATCTCCAGACGTTTGTGTGAGTTGATGGGCGGACGAATTTGGGTTGCATCCAGGCCGGGGAAGGGCTCGACCTTCAGTTTCACGTTCAAGGCGGAGTTGGTCGAAGAGCCGGCCGCGAGCCTTGGTGTTGAACCTCAGTTGGAGGGTCGGCGTGTTGTTGTTGTTCATCCGAACAGGATGATGCGGGATGTGCTGACTCGATATGCTCATCACCTCAATCTGCACGTTGCGGCTTTTGACTCTCTCCCCGTGGCAGCCGAGCATCTCGAAGATCCCCAGGATATTGATGTTCTGATCATCGACGAGGGTGTGCTGGAAGATGTCGACTGGGATGACTCAGGTGTCCTGAAGGATTTGGAAAACCGGATTTCGGTGGTCGTCATGCGCTGGGCAGTCCCCCATGATGGCGTTCGACACCCGGCGAGACCCGGGATTGCGATCCTCAACAAGCCGGTCAAACCTGCCCAACTCCGCTCAGTGTTGGAACGGGTCCTTGGATTGGAGTCGGGAGGCCCGGTCGGGGCAGCTGTTGTCTTCCCGGAGGATTCTTCGCTGTCTCAGTGCCAAAATCTCAATATCCTGCTGGCGGAAGATGATGAGATTGGACGGAAGGTTGCCCTGATGATGCTGGACAGTCTGGGATGCCATATCGAGGTGGTCGTCAACGGTATTGAGGCCGTCGAAGCCGTTCAGAAGGGTGATTTCGATGTGGTTTTGATGGATCTCCAGATGCCCGGTCTGGATGGTCTTGAAGCGACTCGGCGCATTCGGGAGGCCACCTTGCGCTCCCAGCCGATGATCGTCGCGATGACGGCGCGTGCTTCGGGCGAAGACCGGAGACTCTGCATGGCTGCCGGCATGGATGGATACCTGACAAAACCAATCCGCAAGGAACGACTCAGACAGGCCCTGTTGGATGTGACGGCCCCAAGTCAAAACGTTGTTGATGATGCCACGGTCATTGATGTTGAACGCCTTGGGGTTCTTCTGAGAACGGGTGGCCGCGACATGGTGGCTGAACTGATCGATCTCTATCTGGATGAAATGCCGGACCGGTTGGATGCTGTCCGGGGGGCGATTGAGGCCGAGGATGCCGAGGCGTTGCGGGCGATGGCCCACAAACTCAAGGGGAGCAGTTCCAATCTTGGGCTGCCGGGGGTGGCGTCCTCGGGTGCTGCCCTTGAAGATATAGGAAGGCGTGCGATTTTTGAGGATGCCGACCGATTGTTCAATTCCGTGGTGATTGCTTTCGAACGTGCCAGACTCGAACTGGAGGCAACCGTTGAGGAGTGGAAGCACAATGAATAGCTGTGAGAACGACCGATGAGTATGATCTTGATCGTCGATGACGATGCGATGACCCTCAAGCTGTTGGACCATACCTTGGTCGGAGGAGGGCACGGGGTCGTTGCAACCGCCAACCCGGAAGAAGCGGCGCTTCTGGCTGCGGCCCACCAGGTTGATGCAGTTATTCTGGATGTCATGATGCCCGGGCGGTCTGGTTTTGAGGTACTCCGGGATCTTCACGCCAACGCCGAAACCAGGCGGCTTCCGGTGTTGATGCTCTCCTGCCTCAGCGAGGTTGAGGACCGAGTCAAGGGTCTTCGAGGCGGGGCGGACGAATACATCGGGAAGCCCTTCGATCCCGAAGAATTGCTGTTGCGGCTCAATCGATTGATCGATGGCCGCCTTTCTCAGAGATCCGAGTTCCAGGGCCGACTTGAGACCCTCTCATTTGCAGAGGTGATTCAGAGTCTTCTGCACAGTGACACCCATGGTGTGTTGGAAATCGGCTCGGGAGACCGGCGGGGCGAATTGGTGGTGATCAGTGGTCGGTCGATCGGCGCATCATGGGGGCGTCTGGAGGGGGTCGAGGCGGTATTGGCCATGATGGATCTCAAGACCGGCACCTTTCGCTTCAGTGGGTCGGTCCCATCCGAGGCCGCAGTCACCAAGGGTTCGGAGATTCCAATCCAGAAAACGATGTTCACGGCCGCCTGGTTGATCGACGAACTTTCGCGATGGCCAGAAGTCAACGAGGATGCGGTTCTCTCTGCACTACCCGGGATCCAGGCGGAACCTGTTCCGGAGGCGGATTGGGGCTCGATGCCGGTGGAAGAAATCTTGAACGAGATCCTTTCCAATCCTGGAATCACCATTCAGGAACTCGTGAAAATCGAGCGATGGTCGCCAAGAAAAGTTAATCTGGTGGTCCGGTACCTGGTTCAAGGAGGGTTGGTAGGCGCCGAAAGATCGAGTGCTCTTGGCGAAGGTGGCGACGGGGAGGTGGAGGTTAATTGTGGTGTTGCCGTCAAGGCTGTACTGAATGCCGTCAGACGCCATGGTTTCTCGGCGGAATTGCCCCATGTGTTGATCCTGGTCGAGCCCATGGTGTATGGGGCGTTTCTTGAGGCTCGTCAGGCGTTGCCGGCCGAGAACCTGGCGGTGTCGGGCGAATCGATGGCCGCCGCGTGGAGGGGAGGCAGGATCGCAACCCTTGCGCTTCGAACGGCAGGGGCAGGCTTGGTCCTCCACGTCGTGTCGTTGGAGTCTACCCAGGCACTCAAACAGATTAGGGCGAGGATGGCAGACTATCCGACGGTGATGGTGTGGGTAGCCGATCCGGCCAGGATAGATGATGTGGGCTGGCTCCTCGAATGGGTCGAAACAGCGCCGACGTCGCAATGGGGATATATCGTGGCATCAAGCGAGGAGGCTGCGGAACGGGCCACCCAAGCCTTGCAGTGGAAGAAACGCTGGCACCTTCATTCGGATCCGATATCGGGGATTGAGGATCTGCTCTGCATCATCGCGGAGGACTGAAGGGGGCCGGACTACAGCGTTGTCAGGTCTTCCGGCGTAAATCCTCTGATGTCGTCGAAATGTCCCAGACGGATCTTGGTTGGCCATTGAGGGTCGGCTATCAGGGCACGTCCAATCGCGACCAGATCGAATTCGTCATCCTCCATCCTCTTCAGGAGGGGTTCAATGCCTGCCGGGTCGGCGCCTTTGCCGATGAATGCGCCCAGAAAATCGGCGTCCAGGCCGACACTTCCGACAGTGATCGCAGGGCACCCGGTGATCTTGCGGGTCCAGCCGGCGAGGTTGAGTTGCGAATCCTTGAATTCCGGTTTCCAGTATTTTCGGGTTGAGGCGTGGAAGATGTCGACCCCCGCCTGAACCAACGGGATCAGCAGGGCCTCCAGTTCGGCGGGACTGCGGGCCAGTTTGGCCCGATAGTCGCCCATCTTCCATTGGGAGAAACGGAAGACGATGGGAAAATCAGGGCCTACGGCCTCTCGAACGGCTGTGACGACCTCGGCCGGGAAGCGAAGGCGTCTTTCCGGACTGCCACCGTAGTCGTCGGTTCGTCGGTTGGTTTTCTCCCACAGGAATTGGTCGATGAGGTAGCCGTGGGCGCCGTGGATCTCGACGCCGTCGAAGCCGGCGGACCGGGCGTTGACGGCGCCCTCTGCGAACGCCTGGACGATTGTCTCGATATCGGCAACAGAAAGTTCCGTCGGTATTTGGCCGGAATCACCATGGTTGGGATGAACGATGGGAGACGGGCCGAAACCGCCGACCGTAGGCTCCGGTTCCATCCCAGTCTGGCGAACGCTGCCGACGTGCCAGAGCTGCGGGATGATGGCGGCCCCGGCTCCGTGGACGGCTTCTACTACTGATTTCCAGGCCACGAGGGCGTCTTCCCCATACATCCTGGGAACCGCTGGATATCCGTTCGATCCGGGATGGTCGATAGGTGTTCCCTCGGTGATGATCAGAGCGACGCCGCCTTCGGCCCGTTTCCGGTAGTACTCTCTGACCTCCGGCGTCGGAACGCCGCCCGGAGAGTGACTGCGCGTCATCGGCGCCATGACAATCCGATTCCATAAGGTGGTTGATCCGAAGGGAAAGGGCCTGAACAGAGTCTCTGTGTGGATCTTCATGACTGGGATTACCGGTGATCCGGGAGTGGTTGTCAAGGTCCCACCGGGGTCCGTCGATGCCGCCGATTTGATCAGTGACATGCGGTGGTTTCGGTTCCGCAAGAACTCCTCGAGTAACTCCGGCTGTTGGAGATCGTCCACGAAGTGATCTGTGCCGTATTCCCTCCTGCGTTGTAGGGCGCGGGATCGGAAGCAAAGACCACCAGCGCCTTCCGATTCCACCCATGGGGAACTGCGGAATGGCACCAGGCACAGCTCCAGCTGTTGGGATAGCGTGCCGAATGAGTGCCGTGGAGGTTGCGGAAGCCTCCCATCTGTCGGGTGAAACCGCTGACGCCGGTCGTTCCGCTTTCTCCCGCGTAGGTGTCGAAATCGTGACAGTCGAAGCAGAGGCCGTCGGGAGTCGTGATGCCGGAACCGGCGGTCCACGCCTTCTTGAGGATCGGTGATTCCGTCGAGCCATGAGGTCCCTGTACACCGGCCGTGTCGTCGCTGCCATGACAGTCGGAGCAGACCATCGGAGAGTTCTTGGTCCAGGATGTGCCCGAGGCGAAGGTCATGTAGCGGCTGGTGCTGTCGGTTCGGGGCGTGTCGTTGGCCGTCGTCCAGTCGGGTGCCTGGTCGGCGGTCTGGTCGGTCATGATCCAGTGGTACGCGTCGTTGTTGGCGTTGAATTCAAGGGACTGGTCGGTCTCGTCCGTTGGGGGACTGGAGTCGAAGGCGAACGAGCTGTGGCACTTGAAGCACACCTGGTATTCGGCCGTTGCCGGGACCGGGTACGTGGTGAAATTGCCCGTTCCCAAAGCCGTCCACTCGTTCGGGAGATTTGCAACGCCGATTCCGGAGGCGCCAACCAGGGCGCCCGCAAGGGTCGATGTTCCGGGCGTGTGGAGCCCCTGCTGCGCCTCGTGGGGACCGTGGCAGTCCAGGCAGTTGACGTGTCGGTTGGCGCCGGAGAAGGACCCGTCGGCGAAAGTGGCGCCGGCCTCGGCAAGGGAGTCGTGGAGGGAATCGGAATCCACCGGATGATGGGAGGCCTTGGCCAAGGCGGTCGGGAGGTCTTTTCCGGATAGATCAACGCCGATCGTCGTGCTCCCGTGACAGGTGTAGCAGACATAATCGGCAGCGTTCCCCCCGGGATTGACGGCGCCGGTCAGGAGGTCGGGGAAGTCTGAGAAATGAACCGCCCCCAGGGACAGTCCAGAGGCTGTGGGCCTTGGGTCGCCGCTGTCGGCATGGCATTTGGTGCAGTTGCGGTCGAAGGCGGAACCGTCGTGCAGCGCGTAAGACCACGTTCCAAAGGCGTTCGAGGTGAAGTCGTGGGCCGATACGTCATAGGCCGAAGCATCGATGGACATTCCATTCGTCTGAACAGGGTTGGTATGGCACGAGATGCAGAGACCGCCATTGGTTGCACCTGAGTCGAAATCCGTTCGGGCCGGAGTCCCTGCGATGATTTCGCCGTTGATATTGCGTCCGACCACCCGGCTCGCCGGGGTCGAGGCATCCTGATGGACGTTGAAATCGTGGGTCGATCCCCCGGGGCTGTTGTGGATGTGATCCTGGTGACACATGTTGACGCAGGATCGGTCTTCTGCGGGAATGGCGCTCAAGGGAGAGGCCCAGGCGGCCGAGGTGTCGGTGAAGCTGTCGTTGACGTCGACGATCGATCCAATCGAATGGCGACTGGTCTTTGCCGTGGCGCCGTTCATGCCTTCCCAGATGTTCGGGTGACATCCTCTGCAGCTTGTTCCTCCGGGACTTTCGGCGGCGGCAAATCCCTTGTTGTGGACGTGGCAGTTGATGCAGCGACGATCCTGGTGATGGGTGTGATCGCCCGAGGCGTTGTTCCGATGGAACTCGGTTCGGGTATGACAGGTTTCGCAGATTCCGTCGTGCCAGGGGCTGTTGTCCGGTGGAGAACGATTGCCCAGGTAGCTTCTGATCGGGTTGGTGCCCCCGGCGATGTCGTCGTTCCAGAAGGTGATGTAGGGCCGACCGTCGGCAGGTGTTAGGACCCGTACCTCAATCAGGTAGACGTTGAGTGTGAAATGGGCCCGATGGCAGGTGAGACAATCGACGGACCAGTTGCCGTAGGTGGTTCCCGTATATTGGCTGGAGTGAGTCGGTAAATTGTGGCAATCCATGCACTGCTGGGCGCCCAGGGTTCGCCTGAGGAGGAGTCCGCTCCCTGCGGGTTTGGTTCCCGAATTCCTGACCGAGACCGTGCGGACTGCCCGGGCGACGTTGCCGGCCGAATCCGTGACCTCGGCCGTCAGTCCGTGGATGCCTCGGGTAAAGACGGTCCAGTCGATGTCGAATTCCCAGACGGAGCAGTTCGCCCCGCAGTCATAGTTCGGGTTGATCGCCGCCGTCGTCGAGGGGGCGTCGTCGTCCACCCACCAGCGCAAGGGTGAGGCGGCGAGGCCACCCTCGTCCCAGACCTGGAGCTTGATTCGATCGATGCCGCCGATGGTCGTTCGCTCCGACGGCGTGATGAAGAGAGCCGTGGGTGCGACGCTGTCGGCGCCGCAAGTACCCGGCGAAAAGGGTCCCAGAACCTCGGGGTTGGTCCCGGAGATTCCATCGGGATCATTGAAGGTCACGCGAACCCAGTAGCTCTGGCCCGGCATCAGGCCCGGAAGCAGGCACTGGCGGGGCTGGCTGTCGGTGATTCCGGCACAGGCGACGCTTCCCGGCCACGAGTTGATCGTGTTGTATTCGATCGCAGTCGATCCGTCCCGGTTGTCGTCCCCGGTGTAGCGTGCCGTCACGGTCAGCTGGTTGCAGGAGGAGACCAGAACATCGGCCGATGCCACAACGGTGTCGTTTCCCGCAAATCCGATGATCGGAAAAACCAGGATCAGGAGGAGGCCGGCGAGACCGCAGCGTTGCATCATGGGCCGTCCTCCGTCAGGGTATTGCTGTCCGCGTAGTGAATCCCGTGACATGTCATGCACTGGACCAGTCCTTCGGCATCGAAGTTGAAATCGTTGGAGTGGTTTCCATCGCCTCCGCCGACGCCCTGAACGGACCCGTCACCGTCGAGGGGCGCAGCGCGGTCGTAGCCCTTGCCGTTGGCGTTGAGGCCCTCTCCGACGGGGTGGCTCATCCATCTCGAGCTCGGACCTTCGACGTCCTCATACCCCTGGGCCCACAGGGAATGGCACTCGCGACAGAACCGGTCTCCGGTTGCGTTGTCGCCCTGGTCCAGGGGGAGCCGGAGGAAGGGGAAAGAGGCCGTGAAACGCCAGCGTTCCCCCAGTGCGAATGTGCCCCCGGAAAAGGTCACAGCCAGGCCTGAATCCAGCGGGACGTCAGTTCCGATGTCTGCCTCTCCGACCCATGTTGCGCCCCCGTCCCTGGAATAGCGGAAGTGGGAGTCGGCGATTGTGATTTCGAGCAGATAGGACGAACCGCCCGAGCCGGAATAGGTACCGCCGGCGGTGACGTCGCCGCTGCTTCCGAAGGCCGTCAGCAGCTCGGGTGTCGACAGCCGGACCCGTCCCCGGTTGGCAACATCGGCGTTGTGCTGGTCGTGGCAGGTGGAACAGACAAAGACCCCATCCATGATTCGGTTGGCCATTTCTGGGTTCTGGGGCATTTGGGAACCCCATCTCGAGGCGTCTGGAGTGACGTTGTAGTGGTGGGTGGCCAGCGTGTGGGAGGGGAGGATGGGAAGGGCGCCGGCGCGGCCCCCTTCGGTATGGCACGAGAGGCAGAGATTCGAGTTGCCGTCGGCGACCGTCAACCCACCCCCCGCGGCGTTATGGCCGATATGACAGGTTTCGCAGTCCATGTCGAAATACCAGTGGGGAGGATCGACCGCAAAGGCCGTTCCGCCTCCCCAAATGACCATCAGTATGGCTGCTGTTGTCCTGGACCGGCGCCGAAGGACGACCCAGCCAAGAAGGGCCAGAACGCACACCATCAAGAAGATGCCCCAGCTGCCCAGGGTGGGAATTGCCGTCATCTGAAGGCCTTCGCCGGAGAGGGCTGCGGTGACCGGTCCCCCTGAGGAGGAGCTTTCGATGGTGAGAACGGCGTCATGGAGACCGGCAGTGGTCGGAGAGAAGACGATCCCCAGAGTGCAGCTCTCGCCAGCGGCAAGGACTGAGCCGGTACAGGGGTCGGCAACAATTGCAAAATGGGGGGTGCCGCTGCCGTCGATTCGAACGGTGGTGACATCGAGGATCCCTCCGCCGGTGTTGGAGAGTGTGATCGTGTGGGTCCCGCTGGTATGTCCAATGAACTCGGCGCCGAAATTAAGTGCGTTTGGCAACAGGGTCGCCAGGGGCGCCTGAGCCGGAATGCCGGTGCCCTCAAGGGCGACTTCCTGGAGGCCCTGTCCGCTGCATGAGAAAGTCAGGGATCCCGTTACACGACCGGCGCGGATGGGGTGGAAGACGACGGTCGCCGTACAGCTCGATCCGGGTGCGAGTCCACCTTCACACGTCGTTTCGACGTCGAAGGCGTCGGGCGAGTCCAACCCGTAGATTCCGACGGGGAGGGTTCCGGTGTTGGTCAGAAGGACGACCGCCGGTTCACCGGTATTGCCAACGACCACTTCGCCGAAATTCAACGCGGTGGGCTCGACCGTCGCCGCGGGCAGGTCCACAACCGACGAATCCAGTCGAAAGATCTGGATGCTTGACGAATGGGCCGATGTCACCGCCAGCCGAGGGGGCAGCTCGAGCAGGGTCAGGCCCATCGGAACCTTGAAGGAACCCATCTGATCGCCAAAGGTCCCCAGACTTTCACTGAAATTTCCATCTGAGTCAAAGACCTGGAGCCTGCTCTGAAATGCGTCGGAGGCGTAGAGCCGGTTTTCTGGTCCCACGGCGATGCCCGCGATGCGGGTGAATTCTCCGGTACCGTTTCCGAAGGATCCGATCGTCCTGATGAACTGGCCATTGGAATCGAAGGCGAGAGCCTGGCCCAACGATGCATCCGCCACCAGCAGTTCGCCTGCGGGAGACCAAGCCAGGGCTGCCGGTTCCCTGAAGTCTCCGATGGTCTCTCCTCGGCGTCCAAAGGCGCCGACCACCGATCCGCCTTCATCGAAAGCGACGACGCGGCCCGCAGATCCGTAGAGGACCCAGATCCTCCGACCGGCGTCATCGACCGTAACGTCGGTCACGGCGCCCAGGGGAGGGCCCGGGTCCAGGATGCCGTGGATTATTCCCTCTGCGGAGAGGATCAGCAGTTCGGTCCGGGTCCCGACGATCAGCCGACCGAGCCAGTCTGCGCCTACGGACGAGACTCGAGGTACCGCAACGGTCTTGAGTTTCTCTCCCGTTGCGGGGTTGATGAAGATCAGCCCCCCGGCAGCCCGGTCGGCGACGACCAGATCCCCCCATCGATTGACCGTGACGTCGTGGGGAGTGACCAGCCCCTCTTCGAGGACCGACTCGGCCTGGGCCGTAGTGACGGTGACGGCCAACGCCCGTGACGAGCTTGCCCCCCCCGGATCGCTGACCGTGCAGGTGATCGTATCGTTTCCGGGACCGGTCGGTGCTGTGTAGAGGGCCGTTCCCGGGGAAGCGGCCGTTATCGTCCCAAGTACTGCCGACCAGGTGAAGGAGATGGGATCCCCCTGGGGATCCTCCGCCGTGGCCGACAAGATGGCCGATCCGCCGACGAGAACGGGATTTCGGTCGATGACCAGGGAGGTGATGATCGGTTCCTGCCCGGCGGTCTCACTGACTTCTACGATGACAGTGCCGCTGACCGTCTGACGGCCTCCGCACATCATCGTTGCGCTGTCGAACAGCGTGACGGTGATGGTGACCGAACCCTCCTCGGAAGGTGCCCTCCAAACGGCCGAAGCACTGTATGGCGAAAGACTGGTCCCATTGTCAATATCTTCGAAGGTTCCCAGAGACGAATCCCATTGGGTCAGGTCTGCCCGGAGGTACTGTCCGCACCCGGAATCACAGCTGTCGGAGCAATCGGGATCATGGGCTTCAACGACCAGAGAGATTGAATTGCCCGGGAGGACCGCTATGGGGTTGGCCTCAAAACTGTCGATCACCGGTGCCGCTGCCGTGGCCAGGCCAGGTGCCATCACGATTGAGAGGACAAGCAGATGGGGAATTCTCCCCAATCTCCACCTCAAACAGGTGATCTTTCCCCTCCAGTCCACGACTGCCACCTCCCCAGTAGCATCAAGCAAGATCTGTTCCGTTACGAATCTCAGGATCGTTGTCGTTCAAACCATCATTGTATCCGAGGTTCTCGTACCCGAACTACGCAGTCCCCACCCGGACGTACCGGATGGGAACCAGCTATACTCAAGGGTAATGGTTGGCATCGACGGAATGTTCGGCTCTCGGAGATGAGGTCGCGGTTGCAATTCCAGGAACGCCGGTGTCAGGGGGGCGACTGTTGAGCGCGCTGTCATTTTTTCAGTCAGATCTTCAAGAAGGTCTCAAACGCCTTGCCAGGGGTGATTTCTCGTCCTCTGCCGAGCGCACGGAAATCCTCGAGGCGTTGGTTGCAGGTGTTGACAAGCTCAATGCATCCGACGTCCTCTGGATGATTTTCAGGCCGGACAGGGCCATCCGTGCCGCTGGGGCGGAGATCATCAAACGACGTGCTTCGGCCGAGATTCTTGACGATTTCTTGGAATATGGAGGGAGTCAACCCGAGGTGGCCCAGAAGGCTGCGGCAGGTATTCTTTTCAGTCTGGAAATCCCGGGCCTGATGAAGAGTCTGATCGAGAGAGTCGGTTCTGCCGATGCCGATACCCGGTCAACCGCGAGAACACTGGTGTTCTCCGTCCCCCAAACGGCTTTCCAGGAACCCTTGTTCTGGAAGCTTGCGGAGGAAGGGAGTGTTGAGGAACGGCTTGCGTGTCTGGAACGTTTGGCTGGCTTCCCGGTCAAGGCGCAGACTCTGGCCCGCTGGCGAAAGTTGGCGGTTTCTCCGGACGAACAGATTCGCGACCGGGCGATCCTCGTCTTGGCGGATGCGGACGCGGAGGCTTCCGTCGATCTCCTTGTGGAGGCGCTGCCGACAGTGTCCTATTCGTTCCGGCAGAAGCTGACCGATGCGGTTGCCCGGGTTGCCGCGGGACGGGGGCCGGAATTCGCAGAACGGATTCTACCGTTGATGGCTTCGGGAGATGACGCAACGCGTGCCTCGGTGATCAAGATCATCTTGAGCATGGAGGATCGCCCGGCGCTGATTCGGAGTTACCTCAGTTTTTCCAAGACTCTGGCCGGTTGGGCCCGGGATCGTGCGCTTGAGTCGATGAAGGCGTTTGGTGAGGATCTCCTGGATCCGGCGATGAGCCTGTTGCGAGACGCCGATGCGGATGTCCGGGCTTCAGCCCTGACGGTCGTCGGGTCCTTTGGGGATCCTCGGGTGACTCCGGCCTTGCTCCCCCTGCTCAAGGACGATGACTGGTGGATCAGGATCAATACCGCTGAGATTCTTGGACGGTTCGGTGACCCAGGCGCGGTCCCAGCTCTTCTGGAAAGTCTCAAGGATCCGGAAGTTTGCTGGGCTGCGGTGGAGGCCCTGGGACACATCGGGGATGCCCGGGCTTTGCCGGCGCTGGCCCAGCTTCTCAAGAATGCCCAACCTGAAATTCGGATTGAGGTGTTGCTGGCTCTCCGTCACTTTCAGCATCCGAAGGTTTTGGAGGCTTTGCAGCAAGTAGCTCGTACCGACCCGGATCGGGGTGTTCGCACGAGGGCTTTGGAGATCGCCGAGGACCTGGTCAGACAGCGGCAAGGGCGCCTTGAAGGTGCAGACGAGATCAGGAACTCCGTCCTCAAGGCCAGTGTGGGAGAGAAGGAACCTCTGCTTCATCATCTTCTGGTGGGAACGAGGAACCAGAAGGCCTCCGATTTTCATCTGTCGGTGGGGTTGCCGCCCATGATTCGCATTGCGTCCGATCTGGTCCGGATCAAGGGAGGGTCCTTTACCGCAGAACAGACAGAGAAGATATTGCAGGAGATTCTCAGTCCTGATCAATGGGCACGGCTCCAGGTCGATCAGCAGTTGGACTTCTGTTACTACATCCCGCGGGCAGGTCGGTATCGTGCCAATGTGTTCCTGGACCAGCGTGGCTACAACGCTGTCTTCCGGGTGATCCCCGAGCAGCCTCCGACAATCGGGGAAATTGGATTGCCTCCTCACCTGGCGGAAATTGCCACCTACCATCAGGGGCTCGTCTTGATCTGTGGCCCCTCGGGCAGCGGGAAATCAACGACGATGGCGGCCCTGGTCAACCTGTTCAACGAGACTCGGAGGGACCATATCATCACAATGGAGGAACCCGTTGAGTTCGTCCATCCCTTCAAGAATTGCCTGATCAACCAGCGGGAAATTGGTGCCCATACCGAGAGCTATGCGCGGGCTTTGCGGGCCGCGCTTCGTGAGGACCCCGACGTCATTGTGATTGGTGATCTTCGGGACAACGAATCGGTCGCGCTGGCTCTGACCGCTGCGGAAACCGGCCACATCGTGTTGGGAACCCTGAACTCAACGACGGCACACAAGGCCGTCGATCGCCTGATTTCGAGTTTCCCCGCAGACCAGCAACCACAGATTCGCTCGTCTCTGGCGGACAGCTTGCGTTTCATTATCGCGCAACGATTGCTTCCCTCGCGAGAAAGGGGTCGTTTGGTGGCCAGTTTTGAGTTACTCAAGGGAACGATGTCGGTCGCCTCCTTGATTCGGGAAGAGAAGACAGTCCAGATACCGTCTGCGATGCAGATTGGGCGCTCAGAGGGGATGCAGACCCATGACGAGGCGCTCAGGGATTTGTTGAATCGCCAGATGATTACTCCGGAAACTGCATACCTTTCCGCCTCCGCCAAGGAGGACTTTGAGCCGTTGGTCTCCGAGGAGTTTCTCCAGAGCCGGAGTTTTGTCTGATGGCGACCACGGCCAGAATTGACCGCTTTCTTCGCCTGATGAATGACAGGGGGGCCTCTGATTTTCATCTGACGGTAGGACGGCCTCCGATGCTGCGTGTGGCCGGCATCATGGAGCAGATCCGCTATCGGACTGTCATCGAGAAAGACTGGAGGGAGATGGTCGAGCCGATTACCCCGCCGGCTCGCTGGGAGGAGTTTCTTTCCTGCGGTGATGCGGATTTTGCCTATGAACTGGAGGGTGTCGCCCGTTTCAGGGTCAATATTTTCCGTCAACAGAGAGGCTCCGGCGCAGTTCTCCGAGTGATCCCCTCAAGGATCATGTCGATCGAACAGCTGGGCCTACCACCTCAGATTCGGAGACTTGCCGAGATTCAAGGCGGGTTGGTCCTGGTCACGGGCCCAACTGGTTCGGGGAAATCGACGACTCTCGCGGCCATCGTCGACCTGATCAACAGGACTCGAAAATACCATGTCATCACCATTGAGGACCCGGTAGAGTTCGTCCACGAACACAAACAGTCGATCGTCCATCAGCGCGAGGTTGGCCTCCACGCGGTGTCATTCTCCGAGGCGCTGAAGGCGGCCGGACGAGAGGATCCCGATCTGGTTCTCGTTGGAGAAATGAGGGATTTGGAGACCATTTCGATGGCGCTGACGGCGGCGGAGAAGGGGACCATCGTTTTCGGGACGCTCCATACCAACAATGCGGTCAAGACCATTGATCGAATTATCAACGTCTTTCCGGCCGAGGAACAAGAGGGAATCAGGAACTCATTGGCCGAGAGCCTGCGGGCTGTTGTCGCTCAACAACTGATGGCCAAGATTGAAGGTGGTCGGGTTGCGGCGTTGGAGATTCTCTTTAGTTCGGTAGCCATCGGCAACATGATTCGGACGGGGAAGACGTCCCAGATCACGTCAGCCATTCAGACCGGAGTCAAGAAGGGGATGATGGATATGGACGGATCGATTCGAAAGCTCTTCGAGGAGGGCGTCATCGATGCCCGTACGGCCTTCGATAAGGCCATCGACAAGGAGAGCTTCCAGGATCTGGTGAGAAGCTTCCCACGAGCCACGGTCGTCTCGACCCAACAGAAAGAAACTT
>CAYSHZ010000005.1:0-31221 GCA_964430905.1 uncultured Thermoanaerobaculia bacterium | reverse complement strand
TCCTCCTCGGAGTACATGAAATTGCGGATGAAAATGTCACCGCTGAGAAAATCCGACCCCAGAAACTCGGCGCCGAAAAGCTCCGACAGGGTACCCCGGGCGTTGCGACGGAAGAGGTCCATCTGCCACAGGCGATCCGTCGCCACCGCATAGCCCATGGCCTCATAGACGTCATACAACGAGCCGCCTTCAATGAAAAAGACGCCCCGGTCATCGCGGGTGGTCTGCACCGGTGGATTGTCGGCAAAGGCCGGCATCACCACTGCCACCATTAGGAAAAATAATATGAAATTGGATGCTCGCATCGATCTCCCCCTTCCATTTGGGAACCCGGGACGCCACCCACTTTCATGGGCTTGTACCCCGGACTCTTCCCTCCAGTTGATCCCGTTCAAGGCAAAAACTCTGCCGAAAACAGGTGAAAACAATCGAGGAAACCGACTCTCGGTTCAGCGCCACAGACCGGGCCGTGAAACAGACTCAGCCCCACCGTGACCACCAACCGGCGACCGCTCTCCCCAACCTCGATCCATATCAGACTTTTCAAGCTAATAATTACCGTACCACAGGGTCATAGATATCCGAAATTCAGATATCACAGTTCCCTGATAACCTCCCTGACCCACCCAACAATCACACCAACCATGCGACCAACCCGCGTCGGCGGCAGCCACACCGGCGCACCTCTTCTTGAATGGAAATCAGAAAATGTCACACGAGGCAGGGCTCCGGTAGAGGGACACCTCCTGGGAGAAGCCATCCCCAGACTCGATCCGACCAAACGTTTCCTCGGAAAATCGGCCTTCCACCTATTATCGTTCTCGCCCAATCTTTTCGAGATTGTTGACAGCCGAGGTGTTTTCTGGATTGATTGCCAACGCCTTTCGAAACTTTTCTTCAGCCTCGGCATGGCGCCCCAGCCCCGCCAAGGCCACACCCCAATTGACCCAGGCTGAGTCTTTCCAGGGATCGAGGGCAACAACCTCCGAGAACTGCTCGATGGCCTCTTCATGACGACCGGACCGATCCAGAGCAAAACCAAGACTGTTCCTGACGCTGACGTCCCTGGGACGTCTTTGCGCCAGCCATCTCAGGTGAGGTATCGCCTCTTCGTCACGTCCAAGACGAACATAGGACAACGCCAGCTTCCTTCTGACGGTCAGTTGAGTCGGATCAGCCCGGACCGCCTTCTCAAGATGCGGAATGGCCAACCCCGCGTGACCGCTCCGGTCCAGCACCAATCCAAGGATTCGATGGGCCGAGGCATTCTCCGGATCAGACTCCAAAGCCGCCTCAAGGTGGCTGATGGCTTCCTCGTTCTGTCCCATTCTGGCCAGCATCGCACCCAGATTGAGATGAGCCGACGGGTTCTGATTTTCCAATTCCAACGACCTCCGATAGGCGGTCACCGACTCGGCCGTCTTCCCCTTCTGGTTCAGAAGGAAACCGAGGTTACTCAGACTCTTGGCCGTCTCTCCCTCGACCTCAATCAATTCCCGGTAGGCTCCAATCGCTTCATCGACCTTGCCCTCCTCCGCCAGGACACCGGCATATACCCTCCGGGTCTCGGCAAATTCCGGACGCAACTCCAATGACTGACGCAACGCCTCTTCTGATGCCTGAAGGTCACCCTCGTCCTTAAGCGATGCGGCGTGATCCAACAACCGTCGATAATCGACCGCCGGCGTCAGTATCTTCTCGAGGTTCTCCGGACGGAGGTTGGCAAATTCCGGCAGATTGACCGCCCGATTGTCCGCCGTGGATCGAGGCACAACAATCGCCGGCGACGAGTTGCCCTCCTCGTCGATATGGGTCAAGAGCATCTGGGTGTACGGGCTATAGGCTTTCGAGGAAAAGACCAGCCACCGCGAATTCGGGGACCAGCTGTGCCACGAATTCATCCGACTGGTATTGCATTTCATCTTGCGGGCCACGCCGCCCTGAGAAGGCACGATGAAGAGTTCGCCATCCGGTCTCATCAACAGACCGTTGTTCGCCTGGACGTAGACCAGCCATCGGCCGTCGGGCGAGTACTTCGGGAACGAGTTGCTCTTCCCATTTCCCGATGCCCCTTCAAGCGGCTTCGGTTCCCCGCCTCGCCCCTCGTTGAAGGGTATCGTATAGATGTCGTACTGCATCCGGGGCTCGTTGGGATCATTGGCATAGGTCGGCTGGATCATGCCCTGCGGTCGTGCCGGCCTTGCAGGCGCCCTCAAGAAAGCCAAGGTCGAGCCGTCCGGACTCCACACGGCATTGCAATGAACGTACGCCGGATTGTCGGCGCCAGGCAGGGGCTTGATCTCCTGGGTCACTCGATCGTAGATGGCGAGTAAGCCCCGAGTCGGATAGAAGGTCTGAAGGAAACGATAATCGACGTAGTTGGCGACAAAAACCTCTTCGTCAACCGACGACACAACGTACCGGCCATCCGGGGACACCCTGGAAAACAGTCCAAAAGTCACCTTCTCAGGATTGAAATCATTCCAGGAAAAGACGTCATCATCCTCGATCACCGTCTCCGGATTGACGTCGGTGATGGCGTAGGCGCCCTTGTCTCCCGTTGGACCGTCCATATCCATACCGATCGTGGATCCGTCCGCGGAGAAGGAGTGGCAGTTGGCACACGTCGGCATCCCCTCCATCACAATCTTCGATTCCGGCTGGGAGATATCTCTCAGTCGCCACGCAATCAAGGGAAGGGCCCCCTTCGCCAACGGCTTGACGACCCCGTCAACGTTTTCCGACGGCATCAGGGGTACATCCCTGTAAAACAGGGAGGCGCCCACGACGTCGGCCGACGTCCGAATCGAGACACGCCCACGACTGACGACACGCCGCAGGTTTTTCGACATGCCGAAAAAAGTCAGCGTAATATCTCGTTCCTGCGACGCCTCCTTGATTGCCTGCCAGGTCGTCTCGTCCGGCGTCCAAATCTTGACCGACCGTTCCCTGGCGGTCGGCTTGTAGACATTGGACTCCGTCACACACCGCTCATCAATGATCGACACCCGACGATTGGGATCGGCGTCTGTCAGAACGTACAACCGACCCCTGTTCGGCGTGAGGTCAACATCGATCAGCCACCGTTCGACATCCTTGACCGGTTCGTGAAACCGAAAGTCCGGAGCCACGATTTCCGGAGGAAAGACCGAATGATCAAGTGGAGAGTCCAGGGTCAATACGGCGAGATTTGAACCTGTCGTGGCTGCCCCTGCGAGATCGACAATCTGGTCTCCCTCCGGACCGGACGCATCACCAACATCGAGGATGCCACGGGCACCTTCGACCGGAAGACCCAAAGGGCGTCCCCCGAGGCCATCGCACCCCGACATCACCAGGGCGAGGCCCATTCCGAATCCCGCCACCATGACCTTCACTCTTCGCCTGTATTTCATCAGCATCGCAAAACCTCACTCTGTCCGATTCCCGCTCATCTTTCCGCTCCGCGAGGGTACCACTCATACACGGCTTTTCTCAGCAAAGATCAGTACCAACAAGCACAAGGAGGACAACCTCAATCGCGCCGGTAGATCTCATTTGTTGCCTGAGGACCGCCGCACCCCCGCAGAACCCGGCAGCACCCCGACGTGAATCGCCGAAGGATGATCGGCCGATACGAAGATCCGATGGGTCGCCTTGACGAAGTCTTTGGCCGAGGCTTCGAAAATATTGGGCACGAAGGTCTGGGGATTGCGATCGAAGAAGGGGAAGAACGAACTCTGGATCTGGATCATGATTCGGTGACCCTTCTTGAAGGTATGGAGAACCGACTGAAGGGGTACGACGACCCGGGTTGGTTCTCCGGGGACGAAGGGCTCAGGACTCTCGTACCCGTTGCGATATCGACCCCGAAAGATCTCCGAGCGAACGAGACGCTGGGTTCCTCCAAGATCCTCATCGTCGGAATCTGGGTCGTATCCCGCAAGCCTGCCCGGGAACTCGTCGACGAGCTTGACGACCCAGTCGGCATCGGTCCCCGTCGTCGACACCCACAGTTCCGCCTCGAAAGGTCCAGCAATCGTCACATCATCTTTGAGGGGCTCGGACCTGAAGACCACGACATCCGGACGCCGTGCCACCTGACGCTGGTCCTCCGTCATGTAGCCCTTGTACCATCCGGTTGTGATCGTCGTCGTATAGGGAACGGGCTTGGCCGGGTCGCTGATGAACTCCACCGGTGTTTCGTCCTCTCCCGAGGGAAGAGTCCACCCCAGGTTTCCGGCGGAACCCAGAAAGAGGGTTCTTTTTTCAACAGAAGTCGGTGGCCATTGGTCGAAGGTCCGCCAACGGTTGGCCCCGGTCTCGAAGATCATCGCCTCGGGAGGTTTCGGTGTATCCATGTCCTTGAGGTAGTGCCGAAAGAAGGGCACGAGAATCCGCTCGCGGAAATCCTCTCCTGTGGCAAACCCAAAATCGGCCCCACCCAGGGAACGGCCTTCATCTCGAAGCCACGCACCATGCGACCAGGGACCCACAACAATTGTGTTGTCGATGCCGGGGTTCTTCTCCTCGATGCTCTCGTAGGTGTGCCACGGTCCGTAGAGGTCCTCGGCGTCAAAGAGACCGCCTATCGTCAGAACCGCACAGCTGATATTCCTGAGATGGGGCAGGATGTCCATCTTCTGCCAGAAGGAGTCACGATCGGGGTGGGCCACGATCGCCTCCCAGAAGGGAATCTCGTGATGGAAATACCTCTCGTTGGCGTTGACCAACGGACCAAGGTCCAGAAAGAACTGATAGCCGTCCGGCGTCTCGTGGTCAAAATGCTCGGGCCACTCGGTCGTCAGTCCTTTCCGAACAACCCCAAAAGATGCAAAGAAGTTGAAGGTCAGATTGAGACTGAATGCGCCGTGGTGGTGCATGTCGTCGAAGTACCAGTCGGCAATCGGCGCCGAGGGCATCGCCGCCTTGATTGCCGGGTGGGTATTGATGATTCCTGCTGATGTATAGAAACCCAGGTAGGAGTTGCCCCAAATCCCGACCCTGCCGTTGTTGTACTCGAGATGCGTCACCAGCCACTCGACCGTATCCCACGCGTCGGTGCTCTCGTCGATGTCCTCCGCTCCCTGTTTGTTCTCGTTGTGGGGGCGCATGTTGACGAACTCGCCTCCGGACAGGAATCTGCCTCGGACATCCTGCTCAACGAAGATGAAACCCTCATGAACCATGGCCTCGGGCAGGTAGAACGACTCAGGATAACGGTCAACGCCATAGGGACCAACGCTGTAGGGAGACCGAGCCAGCAGGATCGGGAAGGTGTTCGTCTCCGACGCTTCATTTGGAACGTAGGCCACCGTAAAGAGCTCGACTCCGTCCCGCATCGGGATTCGGTATTCATATTTGGTGTAGTGACCCCTGATGAACTCGGCGAGATCACCATCCCCGTCGGAAACAGCCCCAACAACACCGGGGAGAAAGAACGAGAAACAGACAATGAAAAGAAGAAAACGACGCATGGACCCTCCAGGCCCCATGCTAACCCTCTTCTTCGTCTCCGTCCTCCCCCTCTTCGATCACCGGCACCTCATCCGTCTCTGCGCTCCCTTCCTCCCGGACGATCTCGGCGCCATGGATCGCTCCCTGAACCTCGCCGCCGTTTGAGAGAATGACCCTGGCCTTTCGATGCCCCTTGATCCTGACGTCACCTGCGACAATCGAATCATCTGCTATCCGAACCTCGATCGTCTAGTCCGACGAAGATCCACCACTGATCAAAACATCGCCGCCGACGAATGCCCCCTTCACAAGATCAACATCACCGTTGGAAGTCGTAACGTCGTGCTCGACCCGAGCGCCGACAAGGCTGATGCTCCCGTTGACTGCACCGGCATCACCGCTGATGCGAGAGCCGGGGCCACAGCTGATCCTCCCATTGACCGTATCGACATCACCAGCAATTTCACAACCTTCCCCAATTTCGATCCGACCGTTGACCGTTTGAAGACTCTCGACCTTGGTCCGGTCACCAATACTGATCCGGCCGTTGACGGTCGTGCAGTCACCGCCTATAGAACAGTCCGAACCGATTCGGATGCTGCCGTTGACGGTCATGATCCCATTCGACCGTGTTGTCCCGTCGTCGATCCGGAAGGACTTGTTGACACCACACCCGGCAACCGTCAGAAGAACCAGAGCCACAGAAACAAAAAACCACCTTATTCGCATGGAAAGACCCCCTTCAACAGAGACTACGACAGAAATCACCTCTCGGTTCGGCTTGGACCTCAAAGAAACAGGCCGCAGGCCTCATGGAAAACTCAACCCATAAGCCAATGGCAACACGACCAGGCTAAAGACCATTCCCCGGTTGGGGAGTCCAAGTTCCGCCACGGTCGGAACATCATCAGCCCTCGGACCCGGACCAACAGTCCAGATTTCCCCCTTCGAACCCCTCCTTGAAGACCAAGCCGGACGGGTTGATGTCGATGATCACACCTTCGACCACCGTGAGACCGTAGGGAATTTCGTCGGGTAGGAGGTACCATCCGTTGGCAGACCCTCCCCATCCGAAATTGAGATGATAGTAGTCGGTCGAGGTATAGCCATCGACGACGACGTTGTGGCCCGATGTCTCGTCCTCGTTGACAACCGCCAGATGAGCCGGAAGCCCGTGTTTCATATTCTCGGACAACCTCGTGTACATGTCGGGATTGGTGTCGAACAACAACTCGGCATCATCGACCGCGAACTTCCGATACGCCTGTTCAGCCTGCGCAACCCCGAATGTGCCGGATACGGTTGATGTATAGACCTGATGAGCAGCGACTCCGCAGCCAAACACCAGGGCTGCACGCCCGGCATCGTCCGGCTGACCCGGGAGTGGATAGGCCATCTCGAGGGCATCAAGAGAACTGGAGAGTTCCGCAAACGAAGGAAAACCCACAGTCGCGAAATCATCGTCAATCCAATAGTTTCGGCCAGCATAATTATGATGGTAGTCGTCACCGTCGTCAAAGACCGTATGATTCGTCGTACGGTGATAATTCATGATCATGGCCATCGCCACTGCCGGACACCCGGCGACACTTCTTGCGGCGTTGATCAGATCCATGGGACAGTCGTCGTTGTACGGGGCGTTCTGATGCCAGTTGGTCTCCAGCCAGCCACCCGTCGATGTAGTCCCGGCCACCGGCCACCGAGTCATGGCACGCAGTGGAGCGTCGATCGATTCAAGACTCAACAGCTCGGACCACTGCCGGCGTCTGGCCTGAAGAGCACTCAAGGCCAGATCTCCAACCTTCCTCCTGCGAAAGCCGAGATCGGCATGCAAAAATCCAAGAAACTCATGCATCAATCGCCCGGAGGAGGGCAGTTCATCGAGAAAGGAATAGGCAATGATCGGCGGCAGATCGGTGTTTCCGGACAGTACAAGAAAACCCTTGGGATCAACGCAGAAGACCCAGGCCAGGGTATCCCCATCCGCAGAGAGGATCGACGTCTCGAGAGTTACCGATTCTTTGGCTTCGTTCCCCAACAGGATGGTGAGTGCGGATCGAGCGGCCTGATCAGCCGAAACCACGTCGATCGGTTCTGCGGGGAGCCATCCCGCCAACAACAGGGCAACATCGACAAGAACCGCAACGAAAACGGTATTGCAAACCCGGTTGAACACCATGTTCCCTCCTGAATCCCCCCAATCGTACCTCAATCCCAAGTCTGAAGTGATTCATTGTCACCAGATCCGAGTTGAACCCCTCAGTCAATTAAAGGCATCCGGATGCTTTGGCACAGAGTTAGTCGTGGTGGAGGCAAGAAGCGTAAACCGTCGTCACACCGGCAAGACCACCCTCCCCCAGGTCAGAACCATCACGGTCAGAACGACCGCCACGACGAGGTTGAGCCAAAGGCCCTCTCGGGCCATCTCCCTGGGCGTCACATGGCCTGCCCCGATGACGATCGCGTTGGGCGGCGTGGCGACCGGCAACATGAAGGCACACGAACAGCTCAGGGTCGCGGCAACCATCAAGAGGTAGGGCGGCACATCGAGCACACCGGAGAGAGCGGCCATCACTGGCATCAACAGGGTTGCCGTCGCGGTGTTCGAGGTCAACTCAGTAACGAATGTTGCAACCAGGCACAGGCTCAAGAGGACGACCGGCAGGGGCAACCCGGCCAATCCACCCAGCAGACCTGCCAGCCATGAGTCCAGTCCAGAGGTTCTGACGGCATCGGCCAGGGCAAAACCCCCACCGAAGAGCAGCAATATCCCCCATGGAACTCCGTCGTGAATCTCCACCCAGCTGATCATCCGGCGACCGTGTCTCCCTCCAGCCGGCAACAGCGTCGCCAGCACAGCTGCCGCGACGGCAACGACCGCGTCGGTAATCAGGGCGCCACTGGGAAAAAGATCACTCCATCCCCGGATGTGAAAGGCGCCAAAATCGAAGCCCGCCCTGGTCATCCACGCCACAGCCGTCAGCAAGAAGAGCACGGCGGCACGTTTCTCGTGGGACGACATCGGGCCCAGGGCGGATCGCTCCTGCGAAATGGTCTCGCCGACGCTGCGACCTCCAGGAAGCCCGCGCCCCAATCGAAGTCCAAGGATCGGAACCAGAATCATGACCAAAGGAAGGCCGAACAGCATCCATCCACCGAATGTCAACTGCGGAAGGTCCGGTAACAACTCCGGCGCCATCCCGGCCAGAACAAGATTGGGAGGCGTACCCACCAGGGTCGCCATCCCCCCGACCGACGCACCGTAGGCCAGGGCCAGAAATATACGGGACTTTGCTCGGTGATCCTCCATCCTCGCAACAACGCCCCCGGCAATCGGCAGCAGCATCAAGGTCGTCGCAGTGTTTGAGAGCCACATCGATAAGCCCGCAGTCACCAGCAGGAACCCCCACACCAGCCGCCTCGGTGATGACCCCACGCGGTCCAGAACCGTCAAGGCAAGACGCTGATGCAGACCCGACGCCTCGACCGCCAGCGCCAACACAAATCCGCCAAAGAAGAGAAAGACCATGTGATTGGCATAGTTGGGCGTCACATCCCGAACGCTTTGAACACCAAGCAGGGGGAACATGACGATCGGGATCAACGACGTTGCGGCCAACGGCGCCGCCTCCGTGATCCACCAGATCGCCATCCACACGGCGACTCCTGCGACCAGCTTCGCATCCCCCTGGAGGCCACCGGTCGGTACTCGCCAGATCAACAGAAAGATGAGGGGACCGACCCATCGGCCCCACCGTGCGCCTGACGACATGCCGACAACAGGGTCACTCATCGTCCGGATCCCACAAATAGACCGCAAGGTCCAGCGACTGGTCCTCTCGAAAAACCACACCCTCTCCTTCCAGCATGACCCGCTGAAGTCCCTGAGGAATGTCACCGGTCCGATCGGTCGAACATCGCCCCGATGCATTGACCACGCGATGCCACGGCACCGTATCCGGGCACCGGTGCAACATCCACCCAACTGCCAGCGGAGAAATCCGACTGTTCATCATGCGGGAAATCCAGCCGTAGTTGACGACCTTGCCCTCGGGAATCGCTCTGACGATTGCCAGAACCTCGTCCCGGACGGACCCTGCCGGACCCTCGATCTCGCCATGGAGTCTCCTGCCGAATGAGACTGGAACCATGGATCAAGAGTAGCACTTGACTCGATTTCTATTGCGCCGAAGGGAAACCGTCCGCGGTACCATAGCCCCGGATGTTTGCTCACGTCGCAATTCCCCGAAGTGCTCCGGCGCCATTGGTCTATCGGATCCCGGAGAGTTTTGTCGATGCAGTTGAGGTCGGCATCAGGGTCCGGGTCCCCCTCAGGCGACGCCAGACGACCGGCGTCGTCGTCGACGTCTCCCAAACGTCGGGGATCGAGAGTACGTCCATCCGGGAGATCCTCGAAGTACTGGATGAGCGGCCCCTGCTTCCGGACCACATCCTCGCCCTGGCACGGTTCGTCTCCTCCTATTACCGCTGCCCTCTGGGGACGACCCTTGCGGCGATGCTGCCCGCAGGTCTTCTCCGAGCCGACGCAGAACGGGCCACGCCGACGCCTCGGGGCGCCGCCGCAGATCTCGACGTGCTTCCCGACAAACAACAAGCCATCCTGTCAACCCTGCTGGAACACGGCTCGTTGCCGGTCGCGGGTCTCCTGGCCCGGACAGGCGCCGCCTCCAGAACGCCCCTGGATGCCCTGGAACACGCAGGTCTGGTACAACTGAAACGAAGTCGCCGGGACCGGCCTCCCAGCTCGGATGTTGGCGCCGTCGCCCTCTTCCCCGAGCCCATCGACCGGCTCCTTGAACGGTGCGGCCGGGGCCCCCGCCAACGGCAGATTCTCGAGTGGCTGGAGGCCCACGAGGGCCCTGCCCTGGATTCCGAAATCTGTGCGGCCATCGGGTGCACACCCTCCGTCCTCAATGCCCTGGAAACCAAGGGGTTGATTCGGCGTTTTCGACAGGCGGCCGCAAAAAAGGCCCGCTGGTCCCTGGGCGGGAAGGACATCCGGCACGAATTGAATTCCGAGCAGCAGGCCGCCGTCGATGCAGTTCAGACGGGCCTGGACAAGGAAGAATACGAACCGATCCTCCTCGAAGGCGTCACCGGCTCAGGCAAGACCGAGGTCTATCTCCGATGCCTCGAGGCCACGCTCGCCCTCGGGCGGCAGGGTATCGTCCTGGTGCCCGAGATCGGCTTGACGCCGGCAACGGTCGGCGCCGTTGAACGCAGGTTCGGTTCGGCCGTTGCGGTCCTCCACTCCGCCCAGACCGAAAGCGAACGCTGGCGAGAGTGGTGCACAGTCCGCTCCGGAGGGGCCCGCATTGTCGTCGGACCCCGTTCAGCCCTCTTCGCACCCCTGGAGAAGCCAGGCCTGATCGTTGTCGATGAGGAACACGACGCCGCCTACAAACAGCAGGAAAGCCCACGGTACAGCGCTCGTGATCTGGCACTGGTTCTGGGCCGTGACCTGGGCATTCCCGTGCTCTTGTGTTCGGCAACCCCTTCGACCGAGGCAGCATTCCTTGAGCATCGAGGGCTGGCACACCGCCTTCAGTTGACACGCCGAGTCGGCGGTGGCGTTCTCCCGGAAGTCCAACTGGTCGACCTTCGTCGGGAGAAACCCGAACCAGGCGAGCAGGGTCGAACCCTCTTTTCAGAACCCCTTCGTGCGGCCATCACCGAGACCCTCCAGGCCGATCGCCAGATCATCCTCCTGATGCAGCGGCGCGGTTGGGCCCCGGTTCTGCTCTGCCGGGACTGCGGCAACAGCCTGGAATGCCCTGACTGCTCAATTTCGCTGGTGGTTCACCGGAGGCGTGGTGATCTGGAATGCCACTATTGCGGACACCGGGCCACCGTTCCAACGAAGTGTCCTTCATGCGGAGGAGGTCTGCTGGATGCCGTCGGCGCCGGCACAGAGAAGGTCGCCCACCACCTCGACCGCTATTTCCCCGGCATCACCTCGGCCATCCTGGACCGGGATACGGTTCGACGCCGGTCGGGCCTGGAAGACACCCTGGGCGCATTCGCCGACGGCCGTATTCAAATCCTTGTTGGAACCCAGATGGTGGCCAAGGGACACCACTTCCCCAACGTCACCCTGACCGGCGTCATTTCCGCCGATGCCCTGCTGGGACTGCCGGACTTCAGGGCGGGGGAACGGACCTTTCAGCTCTTGACCCAGGTGGCCGGCCGCTCAGGCCGCGGCGCTGAGCCCGGCCGGGTCATCATCCAGACCTACCACCCGGACCACCCCGCGGTCCTCCACGCCGCCAACCACGACGTAACGGCATTCACCGCAGAAGAGCTACGATTCCGGAGAGCCTTCGGCTATCCACCGGTGACCCGCATGGCACTGATTAGATTCGAGTCTTCGTCGATCGACGCAGTTCGTCGAGAGGCCGAAACTGCCGGACGTCATCTCCGTCCGGCGCCCGACGGAGTCAGGGTTCGGGGACCGGCACCGTCTCCGATGGAGAGGCTCCGGGACCGTTGGCGTTGGCAGATCCTCCTGACCGCCGCCGACAGGGCGCCTCTGCGGCGTGCCCTGGCCCGTATCGAGGCCGATACCCCGGCCACAAATGTCCAGAGGATCATCGACATTGACCCCCTCTCGACCGTTTAGCTCAAATCCACGGTGTTAAACTCGTCTCTTATGCGAGCCCGAGCATTTGTTGAATTTCTCATTGAAGAACAGGTCATCCCCACCGGAACGACAAACGAGATTCTCGAGGCGGCATCCATTTCGGGAGACCGCGTTGACACGGTTATTCTCGATCTGGGAATGGCCTCGGAAAAGGTCCTTCTCTCCAAACTGGGACAATTCACCAAGAGCCGGACCGTCCCGGCATCGGAACTGATGGCTGCCCCCCCAGAGTTGACGGCCTTGATTCCACAGCGTTTGGCTCGGCGATTTGGTCTCATTCCTTTCCGGCGGGAGGGAAAAACGTTGTGCGTCGGAACAGTTGACCCCGGGGATCTCCTTGTCGAGGACGAGTTGAGTCTTCTGACCGGAAGCATGATCCGGACCTTTGCGGCTCTTGAGATCCGGATTCGCCAGGGTCTCGCCAAGCACTACCGTGTTGGCCTTTCCGCCCGTGTGGAGGCGCTGGTTCGACGCCTGGATCAATCCGGGTCTGCGACACGCCCCCTGGAGCATCACCGCTCCGGACAACCGACCGCCACCTCCCGCCCCGAAACGATACGGCACACTCGGCAGGAAGACCCACCGGAACCCAAGAGAGCCAAAGCGAGAATCCCGACCGAGTTGGAGATTTCCGAGGAGGACCTGGCTCTCTATCCATCTTTTGCCTTCGGGGCGGAAGACAATGCAACGGAAACCCAACCTCAACCCCCGGCAGCCGGAGCAACCCCATCCAGTACGCACATCACTGTTGACTCTTCAGTCGAAGATCGGAATCCCGAACCACCCGATCTCAGCCCCGAGGCCCGGCTCTCCCGAGCGGCAGAGGCCCTTCAGGGCGCCGAAATCAGGGATGACATTGCAGACGCCGTTCTGGAATTCTGCCGCCCCCACTTCGACAGGTGCATGCTCCTCGCCCTCAGAGGCGACACCATCATCGGGTGGCGGAGCGAAGGTGAAGGCATTGAACCGGCCGCCGTCCGCGCGATAGCCATCCCCAAGGCGGAGCCGTCGGTCTTCAGCGGTCTTCTTCAGGGAACCGCTTTCTGGCTCGGTCCCCTCCCTCAGATGCCTCGCAACCAGGAGCTGGTCTTCGCTCTGGGAGACCCCGCTCCGGCCGCGTGCCTGATCCTCCCAATCAAGGTCAGGGGCAAAATCGTCGCATTCCTCTATGGCGACGCGACCGACCATCCCCTGGGGTCGGTACCCATGGCCGATCTCAAACGATTGATGGCCAAGACCGATATCGCTTTCCAAGTCTATCTTCTCAAAGGAAAGATTCGAATCATTTGAGAACACGAGTGCGAACTTTCCCGCTGGAGTCACGTATTCTCAGGCGAACACACCGCCGCCGGGGGATCGACCAGACCACCCGGGGCATGGAGGCTACATGAGCAGATTCCTTGCTACAGGGTTCTTGACAGTCGCTTTACCGATCTTGTTGACCTCAACGGCATTGGCCGGTGATTTCAACGCCTCGGTCGAGGCGGGAGGAAACCTTGAGTTTGCCGACGGCGAGGTGCTTGACCTCAACCTTCAACGCGCCTACGAGATCGCCCTGGCCCGCAACCTGGACCTCCAGGTTGGGCGCTACGATCTGGCAATCGCCAACTCCGGCATTCAGGGCGCCTCCGGAATCTTTGACCCTTCGTTCGATGTCGGCGCGGATACAAATTTCAACGAGTCCCCGGCTGCCACCCAGCTTGACGGCGCGACAGTCAGCAAGAGCCGCACCCACCAGTACAGCCTGGGAATCTCAGGCTTGATGCCGACCGGCGGTTCGGTCAGCCTCGATCTGGGCACACGGAGAACGGCCACAAACTCCCTGTACTACTTCCTGAACCCCAGTTGGAATACCGGCCTGACGGCACGATTGACACAACCCCTACTGAGGAACTTCGGGACCCTGGTCACCCGCTCAAGAATCATCGTCGCCCAGACCAGCCGCGACCAGGCCGCCGAGACACTCAAGGCACAGGTAATCGCCACCCTCCAGGAGGTCGAACAGGCCTATTGGGACTTCAGGGCGGCCAGGGTCCAGGTCGAGGTTAAGCAACAGTCCCTCGAGCTGGCCCAGAAACTGCTGGAGGAAACCCGAGAACGCATCCGGGTCGGAACCTCGGCGCCGATCGATCTCGTCCAGTCGGAGGCCAGCGTCGCAACACGCAATCAGGACCTGATCCTGGCCCGCAACGCCCAATCCAACAGCGAAGATACACTCAAAAAAATCCTCGGCTTCCAGACGCCGGCCGAATGGTCCATGAAGATCAATGCAACCGAACCCTACGTCTTCGAACCGCTGGATGTCGATCTGGCCTCCAGTATCGAGACCGCCTTGACAAAGAGGCCCGAGATCCTTCGTCAGGAACTGGCCCTGAACATGACGGATCTCAACGTCAAGTTGGCCCGCAATGCCATCCTGCCAAGCCTGGATCTCAAAGGATCCTACGGATTCAGCGGCATCGGCGGGACCCTCAATATGGATGACCCGATCACTGGTGAACCGATCAAGATCAGGGGTGGATTCGATGACTCCCTCGACCAGATCGTCGACTTGGACTACCCCAACTGGGGCATCGGCCTGGCCCTCAAAGTGCCCCTGGGAAATAACGACGCCAAGGCGAATCTGGCCCAGCGGCGATTCGAACATCAGCAGACCAAGACCCGTCTAGCAGCACTCCAGCAGACCATCATCCACGATGTCCGGGTGGCCGTTCGCTACCTCTATGACGGCGCCGCATCGGTCGAGGCCGCAGAGGCGTCGAAGGTCTTGGCCGAACGCAATGTCGAGGCCGAGCAGACCAAGTTCGCCAACGGCCTCTCAACCAACTTCCTGGTCCTGCAGATCCAGGACGATCTGGCCAACGCCCAGCTGTCCAATCTCAGGGCTCGCCTCAACTATCGCAAGGCGATTGTCGGCTATCGGGCCGCAACCGGAACCCTCCTCGAGGATCTGGGTATCGATGTCGTCGACCCCGGCGCGTCCGAGGAGCCCCACACCCTTTGGAAAGACGTCAAGTGGATGCAGTTCGTCGATTTCGCGGGGGACGACGAGGCATCCAAGGAGTCCAATAAGTAACTGTTTCGGCACAAAATACTTATGTGCCGACCTCGGGTAACAGGCCAAGACGAGCCAAGGCCCTTCGGGCCGCCTGTTGCTGTGCATCCCTCTTGGTCGGGCCTTCACCTCTGGCAATTTCCTCGCCGTTCCAGGAAACCCGGCTGACCCACATTGGGCGGTGGTCGGGACCGTTTCCGCCGGTATCCAAGTATTCGGGCATATTGAAACCCCGGGCCTGTGCCGCCTGGTTGAGGGCAGACTTGGCGTCTGCAAGGATCAGGGTCCGTTGATCCATGGCCTCCAGTTCGTCACGAAACTGATCTTCTATGAATGCCGAAGCTGCTTCCCAGCCCCCGTCAATCACCAACGCGCCGATGATGGCCTCGAAAACGTCTTCCAACAGCGCCGGGCGTTCCCGACCATGCTGCCTCTCTTCGCTGCTGCTCATGCGAACCCAACCCTCCAGGCCCAGCCATGCCGCCTTGCTTGCCAGACTTGTCGACCGGACCAGATGAGCCCGCATCTTCGTCAGAACACCCTCGTCGGCATCCCTGAAACTTTCGAACAGCATTCGCGCGATCGCATGACCCAGAACTGCATCACCGAGAAATTCCAACCGCTGATAACTGCCCTCAATCGGCGCCAGATCAGAGGACCCATGCCGGAGGGCCCTTTCGAGGAGTTCCCGGTCTGAGAAACGATATCCCAGAATCTCTTCGAGTTCTGCCAACTGATCCGCTCGTCGATCCACCATTGGGAGATCATACCGAACCCGCACCTCTTTGGCCCTTCGAACCCTCCTTTAACCGACCGGCAACCCTTTCCATTCTGGCGAGAATCGTCTCACCGTGGGTCCCGGGCCAGAAAACACGGCGGCAGAGCCCGCACCTTTTGAAACGGGTAGCCGTCCGAAATACGTAGGGCGGAACGTCATCGGCTACTTGATCCCTCGTCTGCTCGGACAATTCACCATTGCAGAAGCTGCACCGACTGTCGTCGAGATCGGGACGAGGATCGAGCCGCAACCGGCCCAATACCTCGACCAGCTGGTCCTCGAGATCAATCGAGCGAACGAGAAGCGTTCGGGGACCCCTTGAGGCCAACTCCCGATCGGCAGTCAGAAGCCACCTCCCCTCGACCTCGGCCCTGGAACCAATCACGGAATCATCGGCCTCGACCCCGGCATATTCACTATCGAAACCAAAAAATCGCAGCCAGCGGCACAGAGACCCCAGCATCGCATCACAGAGAAAACGAGGCTGTGTCAGGAATTCACTCATTTCAATCCATGCCGAACGATCACGATGTGTCGGGCGCAATCCTATTATGACACTGGGATCCGAGATCGACGATGGTCTTCTGTTGTCAATAACGCGCGGCCCGGGCTATTCTCCATTCGTGGTTCACCAACCGTTCAAGCCCCTCCGGTTCAAACCGGGTGTCGCCTTCGTCCTTCAATCGGAATCAGGGCCATGAAAGGGATTCGACTGGACATCGCCGTCGGAGCCGTCATCTTGATGCCCTTTGTGACCGTTGGACTGGGCTTTCGAGCGTCTCTGATCGCTCAGGCCATTGGCATTTCGGCAGTTGCCATGGCCACGCTGCCTGCTCTCGCAACCAAGGTCGGTTGGCGCCGATTTCTTCATGCTCCCCGCCCGGTTTTTCTCGGCATCATGGCAGTTGGAGCCGCAACAGTCCTGGGATTGGGCGTCGGTCTGATTCGTGGTCACGATGCGGTCCAGATTGCCGGACAGGCTCTGTCGATGGGGTTGTTGCCACTGGCTGCCGCAGGAGGGCTGGCAACCTGGAGTGACTCCGGGCAAAAACAATGGCGAGTCGGGCTTCTGGCCGCCCTGACTCTGGGTTGTTGGGTCCAATTGATCTGGGGCTTCGTGATGATCGCCATTCTTGGAGAACCTTCGAGGTTGTTCCTGCCCAACTCGGTCTCGGTGATCGGCCCAGCCTTGTTGGGACTCTGTTTTTCTGTCGTCTCGCTCAATGATCCAGACCGTCGGTTGCGCCGTCTGGCATGGCTGGCGATGTTCTCAATCCTGTTGGTCATCCTGGGGTCCAGCCTCCGAAGCCTGTGGATCCTCACTCCGATGGCCGTGGTCGGCCTCGCCATCGTTTGGCGGGGTCTCAGGAGCCGGGAAACGATGATCGTCATTTTGATCATTGCAGCCTTGGCGATGGGTACAATCGGCGGGGTCTGGATCGTCAATGATTGGGCCTCCCGGGACCGGCCTGATGCTCTCAAACGAAGTCCCTGTGCTCTCTTCCCGCTGGCCGGAACCTGCGTCGAGCATGGTATTGAGGTAGTTTTTGACCGAGAGGGACGAATCAAATTTGATGCCCCGGTGTCTCTCCCCAAGGCCAAGACGTGGCGCATCATGGTTCGTGGTCACGGTGAAGGACAGGGGGCACTGGTGGTTGCCCTGCTCTTCTTTGACGAACAGGGGCAGATCCTCAAAAGGATCCCAGTTTCCCTTCGGGCGACGGCAGACGAAGAAGCAAGAATGGCATTCGGAACACCACCACGAAACTGGGCCGAGACCCGATTGCGCCTCTCCCGTTTGAAAGGAACAATGGGGCAATGGCATCTCGATATGGTTGAATGCGCAGCCCTGGAGTCCACCCTGATGGTCCACCTGATCAGCAAGGTCCGATCCTTGGTAAGACGAGTTCAGGGCCTCGTCCGCGCGGCGGCGACGGGCCGGGCCGTTGAAGATGCCACCCTGGGATTTCGACTCCACGAGAGTCTGAGGATCGTTGAGGAGTTCAATAATGCATCGTGGGTTCAGCGTCTATTCGGCCATGGTTTGGGCGCCACCATTCACCTGGATATCGACGGCTTCGACAACCGGGGACACTGGATCCACTACGACTCCGTCAACTACATCCACAACTGGTACCTGTTCCTGCTCTTCAAGCTGGGGATCGTCGGATTGATCCTGGTGCTGGGCGCATTGGTCGGCTGGATCGTCTGGACCATCCGCTCATCGAGCCCCCCCCCTTCCCCCGACGTACGAGCATTTCTGGTTGCGGCAGCGGCTTCATGGATTGTCTACGCCATCTGGAGCCTGACCAGTCCGGAGATCCTCGATTTCCGGATGGCGCCGCTTTGGGGTTGGCTCTTGAGTGTTTGTGTTTCTCGAGCAGGTGAAACCAGGACCGAGGAAGGCCGATGACACGCATCCAAACCCTTCTTCGAGTGATCTCGAGCGAGGGCGTCACCGCTGCCGTCAATCGCGCTTTCGACGGCCTTGCAGAACGGAGAAGGTTGGGCACATTCGAGCCGATCTTGGCAGCCAAATTGCAACAGGCCGAAGGCTTTGTCCAACCTCCAGTGATCAACCTCTCGGTCCTGCCGCCCTACCCCAATCGGGGTGGATCCCAACTCCAGATGCTCGACCGTCTCCAAGAGGAACGACAATACCGGACCGTGGCCCTGCTCTATCCCCTGTCAACCGTCTGGCGACTCGAGGTCTCAGCCGGCGACCGGGCGTGGATTCTCAAAGGTCCGGAATCCAACGCTTCCGACACCAGCCTCAACGAGGCCGTCGGTTGGGCACGACGAACTCTTGGAACCGCTACCATACACATTGAGAATCTCGCCGGCCTACCCCTTAACCAGATCCCCGCCCTCGCAAACGACGGTTCATTGATCATCTCGGTGCACGATTTCACCGGCTACTGTCGTCGTCCTCATCTGATGGAACAACCTCAGTCGGTTTTCTGCAACTACAGTTCGGATGCCGCACGCTGCCGCTCCTGTCTGGCGCAGGACTGGCAGCTTCCACCAAACGCAGCGGAGGTCTACCGCAATCGTGCCCGGAAGTCTCTGATGGCGGCGACAAACATCGTTTTCCCCTCGCCGTTCTTGAGGGACCGATACCTGGAGCTGTTCAGTGATCTCGAGCTCGAGACGCGCTCCCGGGTGATCGAACCGGCGACCAACATTCACCTGCCGTCCATGATCCGGCGCCCTCACACTCCCCACGTCGCCTTCGTCGGCGGCATCAAGGGTCACAAGGGCGGCGACCTTGTCGCGCAGACGGCCGAACGCCTCCGCGAACACCATGAGGAGCTCCTTCTGACGTCGTACGGCGACAGCGACGGCGACCGAGACCTTATTCGGAGGATCAGGCGGACGGCCCGGGTTCGGATACACGGCTTCTACCGTGGTGGAGAACTCCCCAGCCTTCTCGTTCGGGACGCAGTCGATGTCGCCATCATGCCGTCGATCTGGCCAGAGAGCTACGGCCTCGTCGTCGACGAGTGCCTCCAGGCCCGGGTTCCGGTCGTCGCCTTCGATCTTGGCGCCATCGGCCCCCGCCTCAAACGGCTGGGAGTCGGCAGAATCATCGACATTGACCAGGGGGCCATGGGCCTGGCCACAGGGGCCGCTGGACTTCTCACTGAGACCACAGACATCGACGATGCAGTGCTCGATACACTCCCAACGCCTCAACGGGTGGCGAAGAAGTACATCAGACTCTATCGGGATCTCGAAGGGTAGTGACGGGTGTCCCAGGGCCAGACGCCCAAGCGGGTTACCTCACTCAACCACCGGTAGATGAACTCCACCGGTTGGTATTTCCAGATTCGAATCCATCTTCGAACAACGAAAGTACCCCAAACTCATCGGCCCCGATATCCGGCAAGGCATCGCGGGCCTGGAGCCCAGAATCCTCGGTCTCCGTACTTCCATTTACCGCATCCACTGCCGGAGAGGTCACGACCAGATGATAGTCGGAATCTGGAGGACCCGGCGAACTGAAACCCGCGTCGGAGGCAGTCAGGGTGGTTCGCATCCCGACGAAGGTCCCCGAGTTGGCATCGCCTTGATTCGTGTCGTCCTCGTTGCCGGCGAACAAGACGTGATCGAATGTTATCGTACTGCTCGATTGAACGTGAACTGCAACCTCTCCCTGAACATCGAGGTGGTTGGCAACAATCCCGAACTCCATCGAAACCTCAGTCCCGAGCGGCCCATCAACCAAGACCACTCCGAGGCCCTGATTGGAGTTTGCATTGAGTCGGTTGCCGGCGATGGTCGTATGAATCAGGTCAACGTCCTTCAACAAGGACTTGAGGTGACCTGGCGGAATCGGCATTGTCTTCGCCAAATTGTTCGCACACACCGGGGCAGACTTCCGGTTCTCCTGGGGAATCTTCGAGAGTGACTATCGTTATTGGAATACGATAGGTGATGTTCATCACTTGCGATGGCCCAATCGGGAATCTATATTTGTAGATAGGGAATTTGTTGTGGGTGGTTTTGCCTCACAACCCAAATCCAATTTGATATCACTGAAAGGTAATTATGATGGTGTTTCAATGAACGAGCCCGCACCCAGTATCGGCCCTGCCACCCTACTGGCGTTCGTGTTTATCGTATTGATCAGCGAACCAACCTTTGGCCAAGTGGGGACCGGGACATTGCGGGTCGATATCGCCAATGGCTTCGACAGCAGCGAGTGTGGATCCGAAAACGCCCCCTGCAAGAACATCCAGCAAGCAGTCAACCTTGCCACTCATGATGATGAGTTATTGATTGCCTCAGGAACCTATACCTTCGAACCACAGCTTGAGCAATGCTCAACTGGCAATACTGCCGTGATCTGCCTCGTCGATAAACGGCTGACGTTACGAGGGGGTTATTCATCCTCAAACTGGACGATCGCCGACCCAGTGGCAAACCTGACGATCATCGACGGCGAAAACACCAACCGCGGGGTATTCGTTGAGGAGTTATTGAGTGGCTCGGCCAGTTTGGTGATGTCAGGAATCACGGTTACTCGCTGCCTCGGCCCTCCCCGTGATGGACAAGTCGATGCTTTCGGAGGCGGTCTTTCGGCCGTCGCACCTGATCCTCAAAAATTGGTTATTGTTCTTGAAGATATGGTCTTCTCGGATAACCAAGTTGCCGGTGGTGATGTAACCGCCGGCGCAGGTGGGTTTGGTGCCGGTGGGGCGGTGTCCCTGCGTAATGCGGAACCTCCGAGTAGACTGATTGACATCATCTTCAACAACAATCAGGCCCTGGGTGGATCGGGTCCAGAGCGTGGCGGACTCGCCGTCGGCGGAGCGCTCTACTCCTACCATTCAAATGTGACAGCGACTCATCTCACGTTTGACAACAACTCCGCAATGGCGGGATCGTCAAATGGATCTGGACTCAGCGGTGGGCTCCTCGCTGATGCTCTTGGAGGCGCCGTTGCCTTGATGTCCGGAAGCTACTTTGATCTCGACAGAATCACCGCAACAGCAAACACGGCAACCGGGGGCAATGCCGGGACCGACGCAGGAGGCGCCTTTGGAGGCGCACTGTACGCGGAAGGAAAGGACGCATCCCACAGGGTGACCCTTCACCTTTCTAATTCGGCATTGTCTCATAACAAGTCCATCGGTGGTTCCGGTGAGAACGGGGGTCTGGGCACTGGCGCAGGATTGATGCATACGAAATACGTCGATATGGTACTCGACAGAGTCGAGATCGTTGGGAACACCTCATACGGTGGCAACGGAACAGTCAATCGAGGAGGAGGAGGAGGAGGAGGCGTCAAATCGACGGGCGGCCCGGTTGAGGGATCCAGCAACGCGATCTTTTCGAATTGCATCTTTGCCGACAACGCCATCATCTTTGGAAGCGGGGGCGGTTCCAGAGGAGGCGGTGGGGGCGGCCTGTTCGTTCAGAATCTCGCGACCGCCGAGGTCATACACTGCACTTTTTCCCGGAACTCACTATCCGCACAACCACTTACAGGCCTTGCAATTACACTCGCTGGGGGCACTGGACCGGTGACCCTCACAATCAAGTACTCGATCATTGCGGATCACACACAATCCTCTGACCTGCAAGCAGTTTTCGTGGCGGATGGGAATACTGCAGTGTTCGATACTGGACTTCTTGCCGGAAATGTCACAGACACGGGCGGGGCCGGGAGTGTGGTCGGTCTGGACTCGATGCTCTTCGCTTCAACTGCAGATTTCGTGTCCCCAGGGGCACCCGATTTCGACTACCACCTCGGCGATACGTCCGTAGCTATCGATCATGCTGCGGAAAGCTCGACACCGGACGATATCGACGGCGATCTCAGAGACCAAGCACCGGATATTGGAGCTGATGAGTACTGGTTCATCTCCGAAAATCTCTTCCTGGACGGATTCGAGTCAGGGGACCTCCGGGCATGGAGCCAAACAACCCCCTAAGGCTACTGCAAATATCCAAGCGCTCTCAGATTGTCCTCAAGCTCCTCGTCCAAAACAGCTTCCTCAACGTCGTCGTGTTCTCCCCGGGATGCACCTTCTCGATCGATCAGGGCTCTGAGGTAACCTGCTGCGATCGGTCGCCGGTCTGCCAAATTATCGTTCTCCAACGGGTCGTTATCGAGGTCGAAGAGCTCCATTACATCCTTGGGGCGATCAGAGATATCGTTGAGGATCAGTTTCATGGGGCCAAGAATGACCGATCTCAACCGGCGGCTCTCGGGTTTCCTGGCCAGCCAAGCGAATGATGCTCGCCCATCCCGGACCTCGTTGGAGCTCACGAGTATCGGCAGGAACGTCCGTCCTTGAATCCCCTTCGGTTCTCCGAACCCAACGAAATCCAAAACACTGGGCAGGAGGTCGAGGTATTCAACCGGTTCAAGGACCCGGTGCCCGGCCCACCGCCCGGAGGGAAATCGCACAATCAGGGGAACGTGCAAAACCTCTTGATACAGATCAATTCCGTGCTGCCAGCGGCCATGCTCAAAAAACTGTTCGCCATGGTCCGCGACCAAGACAATGACCGACGAGTCGTACAATCCCCGATCCTTCAGTTCCTTCAAGAAACGTCCGAAATTTGCATCGTTGAACGCAATCTCGGCATCATAGAGATCCATCAGCCGATCCTGAAGGCCTTCGGCCTCTCGAGGGGACAGAATGTCCAGATTCTCGACCCGGTCATGACGCCCGATTTCGGGGTTCTCAACCTCGGAGGCAAATCGATCGAGATACAGCTTCCTCGGAAGATAGGGAGCGTGGGGATCGGTACTGTGGGCATAGAGGAAGAGAGGCTTCACTCCAGACCTCCGATTGAAAAAATCAAAGATGACCTCGTTGAGCCGATCGGACTGCTGATGGATCTCCGGCGAACGCCGGTGTTGTTCCGCGAGGCGCTCGAAATAGGAATAGCCTCGCCCAAATCCGAATTTCTGGGAAACCATGCCGTTTGTGATCACGGAAGCGGTCTCATAGCCCGCTTCCTGCAGAATCTGGGGAAGGTATGGCAGGTCCTCGGGCAAAACATCGAGATCCGCCTGCACTCCATGGACCCGGGGAGGCATTCCGGTCATCAACGAAGCAACGGAAGGACGAGTCCACGATGACTGGGCGAAGGCATTCTCGAAGACAACCGAATCCGATGCGAAAAGGTCGATATTGGGCGTGATCGGCCGGTTATAGCCATAGGCGCCCACATGATCAGCTCGGAGACAGTCGATTAAGTAAATGATGATGTTGGTTCCCTTCGCCGGTCCAAGCTCATCAGCATGCCCCCAGTCCGCCGTGATTTCGACGTCTACCGGTGGGCCGAACTCGGTCGGCATGATCAGGACCGGATCGATCAGACGCAACCCTCCACTTCCATGAAACCGCCTTCCTTCAACTGAAGGGCGAAACGTTATCTTCGTCCAGGGGAACCGAGACTCCGGCAGCGAGAAGGTCAGACTCTTCAGGGAATTGTCGGGTTCGACCATGAATCGTGTCATCGGCTGACCGTCTGTTTCCACAAGAATCTCAAGCCCCGGTACCGCACCGGAACGAATCCATGAATCGAATCCCCCGATCGACAACTGCGTTCCCACCGGCAGATTCTCGAAAAATCCGACCTGGGCGCCCAGAGGAATCGTCACAGCCGCCCGCCCAGGCGCCTGATCCCTTGAAGGTGGCGCCACGGTCCGGAGACCCTTGAAATCAATCTCATGCCACAGCACGGCCAACGGTCTGGCATCTCGGCTTACACTATCGAGGTCACAGGGACGCACGACGTGATCGTAGTGGAAATCCAGTCGATTGATACCCGCCCTCACCAGGGATTCCGGGACCTCGACGTTCCACCTGGCAGACGTCTTCGATCGAAAATCGATTCGGGCCAACTCCACACCGTTGACATTGACGACCATCCCCTGCTCGGGCATGAAGTCCCGAGGCGGTATCCAATAGTCCAACTTAAGTTGTATCGCCTTGGGCTCTCGAAGAAAAAAACCCACTGAAGAGTAGCCCCCCAGGGCCCAGACACCCCCGGAGTCCTCGTCCTGCCCCCATCCCGAAACAAAATGGCGCCTCGCCTCTGGAGAACCAAATTCAATCTTCGAGGTCTCATGCCATACCTCGGCAGAATCGAAATGATTGAGCAGATGCTTGCCTGGAGCGGAGACGAAACGGGGGGACCTATATTCGACACCATGGTCACCACACCCGCCACAACAAATCGTCAGAAAACCCAGGATCAGCGCCCCACACCCGCTCAGCCGACACCTTCCCTGGAAAAGAAACGACGACGAATACATGCGGTTCTCAGTCATCGGTACCCTCACGGCTCTTCCTTATCGATTCAATAGAACTCTCGATGGCAGACCGCAGCCGGTCCTTCGAGTTTTCCTCACGGATTCGATTCAAGGCCCCTTCACGGACATCCTGCCACAAGGATCGCTGCCCAAGAAGCCGGCAGCACCTTTCGGCAAACACAACCGGATCGTTGCACCCACCATCGAGGATGTCTGCGCCGCCCAGCCACCCGAGCTGCTCCACCAGATCGCTGGATGCGACGACGGGCAGGCCGTTGGCAGCCGCCTCGCCCACCTTCCACGGAATTCCGGCAGAAAACCTCGCCGGGGCGACAAAGATCCGACTCGTTCGGTAGAACTCGGAAACGTCCTCCGCTGCTCCAACGAAACCGACTCCCTCCGGTCGAGGCAGGCCCACGGCGCCAACCTCTCCAACCACCGTCATGGCCACCCTTTCGCCCAAGGACTCGTTGATCAGCGGATAAACCTCTTGGAGGAACCAGGACAGGCCGTCGACATTGGGACTCCATGCCTCCTGCAGCCGCCCAACAAACAAGATTCCTGACCGCTCATCGAAGGCCGGGTCGGTGTCAACAACGTCCAGGGCAGCGCCAACGACGGTGACACTCCGACAGCTCTCGGAAAAAAACCCTGCCTCGTTCTCGCTGACGGCCCAGACCTCGTCAGCCCGAGACGCCAACGCCAATTCATCCTCCCTGGCGATGCCCTTGTCCCGCGCATCGTCCCCGCCGAGTACATCTCGTCGTCTGGTAATCCTCGAGGAGATCAGCGCTTCCGCATCGTAGATCAGGGTCGTGCCACCAAAGTTCAGCCCCAAGGCCTGCGCGGACATCATGTTGTGGGGTCGGCTGATGATGACGATATCGGTCCCGGTCGCCCGTTGCTTCCAGAACCTCACCAACCCGTCGATCCCCGATTCAGTAATGAACTCGACACCGGCAAACGGAAGCTGCTCTCGTATCTCGACAGGGTCGACCCTTTCTCCCGCAGTACAGAAGACTGTCACTCGGTAGCCCAGATCGGACAGAATCCGGAGAATCTCTCGACTGCGCGGACTCCCGGCTCCAAATCTCGGAAGAGGGACACGATCGTCAATCCAAAGGATCCGACCGGCATACGCTCCACGGTCGGCGGCGGCAACCAGATTCGATTCCTGCTCAACGAAGGCGTCCTTGAGCGTCTCCCGGTGAAGATCAACCAGCAGCTTTCGGTTTCTCTCAACCAATAGGTCGAACGAGGGGTCGGTCTCAAAACTGGCCGACCCGAAATGAACGACCAGTGCATCCGGTTCGTAGACGGTCGCCAATCCCTGGGCCTGCAGCCGAAGGCAGAGGTCGACGTCCTCGTAATAGGCAGGGGCGAATCGGACGTCAAACCCACCGAGATCCCGGAAGGCTTTCGTCCCGGCGAGCAGGAAAACCCCGGAACAGTAGTCGACCTCACGAGGAAAGAGATAGGCCCCGCTCTCGGGATCCTCGCCCCCACCGTACGCCGCCGTTCGGCCGTCGTTCCAGACGATACAACCGGCTTCCTGAAGAAACCCGTCAAGACGAAGGATTCTTCCGCCAACGGCACCGATGGACCCACTCGATTGGATTCTATCGAGCGCAACTCGGAGGCTGGATGGCAGAATCTCTGCGTCGTTGTTGACAAAAAGAAGGTAAGGGGCCGTCGCTGCCTCAGCGGCCTGGTTGGCTGCTAGGGTGAAACCGATATTTTCGGTGTTCGCCAGGACACGAATTCCGTCGATCCTGGCAAGGACATCCCCGGTTCGATCCGTCGAGCAGTTATCGACGATAACAAGTTCGAAATCGACATCCTGGACTCCAACCAGGGAACGAAGGCACTGCAGGGTCAACTCGGCCCTGTTGAACAGAACCAGAACGACGCAGACCTCGGGCGTACTCCCGTGCGTCAGATCGATGCGTCGATTCGACGCAAGAAATTCATCGAGTCGGATTCCGGCAAGGCGCTCGGCAGCCCGGCGCAACTTGTCCATATCACTGATCTGTTTCCACATACGGCCTTGGCGAAGGCCCTCCTCGATCAAGTGGCGGTAGCCTGACGTGATTTCGCCCCGACGAATCATGGCGTCAATCTCTGGATGCCGTGAACGGTAGTCGGCCTCATCGAACTGCGGGTGCGGTCTCAGCCCGAGGTCAAGTCCGGTCTCCAACAGGTGCTGGTATCCACACAGATATTGTCCCCGCTGGACGGACTGGGCAACATCGGGATAGGCCTGAAGGTACCAACTCTCAGAGAATGCGGCATGAGGGTTCTTCCCCTGAAGACAGCCTTCGAGACGGTAATGATCGGAGGCACTCTCAAAGAGCCCCCGATCAAGGCTTTCCGCAACGTCCGGATATTCCTGGCAATACCACGATTCGTCCACCGGCATGGGATTTGACAGTCGGCCCTCGGACTCCCCGTTATGAATGAAATGCTCGAAGGCCGTGGCGAAGAGACCACCACCAATCGCCACCTCGACATCGGGATAGAACCTACGGTAGAGCTTTTCCGAGAAAAACCTATTCGGATTCCGACCCTCGGCCGCGCCAAATCGTCGATAGTGATCCTCGGGATTGCGGGCCTGGCCCCGTTCGATGACCCCCGCAACATCCGGATAGGCATTGGAATACCACGAAGGGTCAAACCCCGGAACATGCCGGAAAGACCCAAACCGACGGCCCAGACCAAGGATCCTAGAAAACGGTTGCAACGACATCCCCCGGCAGTGAACACCTACCCACCTCGGGCTCGATCACTCCCTCAAACTCCATCGGGGCATGGTAGCACTGTGCTCTTGAAGAGAATCCTCGCCGCGGTTTCGGTTCTCCCTTTCCTGTGCGCCCCGGAACACGAATCGACCGCGCGGAAATGCTACATTTGCGTCTGGATTAATGTATTGAGACTCTCGGTTGTTATTCTCAATTGGAACGCCCTCGAAGATTCGATCCGCTGCCTTGAGCGATTGCGGATGTGGGGGACGATCCAGACAAGGACCTTCCTTGTCGACAATGCATCGGCATCGGGAGAAGCGGATTCCATTGCATCGAATTTCCCCGAAATCGAGGTCATTCGCAGCGAAGAGAATCTCGGGTTTTCGGGTGGCACAAACCTCGGGATCGTCAGGGCTCTCGCTGCATCGGATGCCCCCCTCCTGCTACTGAACAACGACGTCCTCATCGAGGAGAACGACGTTGTCCAACTCCTCGGCCGCCTGCAATCAACCACCAGTGCCGGATTGATGGCACCGGTACTCCATCACGCGGGTGACCCGGAACGAATCCTCTCCGCAGGAAGCCGTAACCCGGTTCTCCACCGATTTCATACCATCCACGAACCGCTCCAACCCAATGACAGCTACCGGGTTGACTCAGTCTCGGGCGCAGCGGTCATCATTCGATCAGAGGTGTTTGACACCATCGGTCTCTTGGACGAGTCCTACTTCTTTGCCACCGAACTCGCCGATCTCTGCCGCCGGGCCGCCCCTGAAGGCTTCGGCACATTCATCGATCCCCGAGCAAAGGCATTCCATGACATCGACCGCTCGTCTCGTCTCCGAGAAACACTCTACGTCTACTATGTCACTCGGAATCGTTTCCTCTTTATCCGCAAGTTCCATCAATTCTCCGGTCCCCTCCTTGCAGCGACATGGGCCCTCTATGGCTTCCAACAGTCATTCCGGCTGAAACGGGCCGGTCGGCACGCAACCGCCCAGGCCATTTCCGCTGGCGTTCTGGACGGGCTTCGAGGTCGTTTCGGCGGACAGAATGAACGGGTTCGCAACGCCTGCCGAGATCTTCCGAACGCGACGGCGGGCCGCCCATGACTATTGCTTTCCTCCTGCCGACCCCCCGCCCCGTCGATCCAGAAACCGACGCCTACGCCCAGGAAATCGCCGTCCTGCAGCATAAATTCGGCGGTGAGATCCTCTACATCAATCCCAACAATGCCCTTCCCAGACACCTCCCATTTCAAATCCCCCGCCCCGTTTTCGGTTTTCACCAAATGCACAGGCTCCACCGGATGGAAAAGTCCTGTCGGTTCTTCCAGATCTACAGCCCAACCCTCTACCCCTATCCCATCCTGGCGAGGTTGCGGCGACCGGTTATCTATACGCTGACGGGGGGCGCTGAACTGCGGACCCGTGATGTTGATTTTTTTAAACGTCTGGCCGCAGTGACCGTGGCCGACGCCACCAGCCTCGAACGACTCCGGGCCTCGGGGATCGAAAACACCTTCCTGGTTCGTGCCGGAATCAACACTTCTCGTTTCTCAGACTGTCCGCCACCCCCTGGAAACAATTTTCACCTCCTGATGGCCTCGGCACCCTGGACACGGGCCCAGTTCGAGAGCAAGGGCGTTGATGCCCTGCTGGCAGCCGCCCAGAAGCAGCCGGATCTCAGGCTGACCTTTCTTTGGCGGGGTATTCTCACCGAGGAAATGGAGGAACGCATTCGTCTTTCAGGAGTGGAAGAGCAGATCACCCTCATTGACCGGCGCGTCGATGTCAATACCGTGCTCGGTGGAGTCCACGCCACGATCAACCTGGCGACGACTCCTGACATCGTCAAGGCCCAGCCACACTCCCTGCTCGAATCCCTGGCTGCAGGAAGGCCCGTTCTCGTCAGTCGAGCCATTCCGTTCTCGGCATATGTCACCGACACAGGAGTCGGCGAGGTGGTTGAGACGGTTACCCCGGGAGATATCCTCGACGCAATCGAGCGACTCCGAGAAAACTACTCAGCCCGTCGGAATGCCGCCGTCACCCACGGTTCGACGGACTTCACGCTGGAGTCCATGGTCGACTCATTCACCACGGTCTACGAACACGTCACTGGAGGACTCTGATGGTCTCCGGTAACGATCTCTCGGTGGTCCTGGTTCCGACAAGCCTTGGTTTGGTTCTCGCGTGCAACGGGGAGTTCATCGAAAAGTGAAGATTCTGCACGTCGTCCACGGCTACCCTCCCTCGATTGGCGGATCGCAACACCTGGTCGAGAAGATCTCCATCGAGTTGGCCCGTCACTACGATGACGACGTCACGGTTCTGACCACCGTGGCGAAGAACATGAACCACTTCATCCAGGACGATGGAGATGCTCTGCCTGCAGGGATCACAACCGAAAACGGCGTCAGGGTTCAGCGTTTTCGCGTCTTCAATCGACTGACCCGAGTCAGGATGTTGATGGCGTCCCTCGCCTTCCGTTGGAACCTTCCCGGAAACGAGTTCTGCCGAACCCTGCTCAACGGACCGATCGTCTTCGGCATGGCCGACGCCGTTGCCAGGTCGAACGCGGACGTCGTTATGGCCGCCGCCTTCCCTCAGATGAACATGTATGACGCCGTCCGGGGAGCGAGACATGCGAAGGTTCCGATCGTTCTCTGCGGCGCCCTCCACGTGGAAGACCGTTGGAACTATGACCGCACGATGATCTTCAAGGCGATTCGAAGGGCAGATGCCTACATCGCACTGACCGAATTTGAAAAGGACCATGTCGTGAGCCGGGGTGTAACTCCGGAGAAGATCCACGTCATCGGAGGAGGCGTCGATCTCGAGACCTACTCCAACGCTGACGGCGCCGAAATCCGTCGACGTTTCGGGTGGAACGGCGACCCCGTCGTCGTCATGCTCGCCAAGCACGTCGAGCGAAAACGATTTGACGTGCTGCTGAGTGCCATGGAACACGTCTGGAAAGAGCGTCCCACCGCCCGGGTTCTCCTCGCCGGAGGCCGAACCGACTATTCCTCGGTCTTGGAGCAACAGATTGACGGTCTCCAGAAATCTCAGAGGAACAGGGTCACGCTGTTGAGCGATTTCCATGAGGATCTTGGGCCCAGCCTGGTGGCCGCCGGAGATCTTCTCGTCCTCCCGTCGGGACGGGACGCCTTCGGGATCGTGTTCGTCGAAGCCTGGGCATGCCGCAAACCGGTGATCGGCGTCAATCTGGGCGCAACGGCCTCCCTGATCGATCACGAGCAGGACGGGCTTCTGGTCCAATACGAGGACCCCGCCGACCTGGCCCACGCGATTCTTCGACTCCTCGGCGACGCCACCCTTCGAACACATCTGGGGCTGAGAGGCTTAAGAAAAGTCCAGGCGGACTACTCCTGGTCAATCATCGCCCGGAGATATCGAGAGATCTACCTCGATCTGATCGACCGGAACAAGGCGGCCCGGCAGTAGCCCCTACTCCGGAAAACCCCGCCCTCTGTCTTCCGCCCGAAGACGGTCAATTTCCTTCTGCTGCCTGTCCAATTCAGTACCGAGGTCTTCCACCAAATCGAGGAGTGCCTCGATGACCTTGGCCTGACGATCAAAGGTCGAGGCAGAGAACCAGGCGAACAGCTTCTTCAATCCGACCAGTCGACCACCGACCGGATCCCTTCGGAATTCCCGCTGCATCAGCTGGAGGTGTGCCATCCGCTCACCAAAGGGAGACGAGCGACCAGCCTCGGACGGCTCCGCAATCTCTGATTGAATCCGT
>CAYSHZ010000004.1:0-33529 GCA_964430905.1 uncultured Thermoanaerobaculia bacterium | reverse complement strand
TTAAACGATTGTTTTATACTGCTGTTCTAAACGATTGATTGTCGTCCCTTTCGATCAGGAGAACAGCGTGGCAACTGAAAACAAGTCCGGCAACGCAGAAACCCAAGAGCGAATTCTCCGGGCCGCAGAACGGCTCTTTGCGGAAAAGGGTTTCGACTCGACCTCAATCCGCGACATTACGACCGAAGCCGATTGCAATGTCGCAGCGGTCAACTACCACTTCGGCGGCAAGGAAAAGCTCTACGTCGAAACGTTCAGACACCTGCTGATCGACCTTCGGGATCGACGCATCAGCAGCATGCGTCGAGACATGAGTGCCGTGGAGAATCCATCGCTTGAATACTTCCTCGAGAGCTTTGCAAACGCCTTTCTGGAACCCCTGGTCGACGGCAGCCGCGGCCGCCTTCACCTGTCGTTCTTCGCCAACGAGATGATGGGCAGCCACCTCCCCAAGGGCGTCTTTCATGATGAGTTCATCCGTCCCCTGATTCAGGTCACGACCGAGGCCCTCAACCTGACCGGTATTCGTTTGGATCCCCAGACCGCCAGGATGTGCATGATGTCGATCGTTGGCCAGCTGCTCCACACCCTCAAGGCCATGCCCTATTTTTCAACGACCCAGGGTCCCCATCTGGTTCCAAGCAACCTCGGTGATCACATCCAACACGTCGTTCGATTCTCCGCAGCCGGCATCCGAGCATGTGCTGCACCGGTGGAGGCTTCCTGATGCACAGATTCCTACTCCCCCTGCTGACGATTGCCCTGACGGTGGCCGGTTGCACCCTCGGCCCCGATCCCGAGAGGCCACAGACTGCGGCCGACGCCGCTTCGACCTTCGTCAATTCCCAAGAGACTCAAACGCCCGAGGAGGGCGTGACTCCGTGGTGGACTCGTTTCGGTGATCCGACGACAACATCCCTGGTGGAAATGGCGTTGGAGAACAACACTGACCTTCATGTGGCTGCAGCCAGGCTTCTTGAGGCCGAGGCCGCATGGGGTCAGAGTCGCTCAACACTCTGGCCACAGATCGACTACAACCTTTCGGGAAGCCGCACCAAAACCTCGTTCGTTCTTCCGGAGATGGGACGCCGAACGATCTATTCGACAACCTACAAGGGCGGCCTCGGCGTTGCCTACCAGGTTGACCTCTTCGGCAAACTCAAACGAACCCGCCAGGCCGCCTGGTCCAACCTCCTGGCCGAGCACGCCGCCAAGGAAACAGTTGAGCATTCAGTGATCGCGGGCGTCGTTCGCACTCGTGTCCAGGTGGCGACCGCCGAGCGAGCCCAGAAAATCGCAGAGGAGATCCGCACAAGTTGGGAGAGAACACTGGCAACGATCGAGAGGCGGTATCGCTCCGGTCTCGTCGGAGCGGTGGACCTCCACCTTGCCCGAGAGAACCTGGCGGCGGTCCGCGCGACCGAAGTCCAACTCGAGGCGGCTCAGAAGCTGGCCCGGCACGCCCTCGACGTCCTGGTCGGGCAGCGCCCCGGCACCGGCGCCGCCCTTCCGGACACGCTTCCGGAATTACCCGATCTCGGTCCGGTCCCTGCCGGCCTCCCAGCGACCCTTCTCGACCGCAGGCCCGATCTCATTCGAGCGGAGATGCAGCTTTCAGCCGCAACCTACGGCGTGGGAGCGGCCCTCGCAAATCTCTACCCAAGCCTGACCCTGACCGGTTCCGCAGGCACGACCTCCGACTCCCTCTCCGACCTCGTGGACATCGATTCGGTCGTCTATAACGCCGTCGCCGGCCTGGTTGGACCGATCTTCTCAGGTGGCGCACGCCGGGCCGAGGTTGAGGCCGCCCGCGCCAGGGCGGATGCAGCCGGCGCCGCCTATGCCGGAGTCGTCCTCAACGCCCTGCGAGAGGTCGAGGACGCACTGGTTTCAGACCAGGCCAACCAGGCTCGATTGATTCATGCCCGGCGACGCCTCGCGGAGGCTCAGGCTGCTGATGACATCGCCCGGGGCCGGTACAGCCGAGGCGTTGAACCGTTCCTGAAGGTGCTGGAAACCGAACGGCGCCTGAGGAGTGCGGAAGAAGGGCTGATCACAACCCGAGCCGACACCTGGAACACACGCATCGATCTTTTCCTGGCCCTCGGGGGCGACTGGACCCCCGAAGAACCATCCTCTCCAAACGAAATGGAATCATCCCCAGACCACGGTCCAAAATCGACCGAAACAGAGGTGTCATCATGACCACCAACAATTCACTCAAGATCACCCTGCCAATCGTCATTCTCGTTCTCGGAGTGGCAGCCGCAGTTATCCTGGCCTCATCGCGACGAGCCCCCGAAGCGGAAGAACGAGTAGTCCTGGGCCCGCTGGTCGAGGTCATCACTGCTCAGCCTATGCAGGTCGATACCGTTGTGCGAGGAACCGGACAGGTCGAGGCCCGCATGACGGTCGAACTGGTTCCCCAGGTCTCCGGCAGCATCGTAGATATTCATCCGGGTCTGATCACCGGAGGACATTTTCGGGCGGGCAAAGCTCTCTTGACCATTGACCCCCGAGACTACGAATTGGCCGTTGAACGGGCCAAGGCCGCCGTTGCCCGGGCAGAAGTCACCCTCGAAAGAGAACAAGCCGAGGCCGAGGTAGCCCGAAACGAATGGGATGCCATCCACCCGGGCGAAGAGCCAGACTCTGGGCTGGTCGTTCGCGAACCTCAGGTCCGCCAATCCGAAGCTGAGCTGGCAGCGGCCCAGGCCGACCTCGCGGTGGCCGAGCTCAAACTGGATCGAACCAGGATCTCATTACCATTTGACGGTATCGTTCAGAGCGAGGCGGTCGACCTCGGTCAGTATGTCACGGTCGGCAAGCGCCTGGCGACGGTATTCGCCACCGATGCGGCCGAAGTCCGGGTACCCCTGGCCGAACGTGAGCTGGCCTGGTTCAACGTGCCGACCAGACCCGGCATGAACGGGCCCGCTGCCCGGGTCATGACCCACTTTGGAGGACACGAACAACACTGGTCGGGGAAGGTGGTTCGGATGGAGGCACAGGTTGATCCCTCATCCCGCATGGTGACCATCGTCATTGCCATCCCCCACCCCTTCGAAATCAACGAACAGCACCAGTTCCCGCTGCTGCCGGGAACTTTTGTCGATGTCGAAATTTCCGGTCACAATCTCCGCGAGGTCGTCGCCCTGCCCCGGCATGCAATTCACGAAGGAGGCGTCGTCTGGGTGGTTGCCGGCAAACACCTCTCGCTCGTTCCTGTCACCATCGCTCGGACTGACCGGGATACCGCCTTCGTCTCTGAGGGCATCGAGCCAGGTGTTCAGGTCGTCGTCAGCCAACTTGACGCCGTCACCGACGGCATGGAGGTTCGGGCGATCGAGCGCGAGACCCCAGTCGGGAGCGGAGCGTGACTTCCCGGAAGGGTCCCCTCGCATGGTTCGCCGGCCACCACGTCGCCGCGAATCTGATCATGATCGGCATCCTGGTGGCGGGCGCCCTGTCCGTCTTCCATGCCAAGCTTGAGGTCTTCCCGGAAATCGACACCGACACGATCACTATCCAGGTCCCCTACCGCGGAGCAACCCCGGCCGACGCAGAAGAGGGCGTCTGCATCCGGGTTGAGGAAGCCATCGCCTCGATCGAGGGGATCAAACGCCTGCGATCGTCCGCCATGGAGGGTCTGGGAACCGTCACGGCCGAACTCTACGAGAACGCCGACGATCAGAAGGTTCTCGACGACGTCAAGGCAGCGGTCGATCGGATCGAAACCTTCCCAGCCGAGACCGAGAAGCCGGTCGTTGCCCTTGCCGATACCCGTCGCAGGGTCATCACGGTCGCGGTATTCGGAGACGCGACCGAGAAAACGCTCAAGGCCATCGCAGAGCATATACGGGATGACCTGACGGCCAAGGAGGGGATATCCCAGGTCGAGATCAGCGGCGTTCGGCGATACGAGATTTCGATTGAGGTCTCCGAGGACGCCCTGAGGCGCTACGGTCTCAGCTTCCAACAGGTCGCCGCCGCCGTTCGCTTGTCCTCGCTCGACCTTCCGGGGGGGGCCGTCAAGACCCATGGAGGCGAGATCCTCCTGAGAACCAAGGGCCAGATGTACCATGGCGAGGAATTTGAGAACATCACCCTGATCACGAGACCCGACGGAACCCGCCTCCTGCTCTCCGATGTGGCGACCGTCATCGACGGTTTCGAGGACTCCGATACCGCCTCGCTTTTCGACGGGAAACCCGCCGCCCTGATCCAGGTTTACCGGGTCGGGGACGAGGACGCCCTGTCGGTTGCCGACATCACGAAGGAATACCTGAACGAGGTCGGCCCAACGCTGCCGACCGGCATTTCCGTTGCAACGTGGGATGACGATTCAATCATCCTTCGGCAGCGAATTGGGCTCCTCCTTCGGAACGCCCGTCTGGGATTGATCCTGGTCTTCCTCTGCCTCGTCCTCTTCCTCGACCTGCGTCTGGCAATTTGGGCAACGATGGGAATCCCGATCTCCTTCCTCGGAGGCCTCTGGCTCGCGCCGTACTTCGGAGTTTCGATCAACATGGTCTCGCTCTTCGCCTTCATCATCGTCCTGGGTATCGTCGTCGATGATGCCATCGTCGTCGGGGAGAACATCTTCAGCTATCTGGAACAGGGCATCCGACCGATCGATGCCGCCATCCAGGGTGTCAGGGATATGGCCGTCCCCGTGACCTTTGCCGTCATCACAACCATTGCCGCCTTTGCCCCCATACTCTTCGTCAGCGGGATGATGGGCAAGGTCATGAAGCAGATTCCGATCATTGTTATTGCGGTGCTGTCGATGTCACTGCTTGAAGCGCTGATCATTCTGCCGGCCCACCTCAGCGGCCGAAAACTCAACTTCTCACTGCTTTCAGGTCTCCTGTCGCTCTTGGAACCCATCCAGCGCAGGGCGCAGAAGGGTCTCGACTGGGTTATCAGGGGTCCCTATCACACCCTCCTCGAACTGGCACTTGAATGGCGCTATGCCACGGTTTCCCTGGCCGTCTCAATATTGTTATTGGTCCTCGGTCTGGTGGCCAGCGGCTATCTCAAGTTCACGCTGATGCCCAAGGTCGATGCCGACAACATGGTCGCATTCCTGACCATGCCCCAGGGTACCCCCGTCGAAGTCACCGAGGGCATCCTCGCCAAAATCGAACGAGCCGCCCAGGAAATTGCCGCCGAGGTCGACGAGGAGGATCCCGATGACGAACACACGCTGATCCAGCACACATCCCTGACCGTAGGACAGAAACCGTCCCAGGGCGCTCACGGCCCCATGGCACAGCGAAACATCGGCGGTTCGTCGTCCAACATCGGAGAGGTCAATATTGAGCTCCTCGGCTCGGACGTTCGGACGGTTTCCTCCAATCATCTCGTCAACCTCTGGCGTGATCGGGTCGGCGAAGTACCCGGAGCGGTCAACCTAACCTTCCAGTCATCAATGTTCAGCGGAGGAGATGCCATCAGCGTCCAGCTGGCCCATCATTCATTTCCAACGCTGCTCAAGGCGGTCACACGACTGGAGGAAGCGGTATCTGGATACCCGGGCGTCAAGGACGTCGGCAACTCGTTCCTCCTTGGGAAGAGGGAGCTGGAACTCCAGTTGACCGTGGAGGGACGCACCCTCGGTCTGACGCTCTCCGACCTCGGCCGACAGGTCCGGGCCGCATTTTATGGTGAGGAGGCGCAGCGAATTCAACGGGGGCGTGACGATGTCAGAGTCATGGTTCGCTACCCCGAAAGTGACCGCAAAAGTCTCGCGGACATCGAAAACATGAGAATTCGACTCCCGAACGGCGCCGAAGCCCCCTTCACCACCGTTGCCCGGGTCACCGAGGGGCGATCCTATGCAACGATCAATCGGACCGACCGACGACGGGTCGTCACCGTCACGGCCGACGTCGATGCCGCCGTCGCCAACGCCAACGAGATCAACCAGGAGTTGCGAACGTCGGTCCTTCCCGGTCTCGTTCGAGATTTTCCGGGTCTGGTCTTCTCGTTTGAGGGCGAGCAACGAAACCAGCAAGAGAGCATGGGCAGTCTGAAGACCAATTTCATCGTAGCCCAGCTGGCGATCTTCGCTCTGCTTGCCATCCCCTTTCGCTCCTACCTCCAGCCTCTGATCGTCATGTCGGCCATCCCCTTCGGTCTGGTCGGCGCCGTTGTCGGCCACGTGATCATGGGTTATGACCTCAGTCTGCTGTCGGTTTTCGGGATGGTCGCCTTGACCGGAGTGGTGGTCAACGACTCCTTGATCATGGTCGACCTGATCAACCGGGAGCGCGCCAGAAATATCTCGTTGGACCAGGCCATTCGGGACTCCGGAACCCGTCGCTTCCGGCCGATCATGCTGACAACCGCAACGACCTTCCTCGGCCTCTCACCGATGATTCTGGAGACCAGCCTGCAGGCACGATTCCTGATCCCGATGGCGATCAGCCTTGGATTCGGTATTGTGTTTGCCACGACAATTACCCTAATCCTCGTTCCGGTCCTCTACCGAATCCTCGCCGACCTGAGATTATTCCTGGGAATCAAAGAGCACGATGACGATGATTTTGGGGACATTTCGACCGGTGAGCTCAAACTTGATGAGACGGGCGATATGGCATAATCCCGGTCATGGGTGAGAAAGCCAACATTCTCGTCGTTGAGGTTGGGGCACATGAATATGACAATGTCGCTCCTCATTTGCTTCGGGCACGATTTGAGGTCGATCCTGTTCCCGGGGCGGCCTCGGCATTGGAACTCCTGAAGATTGTTCCGTTCTCCGCAGTCATCTGTCGTTTTCCTCTCCAAGAAATCCAGTGCACCGATTTCGTGGCCGCCATCAAGGCCCCAACCAGCGCCAGCAGGCATGCCGCGATCGCCCTGGTCACTGATCAGAATTTACTCAGTGAGACAGGAGTATTGCTGGAACACGGTGTTGATCTTATCTTGTCCCTCGGCGATCCCGAGGGAGAACGAGAAGCCATGCTCTGCACCCTTTTGTGCATCCAACCGAGGCGATCACTGAGAATCCTGGTCAAACTCAGCGTCCAAATCAACAGCGGTGGAACCGACCGCTTCGTTTCACAGACTCACGACGTCTCGGGCAGCGGGATGTTCGTCATCACGAAGAAGTCCATCGCAGTGGGTACAGATGTAGGATTCAGTTTCACCCTCCCTGGCGAAAACAGGCCCTTCGAAGGTAAAGCGAAAGTCTCCAGGGTTGCAGCCCCCGCCACAACCCAGGGTCCACAAGGTCTGGGAATCCACTTCGAAAATTTCATGATCCCTGACGATGTCGTTCGACTGCAGAAACGACTGGACAGTATCAGCCGGTAACAAAAAACCGGGCCGAGGCCCGGTGAACCAACAACTCTTCAAATCAGAAAATGGTGCCGGAGGTGGGAGTCGAACCCACACACCCTTGCGGGCGGAGGATTTTGAGTCCTCTGCGTCTGCCATTCCGCCACTCCGGCCGAGGAGTTGCCTGCGCCTCCTGAAAGAGGCACGGGGCATTCTGATCCAAACGATGGCTCCGGTCAACCTTTTCATTTCAATTCGTCGGAATCCAAACAAACCGCTTTGATGACCAGGAGGCATCCCAAAGGCGACGATGCGGCGATTGGTTCAACTCTTGACCCAGCCATGATTGCCTGCTATATTACCAATTGGCGATTGAGTTCGATCTCTCGCCATTCGACACGAGGAGTTTCATGATCGCATCCGACGAAGTTTTGTATCGTATTTCGGACGTCTTGAAAGCGATGGCCGACCCGACTCGGCTGAAGATTCTGCATAACCTTCAGCACCAAGAACGGTGCGTCTCCGAAATTCTGGAAAACGTCGGGGGGAGTCAGGCCAACGTATCGAAACACCTGTCTGTTCTCAAAAGGGCTGGTCTCGTCGATTGCCGACGGCAAGGACTCAACGTTTTCTACCATATCGTCGATACCGGAGTCTTCACGATCTGCCGGAACATCTGCGATTCCCTTGAACTGAGACTGGACCAAGCTCATCAGACTATTCTGGCCGGCCGCAGTCAAATCGAAAGCACTCCTGACGTCGACTGACCGGCCCGTTGGAGGAACCATGCCCATTTACGAATACATTTGTAAAGAATGCTCAAAGAGCTTTTCCCGCCTTCAGAGAATCGGTACCGACTCCCAAGGCATCACGTGTCCCTCGTGCGGAAGTGACAATGTCGAACGGAAAGTCTCAACCTTCAGCGGGGGTGCGTCATCCGGGATCGGGGGGGCCTCCGCCGCACCCGCCCCCTCGTGTTCGGGATTCACCTGAGGCGTCTAGGACCGACGCCCGTGAGGCGTCAGAGAAGAGCTATCGGCTATCGGCTATCGGCTAACAGATTTCAGGTAAATCGCAGGCATGATTTCATATTGGCGGAAGAAAGCGCTGTGAGAATTTTCCAGCTTCTTGAGTAACCCCTCTCCCCCCTGCTCCCTTGCTCCCCTGCCCCCCTGCTCCCTCTCCCCCTCCCGACAACCAGTGCCCTGAAGGCTGTATTTTCTCCAAATGTCCCGCTTGACAAATGCGATGCCGTGCTAGAATTTTCGGATGAACAGTCTCAATCGGGAGAACGGGTTCAAAATTTCAAACCTTTGGAGGGATCGTATGTCGAAACGTAGGACTTTATTGTGTGTGGCGATGATCTGCGGACTCGCTTTTGCGGGTACCGTGATCGCCCAGGAATCCGACCTCAGTGTCGTTGTAACAGACTCCGGGGAGGCCGTTGTTCCGGATGCGACCGTCAGCTTCGAGGTTGAGGTTGCGAACGCCGGTCCCGATGAGTCACCAAACTCCGTTATTATGGACGTCTATCTGCCGATGGAAGTTCCGGTCCCGTACCGGGATTACCTCGCCGCCGATGAAGACGGCCGGCTGGCAATCGCCAATGCATTCCTTGATAGCGTCCAGTACGACGAAAATATCTGGGATCCGGATGATGAAGAAGGTGGAGTCTATGTGGGCGACAGCAGAAACAACGCCTGCCAGGGAATGATCCTTCAGTTCTACCCCTTGACCCTCCCCGCCGGAACCTCCGGCAAGGTGTATTACGATGCCGCCGTTCCCGAAGTTGGGGCAGCCGGCTTTACATACCAGAAGGCCGATGGCGAGATGGTATACCCCGAGTTCAAACACACTGCATGCGCTGCCTCCACCGTTTTCGAGGACTGCGGCGACGCCACCGGCGTGTTCTGCATGGGCGCCCGCCTGACGACGGTAGTTGCCAGCGGCGCTCCGATTACGCTTGTCGACGACGGCAGTGACCTCCCCTCGGAAGGTTGCGGCGCCCTGGTGGACTTCCCTGTCGGAAACGTCGCGCTGGTCGATCGCGGAACCTGTGGCTTCCAGGACAAGGTCAAGAATGCAAGTGAGGCCGGTGCTTCAGGCGTCATCGTCGCCAACTTCGCCGGTGGCGGAGACGTTGACGAAGACGGCTTGATCTACATGGGCTGCAACAGTGATGCCACCTGCATCGAGCTCCTGATATCCGCCCCTGCTGTTTCCATCTCCTTCAACAGCGGCGTGGCCCTCAAGGCCGCAATGGCCGAGGGTGAAGTTCATGGATTCGTGGGTATTCGTCAGGAAGAGCCCAATTTCGCGGCGACCGAGGGCTACATCTGGGAGTCGGGCGGAACCTCCGACACCAATCCCGACAACGATCGTTTCACCTTGAAGACCGTCTTCGGCGCCGAGCAGGCCTGCACCCCGATCTACATTGCCGCGGCCGCGGCCGGGGCCGGCGCCAACAACTCCATGTGGTCAACCGACCTCGGGATCAACAACAGCAGTACCGACGAGGTCCTGAAGTACAAGTTCCAGATGCTGCCCCGCGGCGCTGACAACACCGACGTGGCTTTCACCGACGAATTCATGGTTCAGCCCAACACCAATGCCAACTTTGTCGATGTCTGGAAGCTCTACACGGGCGGAGACGGCGCCGGCGCCATCAACGTCTGCGTCAGCAATCCCGAGATTGCAGGAGTGACCAGCCGCACATATAACACCAGCGACGAAGGCACCTTCGGCCAGGCAATCGTCGGCATGAAGGGTGTGACCCCCGAGAAGCTGATCGCCACCGGTGAGATCGCGCGCCTCGGTTTCCTGTCACAGAACAGTGCTTTCCGCACCAACCTGGGCTTCATGAACGCCGGCGCCAACGCGATCACCATCAACGCCGAGTTCTTCACGGCCGACGGCACCTCGCTTGGCACCGCCAGCATCGACCTCCCGCCCTTCTCCAACAACCAGTGGACCCGTGCTTTCCGTCAGGTCACCACCGATAATGTCGATCTCGGCTATATCGATGTGTATTCCGATACGGCAGACGCGTCCTTCCTGACCTACGCCTCGGTCGTTGACAACAACACTGGCGACCCGACCACCATCTGGCCTTTCAATACCAGCCAGGCGGTCGGCGGCGGTTCCTTTGACTGCACCCCGGTTTGGGTTGCGGCAGCTGCCAAGGCCAATGGCGCCGGCGGCACAACCTGGGCCACCGATCTCGGGATCAACAACCTCGGTTCCGACCCCCTGACCTACAAGTTCCAGTTCCTGCCGCGCGATGCGGACAACACCGACGTCACCATGAGTGAGTCCTTCACCCTGGCCGGCAACGGTTCGATCGCCTACCGCGACATCTGGGACATGACCGGTGCCAATGGCGCGGGCGCCATCAACGTTTGTGTCGATAACGGTGACAACGCCGGCGTTCTCAGCCGTACCTTCAACACCGGCGACGCCGGAACCTTCGGTCAGATGATCGAAGGCATGAGGGGTGCGGCGCCTGCCAAGGTTGGCACCGGCGAGAAAGTCCGTCTGGGCTACCTCTTCGAGAACGACGCATATCGCACAAACATCGGCTTCATGAACGCCGGTGCCAACGAAATTGTCATCTCTGCCGACTTCTACAATCGTGACGGCACCTACATGGGTAACAAGAGCGTCACCCTGGCGCCCTACTCCAACACCCAGTGGAACAAGGCCTACACGCTGGCGCCGATCTTCGGCAACGACATTGCCGCCGGCTTCGTCGACGTCTGGTCCGACACGGCCGACGCCAACTTCCTGACCTACGCCTCGATCGTAGACAACGGAACCGGCGATCCCACCACCATCTGGCCCTTCTAGACCATATCTTTCAACCAAAAAGCGGGGACTTCGGTCCCCGCTTTTTATGCTGTCAGCTGTCATCTCTCAGCTCTCAACTGTCGGCTGTCAGCTGCTTGACAATCGGCGGTGCTCCGCCTATTCTTCCCCGGCGCGTGCGAAAGTGGCGGAATTGGTAGACGCGCAAGATTCAGGTTCTTGTGCCCTTATGGGTGTGGGGGTTCGAGTCCCCCCTTTCGCACCAATGAATACGATCAAAAGCCCTCGGGAAACCGGGGGCTTTGTTGTGAGAGTCCCGCTGGTTCTACTGAGCCCTCGTTTACCGCCTGGTGTCTGACACTGTCTTTGAAGGAGATCTCCTGCACCGGTCCACCGGGTTGGCCAATATCCACTCTATTGAGATTCCGATATAGTGTCTGATAATGAAAGTGGTCAGGAAAATGAAATAGCAGAGAGGAGAGATCGATGGCCAAAGAACAGGTGTTGAGATTTCTGGAAAGGGTGTCGTGGGACGAGGACGTCAATTCCGACGTGGCAACGGCTGAGGTGTCCGTCGACGCATGGGTCGCTTCGGCCCAAAAACACGGGTTCCAATTCACAGCTGATGATTTTCGTTCGGTAGCGAAGGACGTTCTCGGCGGAGAGATCCATGGTGATTCGTTCATCGAGGAACTAATCGAAGTCAATCGTCCGGACAGAGAGCTTGAGTATCATGAACTTGAGGCCGTAGCCGGGGGAGCAGGCTACCAATCAGGGACCACGGCCTCGCTTCAACTCAAACCCGCCCTGATGCAAAGAATCAAGACGTCGTTCGGCGGTGACCTCAACTCGATGCACGATTATCAACCCTGAAATGGTGGGAGAGCCACACGAACACAACCGACGCGCATGGAATGAACGTGCACGCCGAAAAGCTCCCTTTAGCCGTCCGGTGAATGACGAGGATTTTGAGGGGAACGTTCTCGCGAGGCTTGATTCAAGCGGGTGGCTCGGGGGAACTGTTGAAGGGATGCGGATACTGTGTCTGGCCGCCGGAGGTGGGAGGCATGGACCTTTGTATGCTCACCTGGGCGCTGAAGTGACGGTATGTGATATCAGTGAAGAGCAGTTGAGCATCGACAGAGAAATCGCTGAGGGTCGAGGTCTGAAACTTCGAACCATTCGCTGCTCCATGGATGACTTGGGGATGCTTGCCCGGGAATCATTTGACGCAGTGATTCAGCCGGTCAGTACCTGCTACGTTCCGGACGTAATTCGAACCTATCGGGAGGTGGCTCGTGTTTTGATCGCGGGCGGAATCTATATCAGCCAACACAAGACTCCCACCAGTCTGCAAGGAGATACTCGTTGCACGAAACCTGGTTACAAAATTCTGCTGCCCTATTACACCGATGAGCCCCTCCCCCAGGTGAGAGGTTCGAAGCACCGCGAGTTTGGGATGAAGGAATTCCTGCATCGGTGGGAGCAACTGGTGGGAGGCCTGTGCCGGAATGGGTTTGTGGTTGAAGACTTACTGGAGCCCAATCTCGGCAAGGCTGATGAAGAACCGGGGACATTTTCTCACCGCAGCTATTTCATCGCACCCTACGTTCGGATTCTCGCGAGACGTCGAGGAAAACCCCGGTAAAACACTGAGATCTCCTGACCACCTCTCTCGTCCGCAGAAGGTGGCCCCTCCCTCAGATCGCGCTCGTACAGCCATCGGAAAGACCCGAACTCGGACCGATTAACTGGAATTCCGTCGATTCCTTCTTGCGTACGATTGTTCCGGGCCATGTCGTTCCTCCTTCAGGGTTGTTGTGATTCCCCGAATCTATTGGGACTTCATGGCCCTCTCAACTTTTTGTAGAACCTTTGGGACATTACCCTTAATCTCAAAAACCCTCGGGAAACCGGGGGCTTTTTGGTCCTCTCAGACTCCGGTATTCCGAATATGGTCTTTGCCGGTACAACCTCTTGGGAAGGGACTACTCCCTAACCGTCGAAAAAATACTCCCGAAGGATTCGTTCGAGCTCTCCGGCAACCCATCCATTACCCTCGTCAGTCATATGGACGCCTTCGGCATTGAAAAACCGTCTTTGGATTTCCGGGTCCGCAGCGAGCAAGAGGCGATACTCTCTGACAAGATTGAGAGAGACAAGGCCTCGATACTCGGAACAGGTCAAAACCTTCTCGACGAGAGTATCCTGACCGGGATACTGCAAAACAATCGGAGCTTCTGGTTGACCGACCACAAGGACTTTCAAACGTTCTTTCTGTGCCAGCCTCGCAATCCGATCCATCAAGAGGCACGCCACCTGAAGGCCCTGTCGATGGACCCTGTCCTCCCGAAACGTCTGGAGCCACCACCGCGGCGCCACTCTCGACAGCAGTGAGTGTGCCAACACGCTGTGGCGCAACACTCGTTTGAACGGCGACGCTGCCGGAAGAGCCTCTGGCATATGGTCCCTTCGAAGCACCAGTCGCTTGAATTGCACCTCGAAATATGGCTTGTAACTGTAATACACCGCCATCTCGCACCGAGCAATATCTGCCGGTGTAAAGCTGACGATCAATACCGAAGGACTGTATGACGTGACGAGTTCTTCAGCCCGAAGAACCGCCTGGTCGAGTCCATAACCAAAAACCCCGGCATTGAGAACTGTACGACCCAAGAGGATTTCAAGATGGGCCGGCCAGGTCTCGTTATCTCCAACCTCGTCACCGAAGGTGAACGAATCACCCACTGCCAGGATCGGCAAATCCCCAAGACGTCTTCGACGACCATTGGAACGAATACCATCCGCTCCCAACGTGATTGTCTTGCCCCAGAGGTGCCGGTGGCTCGAGTTAGGCTGTGGGATATATCCCAGACTTCGATCATATGTCGAAGGATAGACCTCCTCGGAAAAGTGCGTGGCTCTCCCGTCAATCGTTCCTGATACTCCATGACCGGCCAAACGCAGACCGATCTCGCACAACAGCATCAAGACCATCAACGGTGCGACCGCGAACACCACTTTCTTCCCCGTCCTGAGACCATATTGATGCACTCTCATGGATAACCTCTTCGCACTCTCGACCTCTCATATGATAGCCGACCAACGTGCTGTCCGAGCCGTACCATCGCAACTGCAATCTCGAACAAACCGTTTGATGAGGCCGGCTCGATTCAGGATTCCATCGATCTGACGTCGAATCCAATCGGGTCACAACAGCTCATTTCTCTCCCTCCCGAGGTTTTTGGCTGATCCTTCAGCAACGGCTCGTCCAACCATCGAAAAAATCCGGGCCATTCTGAACGAGGGGAAGTGCGATGCACGATAGAATGGGATGTCGTGACTGAAATTGGCACAAGCATCCGGGACATTCTCCTGACCGAGCGCCTTGGCGAGGGCGGCATGGGCGAGGTCTTTGTCGGTATCCACCACACACTCGGGAGGGAAGTCGCCGTCAAGGTGTTGCGCACCGACAGGCAGATGAACGCGAGTGCCAAGGCCAGGTTTCTCCGCGAGGCTCGCATTCTCTCTGCTCTTGAGCACCAGAATATCTGCCGTCTCTACGATTTGATCGAGGAGGAAGGTCACCACTATATTGTCCTCGAACTCCTTCGAGGGAAGACACTTCGCCAGCTGCTCAAACCGGGATCTTCCTCCCCAGACCAAACCAAAGCCGACGCTTCGGCCTCCGATGATGTATTGGAGTCCGACATCGGAGATGAGCAGCGGATGCAAATCGCCGAACAGGTGGCGGCGGCCCTGGTCGCAGCCCACGCTCTCAGTATCGTTCACCGCGACCTCAAACCAGAGAACATCATGCTCGGGGACGACGGCGTAGTGAAGGTGCTCGACTTCGGCATCGCCCGCAGGGCAGAAATCGACGATGAGCCCAACGGCAACGATGATCAACCCCCCGACCCCTCCGCTCCCCTTCCTCACCAGAACGTCACCCTGTTGGGCGATGTTCTTGGGACCCCCCACTATCTCAGTCCAGAACAGGCACGAGGCGAGGTTGTCACCGCCGCAAGCGACATGTACTGCTACGGACTCCTTCTGGCCGAACTCTGGACCGGCCGCTCACCCTATGGCACAGATTGCGGGGCCACCCAACTGGTTCGGAAGGCCGAATGGGGAGAACTCGATCCCATTGAGGGGATCAAGCCAGGCATCGCCACCCTGATCGCTGACCTGACCAGGCTCTCTCCCGGCGAAAGGCCGACTGCCTCAGAGGCCGCCGAAAGGTTGCGCTGGATCGTCGAGGAACCGCGGAGAAAATCCAAACGGAGAATGGTGATCGCCATCATGGCAGCCCTGGCAATCGCCGCCGGCGCCTCCGGCATCGGCTATGTTTCGGCTCGCCGCTCTCAGGAGCGGGCCGAGGCGGCTCAGGCCGAGGCGGAAGCCGTCAACACCTTCCTGCGAAACATGCTGGGGAGTGCTGCCCCGGTTAAAAAGGGCATTGATGTCAAGGTTATCGATATTCTGGACGATGCGGCCGACACGATCCGACACGACTTCAAGGGCTCACCGGGAACCGCCGCGTCCGTTCAATTCACATTGGGCGAAACCTACAGAGCCCTGGGGCAGAGAGAGAAGGCTCGTATCTGCCTGAATGATGCGCGAAATCTATTCCTGAAAGTCGATGGTCAGGACAGCCGGAGGGCTCTTCTCTGCAACAACTCCCTGGCGATCATCCTCATGCAGGACGGGCAATTGGACGAAGCCGAGACGCTGTTGAGATCCACCCGAGAGGCCGGCATCAGGACTCTTGGTCCCAACGATTCGGATGTCGCCAGGCTGACATCCAACCTAGGAATCTGTCTCAGGAGGCTGGGACGGTATGACGAGGCAGAACCCCTCTACAAGGAATCATTGAACTGGAAACGCCTCAATCTCGGAGAAACAAATCCACGAACGCTTCTCGCAGCCGCAAACCTGGCCAATCTCAAGACGGTTCAGGGCAAACTCGACGAAGCCGAGCCGATGTACCGTGACCTTCTCGTTGTATTTCGCCGAACTCTGGGCGACGAACACCCTGAAACACTGACCCTGACGAGCTCGTTTGCCTCCTTTCTCATCGGCGAGCGGGGCAGTTATGAAGAAGGTCTGGCCCTCTATGATCAGGTCTTGGAGGGGAGAATCAAAATCCTGGGCCCCGAACACCCCGAGACCCTGTCCAGCTTCTCCAAAAAGGCCCGTATCCTGCGAAAGATCGGACGATTGACAGAGGCCGAAAACCTGCTGAGGGACCTGCTCAAGACACAGGAGAGACTGTTGGGCCAGGACCATTCAGACTCTCTGGAAACGCTCCACGGTCTGGCAAATGTGCTGGCGAAAGAACAACGATTTTCCGAGGCGAAACCCATGTTTCGACACCTCCTCGATCTCTACACACAGCGACTCGGACCGGATCATCCAAAAACCCTGGCAGTCATGGGCAGTCTGACAAACACCCTGGTTGCCTCGGGTGAATACGATGAGGCTGTGATTCTCGCCCGGCAGTTACTCCGCGGTATGCGGAAGGTTCATGGAGAAAACCACCGCAGAACCCTCTCCGCAATGGGGACGCTTTCCGAAGCCCTGATAGCGGTCGGCCAGGTCGAGGAGGCGTCACAACTCGCCGAAGAAACCCTGGCCAAAAAGAGGGAGTCCCTCGGCCCCGAGCACCCAAACACGATCAACGCCCGAGCAATTTATGCAATCACCCTCCAGAGGCGGGGCCGTTTCCAGGAAGCCGAACGGGAATTCAGAGATGTTCTTGAAATCAGGAATCGGGTCAACGGCCCCGACCACTACCGGACGGCCGAAGCCCGGGCCGACCTGGCCGGCCTGCTGCGTGAAATTGGCAGGGATAACGAGGCCGAGGCACTTAAGGTGCATTGATGGGCAGAGCAGGCCGGACTCCGTTGTTAATTTGAGCCGACGGGCCATTCGTTGTACCGTTTGCCCTTCAGCACCGTTCCCACTCAGGAGGCCCTGATGAAATCGTTCTTCTCCCAGTTGTTTGGTCTTGATGAGGCGCCCACGGCGCCCTCCAGCAGCGACACCGAAACCGTTCGAAAGATCATCCGTGAGGTGGATCGGTTGGATCCGGCCGAGGGCCGCTACATCGCAGCCTTTGCCTTCGTCTTGTCCCGCGTCGCGAACGCCGATTTGGAGATCAGCGAAGACGAGACGCTCCGAATGGAAGAGGTCGTCCGTGATATCGGCGGAATCGAAGAAGCCCAGGCGGTTCTTGTCGTCCAGATCGCCAAGTCACAACAGTCCCTCATTGGTGGTGCAGAAAACTACCTGGTCACTCGGCAGTTCAACACGATCGCGACGCCCGAACAGAAGGAACGTCTGCTGCATTGCCTCTTCGAGATCGCTGCTGCAGATGACGAGATCTCACTCGTTGAGGAGAACGAAATCCGGAAAATCGCCGAGGAACTTCGATTTGACCACACCCAGTTCTCGGAAATCCGTTCAAAATTCAACAAACACCGAACAATCTTGAGGCAAATCACCGATCGCCCGGCAACCGCTCAATGAACCTTTCGGGTCCCGGCCGGCCCAATTTCATAACTCCCGGCCATCAGGACCCGGCATTCTTCCCCCGTCACAACCCGATCAGGGCACCCGGTGACACCGCAGATCGCAATCGGTTCAAAATCCTCGCCTGCCATCGCGAGATCGAGAAGATCCTCCGCCGACAGCGTCGGTCTCCCGGAGCGTTCCCTCAAGGGAATCTTGAGCCCTCCAAGGCCGTCAAGGGCCCGGTAGACAACCTCGGTGCAGACCAGACGATCGGCACGAAAAAAGTCGAAATCGAAGTTGTAGCCCTTGCCCTCGTGAACCGAGACCCTTGAGAGGGCCACAGCTATATCCTCTTTGACCAAATGCGGCCTGATGACGGCCACAGCATCGACCTCAAGGGTCTGTTCCAGGGGCCGGTACAAGACCCCATCCTTGAGGGCCTCCAACACCCGACGATCCTCACACCATCGCCTTTGCTTGTCGGGATCGATCTCCACACCCAGTTTTTTACGGTCTTCGGCACTTCCCACGTAGAGGGCGGCATGAGGCCAATAGCCGGGCAGGAACAAATTGCTGACGGCATGATCGTGACGGGTAATCAGCACATCCCCGGGCTGAAGCAGCCGATCAATCTCGCCTTGAAGCGTCGGATCAATTCGAGGCGGGGTCCAATGGTCCTGTAACTCCGCCACCAGACGACCCGCCCCCTCCAAAAATCCGAAGAGAGCCTGCTGCCGCCCGGAGGCACCTCGCCTCCGAAAGGAATGTGCCACAAACGACAACAGGCGCACCAGATAACGCCGCCGGCTGGGGTCAAGGGCGGCTTCGCGATCGATCAGCGCCTTGACGTGCGGACCGACGATCGGATCCTCCCCCATCGCATCCACAATCACCCGGTTGCGTTTCCTGAAACGAACGGCCTGATCCATCAATTTGGCGTTGTGGGGGTCGGTGATGGACTCAAAGACCGCGGTGAATTGTTTTCGGGGAATGCGGTTCCTCCGGCTGCCTTCGTTGAGTTTCCGCTGGACCAGGCTATCGGTCGCCGCCTCCTCGATCAGGAACCGATCGAGTCGCACAATCAGGCAGGCCGCCGAATACCCGAGCACGAAGCAACGCCAACTGAAGGTATCAAGAACACGCTCGACCTCACCGTCGACCGGCCCCGAAACCTCACCGAGGATCTCCCACAGCCCATCCCGAAGAGTGAGGAAAAGCGCGAACCAGGTCAACAACGCCTCCTCTTCATCGGGTCGGAAATAGCCCCGCTTCAGAATCTCACCGTCGACCAGGCACTCCGGCATCGCCCCGGTCAACCGTTCGACCGCACCAGCCAGGGCCGAAACGGCCCGGGAGGCGCCGATCAAGAGCTCATCTCCGAAACACGTCGGGCGTTGGATCACAGTTCCGGCAGAGGTCATCGCAACAGTGTAATGGGTACTACTTCATCTCCCATTGCGGCAGGCGTCCTGGAGTCCACGGGGCGCCGGCCGCCTCGGCCTGGCCTTCGATTGCTTCGAGGGCACCCAGGAGGGTCCGCAGTCGCCCAAGCTCTACTGTGAAACTTTCTCCCGCCCAACCGTAGGCCTTACGGTCCGAGTCGGTTGGCGCCGACGTGGTTTCCCACTGACTGCCGACGATGCGATCGACTCTCTCGACGATCGATGGCGGCGTGAAGACGTTGCGCTTTGCCCGGGTCCGATCACCCTTCACCACAAACAGGATGTCGTTAAGCTCGGTCTGCAGCTCTTCAACCCGTGCAGCCAAGGCAGCATCGGCCGCGGGTGTGTCCTGCAGGGCCTTCCGCAAATACGCCAGCCGCTCTCCCGCAGCATCGGCCGTCTTCAGGGCGCCGTGGACGGCCCGTTCGAGATCTGCAACCTTCTTCCGGAAGGCCAGCGTCTCCTCGGCATCCTCGGCCCCCAACGTCGCCAGGTTGAGGGCAACAACCTCAAATTCCTGTGGTCCGGCCAACACAACATCGTTTCCGTCGATCCTGACCGAGAGGGTCACGTCATACCGACCCGGCAGCGCCATCGGACCGGAATCTTCGCTTTCCCAGGGAGAGCGGTCCTTGGGAGTCTCCAGCGACGTCGGTTTCGACGAGGGATAACGAAGATCCCAATTCAGGCGATGCATGCCCTTCTCGCGTACACCCTGAAGTCGCCGCACAACGGCGCCGTGTGTATCACGAACGGTCGCAAACACCGCGGGTTCGATCTCTTCTTCCTCGGCTCTCAACGCCTCGTACGACGGAATCATCGGGGCCGTCTTGGCTTCGGCGGCTTTCTTCTCGGCCTCGATTCGGGTCTCGAGCCGGGTCTTGAATCCGTCCTTGAGGTAGTAGGTGAAGGTGGCGCCGAAAGGCGGGTTGTCCGCGGTCCAGAAGCCGTGGCCGCGCGTGCCGATGCGCGAAAGCTTCTCCTGGTAACTCAGAGCGGTCTTGACCGGAAAGAGCATCGCTTCGTGTCCAAGGCTCTCCTCGGTCACACTCCGCAGCGGCGTGTAGTCATCGAGGATATAAAAACCCCGGCCGAAGGTCCCCAGGGCAAGATCGTTCTCGCGGCGCTGGATGTCCAAATCCCGGACGGCGATCGTCGGCAGGCCGCCCTTGAGGCGAACCCAGCTACCACCCTCATCAACCGTGAAGTAAAGGCCGAACTCGGTTCCAACAAAGAGCAGGTCTTCCTTCTCGTGATCCTGGGCGATCGCATAGACGATCTCCCTCTCGGGAAGATCACCGGCGATCGAATGCCAGGTCCGGCCGCGATCCCGGCTGAGTACGATGTAGGGTTTGAAGTCACCGTTCTTGTGATTGTCAAAGGCCGCATACACGGTATCCTCATCGTGCTGGGATGCTTCGAGGCGGCTGACGTAGGTCCCGGCCGGAACACCGGCCACCTGATCGACGGCATGCCAGTTCTCGCCACCGTCCTCGGTGATCTGGATCAATCCGTCGTCGGTACCGACATAGATCAGGCCCTCGACCAAGGGCGACTCGCTCAGGGAAACGATGTTGCCGTAGTTTGAAGTCGATATATTTTTGGCCACTGCATCGATTCCCCAGATCCTGCCCATAACCTCGAGCGTGTGGGGATCGATCTGCCGGCTGAGGTCCGCGCTGACCACCCTCCAGCTGTCGCCCCGATCGTCGGACCGGTAGAGCCTCTGGCTTGCGTAGTAGAGCCGGGTATGACTGTGGGGACTGATGATCAGGGGCGTGTCCCAGTTCCAACGATCGGCATCCTCGCCAGGCGCCTCCTGCGGTTGAATATCGACTTTTTCCCCGCTCTTTCGGTCGTACCGGACCAGTCCGCCGTACTGCCATTCGCTGTAGACGATATTGGGGTCGACGGGGTCGATCTGGGTCTTGTAGCCGTCTCCACCGACCGTGACGAAATAGTCCTCGTTGGAGATGCCTGAGCTGAAAAGAGTCCGTGAGGGTCCACCGAGAGTGTTGTTGTCCTGCGTGCCGCCGTAGACGTAGTAGAAGGGCAGAGAATTGTCGACGGTGACGCGGTAAAACTGCGTAATAGGAAGGTTTTCCTTGAAGAGCCAGGTCGCGCCCCTATCGAAGGACTGATAGACCCCGCCGTCACATCCGACGAGGAACTGGTCGGTATCATCGGGATTGATCCACATCGCATGGTTGTCGACGTGCTTGTGTTCTTCGCCAACCTTGACGAAGGTAGTGCCCCCGTCTGTCGAAACATGAAGCCACGTGTCCATCGAATAGACGGTATCGACATCTTTGGGGTCGGCAATCAGTTCGTTGTAGTACTGCGGACTCCTCACGACGTAGTCCGAACGGCGCTCCCATGTCTCGCCGCGATTGGTGGAGCGGAAGACCCCGCCCTTGTCACGCTGGGCCTCAATAATCGCATAGATCACATCCGGATCTGCCGGAGACACGGCCAGCCCGATCTTGCCCATGTCGACCTCGGGCAGCCCCTCCTTGAGCTTGCGCCAGGTTTTGCCGGCATCAGTCGACTTGTAGATCGCCGACTCGGGGCCGCCGTCCAGCAGAGCCCACACGCGACGCCGTCGCTGGTAGGACGATGCGTAGAGGGTGTCCGGATCCCTGGGATCCAGATGGACCTCGTTGGCACCGGTGTCGGGCGAGATCTCCAGGATCTTCTCCCAGGTTGTGCCGCCATCCGTGGTCTTGAAGACGCCTCTGTCGCCACCGGAATTCCACAAAGGCCCCTGGGCAGCGACGTAGACAGTGTCGGTATCGCGGGGATCAATGGCAATCATCCCGATATGCTCCGAGGATTTCAGCCCCATGTTCTTCCAGGTCACTCCACCGTCAAGGCTCTTGTAGACCCCGTCACCGAAGGCGACCGACCGCTGGCTGTTGTTCTCCCCGGTGCCGACCCACACAACGTTGGAATTGGTTGGATCAAGGGTGATGCAACCGATCGAATATGACGGCTGCTCGTCGAAGATCGGGGTCCATGTCGTTCCGGCATTGACGGTCTTCCAGACACCTCCCGAGGCCGTTGCAACGTAGAAGACCTGGTGCTTGTCGGGGACGACCGCAAAATCGGTGACACGTCCCGAGTTGTATGCCGGTCCGATCGAGCGCAGTTCAAGGCCGGCGAAGGTGTCCGCCGACATCAGGCCTTCCTGTTCCGGGTTTGGATCCTTGGTTTGATTCGACGCAAAAGCCGGGAACGACAGCAGGACCAGGACCAACACGACACACGCGGTATTCTTCATGGGGTTCCTCCAACCACCTATAGTCGCCGCAGAAAACGTCGACACTGGACTCTAACATCAAAAACCAATCCCGAGCTGAAGATCTTTCGCCGGAACGTCCGACAACGTATGATTTTGACGCCTATTACCGTCTTCTGACCGACCCCTTCACCCTCGATACTGCAAGTCCAGCTCAGGGTTTCGGGTGTTCGTTCGCCCTCTTTTTCGACGGCTTCGAAGGCGGTGATGCATCCCGATGGCAGGGGCTCTAGGGTCTCCAGGGCCTCCAGATGGAAATATTCAGGGCGGCAAGAGGTAGAGGACCTTATTCTGGGCGGCAGGACCCAACACAACCCAGTGTTTCCGGTCTCCCCGGAAGAAATGGGACAGTTCGAGCATGGGATCATTTTTGTCGGGGGGCAGATACACAACGGCGCCGATCCCCTCTTGGAGGAGCCGACGCCGAATCTCTTCTCCTCCCAGGGTGAAATCAAAGAGATACGAAACCTCCGGGCTCCACACCAGCACCGAAGGATTATCCGACCCCATCAGACCTACATGGGTGTATGAGTCATGTGTCAGAACGCGAACCCCTAGGTCCAGGAAGGCTGAGACCTCTTCCGCGACACCCTCACACCTGTATTGGTACTGCTTCGTCTGGATTGTATGGCGGAACCAGTCCTGTGGCGGGATGGACTCCGGTGGATGGGGAAACAGGGCATCGAAGATAAGAGCCCGAAGAATCATCCCCACCAAAACCACGGTCAACATCCAGGAAAGGCGAGAATTCGGCGAGGCAACCTTCAGCCGAGAGGTCTGAAGCCGGTCGATGAGCACGCCTGCGCCGACCGACAACAAGGCAACCGCTGGGCCAAGAACCCTGAGGGAGTACTCTGCTCCACCCATGGTGAAACTGATGGAGATGATCCACAGTGCAACCATGAGCCCCGAACCCAACCACAAAGACCTGTACCTTTTGTCGGAGAAGCACATGAAGAAGGCAAGAACCTGGATCGGTGCCTGACGAACCAATGTCCCTCCGAGGCCCAGCCATCGCTGGATGGAATAGGTAGAGATCCCCTGCACACTGGAAAATTTCTCCAGGTACAGCGTATAAATTGGATTGACAGGAAAAAGGGTCCCCAGCCGAAGGGAATACAGTGGATTCCCGGTAAGCACCCATGTTTTCAGATACCAGGGGAAAGCAACTGCCAACACCACCACTGAGAATGCAACGTACATCCTGAATGCTGCTCGTTGCCGCCACAAGAGCACCCAGCCCAACGGCAGGAACGCCCAACCATATTCCCGGGCGAGAGCGCCCAGAGCAACGGCAAACCCGGCCATCACCACTGCTTCAAGCCTCGGCCCCCCCTCCCCTTGAGGATCAAGAAAGTAGACAACACCCAGAAGAGCGATTGTGGTCAATCCCGTTTCCTGTCCAATGACCAGTGACGAAAATGCCAAGGGTGCGGAGGCCAAAATGGAGAGGGCAATAACCCCGGCTCGATTCGATGCCAGCCGGCGTCCCAAAAGATAGACGAAAGCCCCGATGGCGACACCCTGCGCAGCAACGAACAGTGATGTCAATCGCTCGTTGGCCTGGCCGGCAGCCGCATAGAGCCACCAGAAGACGCCAGAAACCAGCGGAGCGATCGAGTCAGGAAAGGTATAGACCCTGAAATCCTGGGCAGTGATCGGTGGATAGAAATCAAGCCCCTCCAAACTCAGCATCTGCCGTGCCATGAGATCCCACCTGACCGGACAATCAAAACCCATCAGAGGCTGCACCAACAAACGAATGACAAGAACGCAGCCTACGAGAGAAATCGCAGCCACGAGAACCAACATTTCAAATGAAACTCCCCGGGATTGAAACCTCCGAGGAAGTACCGCTCTCCCCCTGCCCTGTTTCACCAGGAGAGCAAACACAATCCCCGAAACAAGGACCTGCATTACAAGTACCGGGCCAAACCGCAAAGGCAGGCCAAGAGCCAACACCACCATGACGCTCCAAAAGAGGGTCAGTGTCGAAAGTATCAGGCCTGCCGGACCTCTCCCGGAAACCCTCAGGGCCGAAACTCCCAGCCATCCAGGCAGCATAAAGAACACAACAGCGACCACAACCGCCATCAGGTCCAGGCCTGAAACCGCCGTCATATATCTGATTTCCCGTGCGGTCGACCAACCAAAAAGACGATCATCGCACCGGCGCCGAACACCATCCCCAGCCCCACTCCTACCCTATAGGGAAGGCCGAATCCAAAGTCCTCGACCAGAATATAGGTTGTTGTCACGACCGTCATGAAGACCGCCGGGGGTGCCGCCAGCCACCATCGGCTCCCCCGTCGCGCCAGAAACACCGTTCCGGCCCACAGGGTCACCGCCGCCAGACTCTGGTTGATCCAGCCGAAATAGCGCCAAATAATTGTGAAATCGACAAAATTGAGTCCAATGGAAACTCCGAACATCGGCAGGGCAATCAGGTACCGATTTCGAATTCGCCCCTGGTCGATACCGAAATAGTCCGCCGCAATCAACCGTCCCACTCTGAAGGCCGTGTCTCCTGTGGTAATCGGGAGAATGACGACCCCGAGGATGGCCAGCACACCACCCATGCTCCCCATGGTCGTCACACAGATGTCGTGCACGACCTGGCCCGGTCCACCGGAAGCCAAGGCGGCTGACAGTGCCCCAGACCCGCCGTAAAACCCCTGGGCGGCCGAGGCCCAGACCAGGGCAATGAAACCCTCAGCGATCATCGCCCCGTAAAACACCGGACGCATCGAACGCTCACTCTTCAGGCACCGGGCCATTAATGGACTTTGGGTGGCGTGGAAACCGCTGACGGCCCCACAACTGACGGTGATGAAGATAATCGGCCAGGCGGCGACACCATCAGGATGAAGGTTGGCCAGCGTGAATTCCGGCAACGGCATCTCGCCCCTGAGTATTGCCAGTGCCAGACCTCCGACCATCACCAGCAGGGCAAGCCCCAAGAAGGGATAGACGCGGCCAATGATCGCGTCTATCGGCAAAAGCGTTGCCACCAGGTAGTAGGCGAAAATGGACACCATCACGAGCCACAACCAGAACGAATGGCCACCGACGGTTGATGACAACAACCCCGCCACGTCCTGACCAAACCAACCGCCGACGGTATCGGCAGGCAGGAGTTGCGCAATCAACATGGCCGGTCCCTTGACGAAGACCGTCCCCACAAGGACCATCAAAACCATGATGACGACGGTCGAAAGGTGGCGCATGCCGTTGCCCAGATAACGACCGATCAGATCCGGGAGGCCCTCCCCGTCGTTGCGAATCGACATCACTCCCGACAGGAAATCATGGACCGCTCCGCCGAGGATCGCTCCGAAGACCACCCAGAAGAAAACCTGCGGCCCCCACAGGGCGCCCATGATCGGCCCGAAGACGGGTCCCAGTCCCGCGATGTTCAGCAACTGGATCAGGGCAACTCGCCAGGTTGGCATGGCGACAAAGTCCAAGCCGTCGGCCAGCCTGATGGCCGGCGTCACGCTATCAGGATCAGGACGAACCTCCCGCTCAATGACCCTTCCATAAACGGTATAGCCCAGGATGAGCAGAAGAGACCCTACGAGGAACGCGAGCATGAGAACTTCCTCCAGGGCGAGTCTACGGCGCGCACCTGCCCGTGGTCAAAAATCTACTGCGGTCGATTAGGCCGGACAACGCCGGTCGGCCATGCCTCCACGGAGGACGGAAAAGGCGTAATCAACGTCACTGTGATGAAGAACGACGGTGAATTCCGTCGGTGTCGAGATGACCTCCACAACGTTAATTGCCTTCATGGCCAATCTTTTAAGGGTGTCGTAGTGAACCCCGGGGCACGAAATGGAGTCCGGACAGTGGCTGAGGGTAATTGCGGCGAGGTCACTGATTCGGGAGAGACATCGCTCTCCCCTGAAGATCTCCTCGGCGAGCTGTTCAAGCTCGGAATCCATGATCACCGTGACCTCACGAACCCCCTGTGCAAAGGCAACAAATCGCTGTGCACCCTCACGAATCGCCTCGAGCAGTTGTTGCTGCCTGGCCACAACGGTATTCGACCACTGCAGGGTCAATTCGCTGAGATGAGGACGAATGGTCAGATCACCGATGTTCCAACCAACGGTCGTTGACGATGCCGCATCCTCGAGCCGGGGCCTCATGCGCTTGAGGGCCATCACCAGCGAACCGATACTGACCGGCCGCATCAGATCCGCTTCCACAACGGGCCGGACCTTTCGGGCGAAGGCCGTCAGGTTGACAATCCCGTCGGCCAGTGCCGATTCAAGGAATGGCGTCGAGTCGATCACGTCTGAAAGGGCATCGCGAATCGTTCTCATGTTAGGAATGTAACGCTTTTCTCGATAAATGTAAAAACCATCAAGAAAATTGACTCCTGTCGCCGCCACAGCAAGACTCGGCGCCTCCTTTGGGCAGGAAAATATTGATCTCAACCCAGGGGACAGGCAACTCAAGGGAGTCCGCGTGGTTTTTGGAGAAAATGGCTGGGCTTTGATTCTTGGAGGTTCGAGCGGTTTCGGGCTGGCAACGGCACACAAGCTGGCCCGTCACGGTATGAACCTGGTCATCCTCCACCGCGATCGACGCGGCGCGATGGAAAGGATCGAAAACGAGTTCAAGACAATGCGACGCCTCGGAGTCCAGGTACTCGGCTTCAACGCGGATGCCTTGAACGCCGAGGTTCGTGACCGCGTTCTCACCAAGGTCAAGGACACACTGGGCGCCAGGGGACGAATCAGGGTCTTGCTGCACTCCATCGCCCTCGGCAACCTCAAGCTCTCGGTCAAGGAAGAACCGGCCGATGAGGGGGCAGTCGAGGCTCTCGCCGAAAGCCTGCACCTGGACACCACCGAACTTCAGACCACCATCGACGAACTCCTGGTCGATGGTCATGATGCCTACCAGTTGCTGTCAACTACAACCCGGTTTTCCGAAAAACTCTTCCTCGAAGAGGAGGACCTCGCACGGACCATCCACGCGATGGGTACCAGTCTTCTCGGGTGGGTCCAGGCGGTCTTCAGCCGGGGTCTTTTTGGCGATGACGCACGGGTCTTCGGCCTGACCAGCGAGGGGAACACCATCGCGTGGAAGGGCTATGCCGCCGTCGCTGCGGCCAAGGCAGCCCTCGAGTCGATCGCCCGATCAATCGCCGTTGAGTTCGCCCCCCACGGCATCAGGTGCAATGTGCTCCAACCCGGCGTCACCGATACGCCGGCCCTTCGCCTGATCCCCAACCACTCCAAGTTGATGGCCGATGCCCGGAGCCGGAATCCGCTGGGCCGCCTGACCCGTCCGACCGACGTCGCGAATCTCGTCTACCTCCTCTCCCTGGACGAAGCGGCATGGGTCAATGGCGACGTCATTCGGGTCGACGGAGGTGAACACGTCTCCGGGGTCAGACGATGACGTTGTTTCTACACAGCCTCGGCCATTTTCATCCAAAAAACGAGATCACGAACTCGTTTCTCGAAAGTCTTGATATCGGCACCAACGACGAGTGGATCATGGAACGGGTCGGTATCCGATCGCGCCGCACCGTCCTGCCCCTTGACTACATCCGCCAGACGAAGAACCGTGATCCCCGCGAAGGACTGGCCGCGGCCGAGATCTCTGCCGCCCAGGCCGGCCGACACGCAGCCGAGATGGCGATCGAACGCTCCGCCTTTTCCAGGGACGACATCGGGATGGTGATCGCCGGCGGCTGCGCACCCGACACCGTGTCTCCTGCAGAGGCATGCAATATCGCTGCGGCTCTCGGCCTCGAGGTTCCGGCGTTCGACGTCAACTCGGCGTGTACGAGCCTGATCGCCGCAATCAACCTCCTGGCGAGAATGAACCCTGAAATGCTGCCGGACTGCGTTCTCGTGGTCACTGCCGAGCGCCTGACAACCTGCGTCGACTATTCGGATCGATCCGGGGCGGTCCTCTGGGGCGATGGCGCCGCCGCCGCGCTCCTTTCCCATCGGATTCCGGGCAGGGCCGTTATCGAGGGAACCAGCCTCGACTCCAGCCCGGCCGGTTGCACCAAGGTTGTCGTCCCTCGCACCGGCCATTTTGGACAGGAAGGCCGAACCGTCCAGACCTTTGCCATCAAAAAGACGGTCCGAGTTCTCAAACGGCTTGTGGACGACTTCCAAAAACCCAGTAGGCCATTTCACTTCGTCGGACATCAGGCGAACAGAATCATGCTGGATTCAGTATGCCGGCTGGCAGGTATTCCCGCCGAACGCCACCACAGTAATGTCGAAGACTTCGGCAACACCGCCGCCGCCGGCGCCCCCTCGGTCATCTCCGAACGCTGGGATCAATGGAGTGACGGTCAGGATATCGCCGTCGTTGGCGTCGGTTCCGGGCTCAGTTGGGGAGGACTGATGATCAGATTCGGAGCGTCGGCATGAAGTACGATGATTTCCGGTCCCGTTCCTCCTTCGATCACACCGAAGTGCTGGCCTTCGGTCACGGTCGTCTGTTGGAAGACGCTCCCGAGGCGTTCGGCGCGCGATTCCCGATTCCACCGATGCTTATGGTCGATTCCATTTCGCTGATCGAAAGCAACGGCGCCCGGGGACGCATCGAGGCCGAACGGAGCGTCCGCAAAGACGACTGGTTCTTCCAGTGCCACTTCTCGGGCGACCCGGTCCAGCCCGGCTGCCTCGGTGTCGATGCCGTGTGGCAACTGATCGGTTTCTACTGCGCCTGGAGGGGCGGCATGGGAACCGGCCGGGCCCTGGGATGCGGAGAGGTCGATTTTGCCGGACAGATCCGTCCCTATGACAAGATCGTCCGCTACGAGATCGACATTGTTCGGTTCGCCGACCTGCCGAAATCGGGCTCGTGCATCGCAATCGGCAATGCGAGGGTCCTGGTGGACTCGGACCCGATCTACTCAATTCAGAGGGCCAAGGTCGGCCTCTTCCGCGACATCGAGTATCCAGATTATCCCCATCCTTCGAAGAATTCACGCGGCGGGAGGCTGACACCATGACGGCACTGACGGCCCCCGAGATCCTTGCGGAATTGCCGCAGCAGGATCCCTTTCTCTTTGTCGATGAGATTCTCGAAATCGACGACGAGAGCATCGTCGCCGCATACCGCTTCAGGGAGGATCACGAATTCTATCGCGGCCATTTCCCGGGCAACCCGGTCACTCCGGGAGTCATTCTGGTCGAGGCAATGGCCCAGGTCGGAGTCGTCGCCCTGGGTATCCACCTGTTGGCCCGGCAATCGGGAATCGACGAGGTCAGGAAGGTTGTGACGATGTTCACCGATATGCAGGTTGATTTCACCGGAGTGGTCCGGCCGGGAGATCGGGTCATCACAACCGGGCACAAGGTCTTCTTTCGAAGGCTCAAACTGAGGTCCAGAGTCGAAATGCGGCTCGAAAACGGTCCGATCGTCTGTTCGGGCACCCTGTCCGGTATGGGGATGAGACGATGAAGAGCCGAGTCGTCATCACTGGGCTCGGAGTCGTTTCCTCGATCGGAGCAACCGTCGAGTCGTTCTCCCACTCCCTCCGGGCAGGCCGTTCAGGCATCCGCCGTATGCCCATCATGGAAGAGTTGAAGTTCGGCTGTCAGGTGGCCGGTGTCCCCGAGGGAATCGAGGAGATCGCCGATCGTTACTTCGACTCTGACGATTTGCTCGGGATGAACTCTAGCCATCGTTATGGCTGTATCGCCGCCGTTGATGCCTGGCTCGATGCCGGCCTCGAGCGACCGGCCCTCGACGATGACCGGGTTGACTGGGACTGCGGCGCGATCATCGGCACCGGCGTCGGAGGACTGGATACCGTCGGCGAGAAGGTCGTTCCCCTGACCAATGCCGGGAGGGTCCGGAGGCTCGGCAGCACCATCGTCGAACAGGTGATGGGCAGCGGCGTCTCCGCCCGTATTGCAGGACTCTTCGCCCTGGGCAACCAGGTCACCAGCAACTCCAGCGCCTGTTCGAGCGGAACCGAGGCCATCATCATGGGCATGGAGCGTATTCGCAACGGACGGGCGAAACGCATGCTCTGCGGCGGTGTCGAAGGCACGAGTCACTTCAGTTGGGCGGGTTTCGATGCGATGCGCGTGTTGTCCCGTCGCTTCAACGACAATCCCCAGGCAGCCTCGAGGCCGATGAGTGCCTCTGCCTGCGGTTTCGTTCCCGGCGCTGGGGCGGGCATTGTGATGCTCGAGGATCTCGACAGTGCCATCGAGCGAGGCGCCCACATTCACGCCGAGGTTCTCGGCGGTTGGGTCAACTGTGGCGGCCACCGAATGGGCGGATCAATGACCGCGCCCAACCCAACGTCCGTGCGACGCTGCATCACAAGGGCCCTGGACGATTCCGGAATCGGTCCAGACCAGATCGACGTCATCAACGGTCATTTGACGGCAACCGGCGCCGACGCGCGTGAGGTTGCGTCGTGGGCCGGGGCCCTCGACCGTCAACCCGGAGATCTTCCGGCGCTGACGGCAACCAAGTCGCTGATCGGCCACTGCCTCGGCGCGGCGGGCGCAATCGAGAGCGTCGCCTGCATCGCCATGCTCGAGGGTGGATTCATCCATCCCTCGATCAACTGCGAGGATGTCCATCCGGAAATCGCCGACCATGGGACCTCGATCCCCCACTCGGTTCGGCTTCAACCTGATTTGCAGACCATCATCAAGGCCGGTTTTGGCTTTGGTGATGTCAATGCCTGCGTCGTATTCAATAAATGGATCCAATAGAAACAAGAAGGAGTCAACGATGATCAATATGGAAATCTTCAACACTGTCGTGGAAATCCTAAAGCGCTACACGAAGAACGAAGAGGCTCTTGAAGGGGTCTCCCCCGAAACCAATATCCTGGAAGACCTGCGGGTCAACTCTGCGCGCCTGGTCGATGTCATCCTGGATTTCGAGGATGCATTCAACATCGAGATCGCCGACGATGATGCCGACAGTGTCACCACCATCGGCGATGCCCTGCAGCTCATCGAGGCACGAATCGGATAAGCAATCGGACTCCTCCGTCGGGCTATGCTTCGGATGAGCTCCCCAGAGCTGCAGAGCCGTGATCGGTTCGCCCTGTTTTCGCAGAACCTGGTCTCCCTGTGTTGCGCACCCCTGACGATGGCCCTGCTGTCGCTTTTCGTACGCTTCAAGTTCAGATGGACTATCAGAAATCACCGCACCCTTCGGCGGCAATTCCGGGACGAAATCCGGCAGGCGCCTGGTCCGGTGATGATCTGCGCCAACCACCTGACGATGGTCGATTCCATCCTGATCCAGTGGGCGATTGCTCCAACATGGTGGTATCTGCTGCACTTCAAGCGGGTTCCGTGGAATGTACCGGAGAGGAAGAACTTCGCCGGCGGATTCCTGCCTCGTACCGGCGCCTACCTTGCAAAGTGTATCCCCGTCATCCGGGGTGGTGACCGTCTCGGGATCTCACTGGTCCTCAACAAGCTCCGTCATCTACTGGCCCACCATCATGTCGTCCTGATGTTTCCCGAGGGAGGGCGAAGCCGCACAGGAAGGGTCGATGCCACCAACCCAGCCCTTGGGACCGGCCGCGTCATCAAGGGACTTCCCGACGCCCGCGTGCTCTGCGTCTACCTTCGGGGCGACCACCAGGAAAACTATTCGAATCTCCCCATCCCTGGGGAGAGATTCTACTGCGAAACCTCCTGGCTCCAACCCCACACGACCAGCAAGGGGCTGAGGGGATCGGTGGAGATTTCCAAACAGATCATCAACCGCATCCAGACCATGGAAGAACACTACCTGAGGACTGATGGTCGGAAATGACGTCGTCGATCTGGGCGACCCGGAGACCCTCCCCGAAGGTCGTCATCCCCGATTCGATTGTCGAGTCTTCACGGTCGATGAATGTCGAAGGATCCAAACAGACCGCAACCCCAATGCTCTCAGGTGGACGCTGTGGGCCTGCAAGGAGAGCGCCTATAAACTGCTCAAACGAAGCAATCCGGGGACGATCTTCTCCCCGAAGACCTTCGAGGTGACCTTCTGGTCACCGGCAACCTGGCAGATTCAGCACCGGGGAAAGACCACCTATGCCGAGGTCTCCGATCATGGCGACAGCATCCATGCCATCGCGGCCTGGAGCCCCGGTGACATCACAAGAGTGGTTTCAGCGGTGGCAACCACACGGAGCGACCCTAGTTCCACGGTCCGAAACCTTGCCCGGCGCCGGCTCGCACCTGTGCTGGGCTGCCTCCCGGAGCAGATAGAGATCGTCTCTGCCTCCGATCGCATCCCCGAGGTCCACGTCGACGGAAGTGGTCCTCACGGATGTATCTCCCTGTCCCACCACGGTCGGTACGTTGCCTTTTCGTGGAGGAGACCGGATTGATACATCAGAGATGACCGTGCAAAAATGACTGACGGTGTCGGTCCATATTCCCCTCTGGTTCTTGCTCTTGCTGATTTCACTCGCTGCCTGGTCTGTCCTCGACCGAATCCTGGTGCCGAGCGTGCGTTGGTTTCTGAGGCGACGGGTCAACCGCGTTCTGGATGAGGTCGGCCAGCATCTCCACATCAAGATCGAACCATTCCGCCTGACCAAGCGCGAGGTCCTGATCGACCGCCTGACGTACGACACCGAGGTCATGAAGGCTGCCGAGGCCTACGCTCATGACCAGGATATGCCACGGGAAGTCGTCATGGAGAAGGTCCAGCGCTACGCCCGTGAAATCGTCCCCAGCTTCAACGCCTATTTCTATTTCAAAATTGGAACCTGGCTGGCGCGTCGAACCGCCCAGCTGCTGTACCGGGTCCGACTGGGCTTCGTCGACGATGAGGGTCTGGAAGCAATCGATCCAAAATCCACGGTGATCTTCGTCATGAACCACCGAAGCAACATGGACTACATTCTCGTCGGCTACCTCGCCGCCTCCCACACAGCGTTGAGTTACGCGGTTGGTGAATGGGCCCGAGTGTGGCCTCTCCAAACCCTGATCCGATCCATGGGCGCCTACTTCGTTCGACGTAGCTCCCGCAACCCGTTGTACCGGCAGGTGCTGGCCCGCTACATCTCCATGGCCACCGAAGGCGGCGTCACCCAGGCGATGTTCCCCGAAGGCGGCCTGACCCGGGACGGCGCCCTGCACGAAGCCAAGAAGGGCCTACTCGACTACATGCTCCGCTCCTTCGACCCGGAGGGCGACAGGGATCTGGTCTTCGTTCCCGT
>CAYSHZ010000003.1:0-33989 GCA_964430905.1 uncultured Thermoanaerobaculia bacterium | reverse complement strand
AGAATCATTGTCTCCGTCGGCCATAGAGAACCCATTCTTGACGCTATTTACACCTGGTATATTTCTAAGACCCGTAGAATCAATAACTTAAATATATTACCGGAACAAGGAAACCTCCAGCAGTTTCCACCAACTCCAGGTTCACACCCATCTCCCAGCAATATCAGTCGTAAACAACTGTTATTACGGAACTTCTCGGGGACCACAGGGAAGGACCCACCCGTGGCATAGATATTGCGTCTTTGAGTATTTTTGAGGAGGTGTGATGAGCGAACACGACACGACATCGCGGAGAGGAATGCTGGCCTCCCTCGCCATGGGTGCCGGACTCGTCGCGGCGTACGGGGTGCTCGGCCTTCAGGGACTCGCCTTCCTGTTGCCGAAACGCCTGCGCCCGAAAACCCGGCTGCTCTATGCGGGGCGTATCGATGACTATGAAATCGATGGAGTGAAAACCCTGTACGACCTCGAAGGAACCCCGGTTCTGGTCAAACGGTCCAAGGAGGGTTTTACCGCCTTTGACTCGACCTGCCCGCACCTGGGCTGCAAGGTTCATTGGGAACCGGACAATGATCGCTTCTTCTGCCCCTGCCATAACGGAGAGTTTCACGCCGACGGGGTTGCCTATGCCGGCCCCCCAGGAGACGCTGGACAGAGCCTGACCAAGATGAACGTCGAAGCCGACCCCGCGGTCGGTGTCGTTTATCTTGAGGTCAAGGATGTCAAGAGGAGGAAAGCATGAGCAGCTCGAACTCCTCTTCGAAATTCAGCGGTCTCGCAGGGCGGATCAACGAGCTTTTCCCCATGGACTGGGAAATGGTCCGGCATGCCGGCGCGGAACCGGTTCCCTATCACCTGAAGAAGTGGTGGTTCTGCCTCGGCGGAACCCCGATGGTTCTCTTTGTCGTCCAGGTGATCACCGGCATCATGCTGACGTTCTACTACGTTCCCTCGCCGGACCACGCCTACGCGAGTATCGAGACCATTACCTACAGTGTGCGTTTCGGATGGTTCATCCGGTCACTCCACATGTGGTCTTCGAATTTCATGATTGTTGCGGTGTTTCTCCATATGCTCCGGGTATTCTTCACCCGTGCCTACCGCAATCCAAGGCAGCTCAACTGGATGGTCGGCGTCATGCTCCTGGGACTGACGATGACCTTCGGCTTTACCGGCTATTCCCTGGTCTACGAGCAGTTGAGTTACTGGGGCGCAACCGTCGGCTGCAATCTGGCCTCGGCCCTTCCGTTGATCGGACCCTATGTCGGGGATTTCCTTCGCGGCGGACCGGAAGTCGGAGAACAGACCCTGACACGGTTCTTCATGCTCCACGTCGCCATTCTTCCGGCCATCGCATTCCTTCTTCTGAGTCTGCATGTGATGGTTATCCGACTCCACGGCGTCACCGAGCTCCAGTTCGAAGGCGAAGTGATCACGGACGAGAACCGTTTCTTCCGTTTCTGGCCGGAGCACGTCACGATGGAGATCCTCGTCGGAGTCTTGCTGATGTACCTCCTGACCATCCTCGCCCTGGTGTTTCCCGCCGGGCTTGGAGCTCCGGCAGATCCAACGATGACGCCCGAGCACATCAAACCTGAATGGTACTTCTATTTCAACTTCCGACTTCTCAAACTGACGTCCCTCAAGATGAGCGTCGCGTTGACCGGAGCAATTGGCGGTCTATTGTTCTTCTGGCCATTTATCGACGGCTGGATTGAGAAGCGGCTCGGTAAGAAATCTGATCTCATCGTTGTCCTGATCGGCACTATCGCATTTCTTGCATTTCTCGGCTTGACCGTCTGGGAAGCCGTCGCAGCACACTAGTGGAGGAGAGAGAATGACACTGAACATGAAACGCTGGATCGTCGCGGGCCTCTCATTCCTGTTTCTTGCCGCACTGTTGGTAGTGGCATTCCAGGAATCAAAAAGGACCCGCATTGAAGAAGGACTCGAACCGGTCATTTCCAAGACCAACAAGGGGTGCGTCGATTGTCACCGCACCGACAATCCCGGCATTGTGCAGGAGTGGGAACACTCCCAACACGCAATCTATGGCGTCGGCTGTGTCGATTGCCACGGCGCCGAGGAAGGCGACATCGACGGGTGGACCCACGAGGGTGTCTTCATCTCCGCACTGGTCACGCCCAAGGATTGTTCCAGTTGCCATGTCCGCGAGTTCGAAGAGTTCTCCCGCTCGCATCACGCGCGTGCCGGAGAGATCATCATGAGCCTGGACAACGTCCTGGCAATCAAGGCCGCCAGTACTCCCGACAACCCCGCGGATGCAATCAATGGCTGCTGGCAGTGCCACGGCACCATCGTCGACTTCGAGCGTGACGAGAACGGCGAAATCATCCGAACCGGCAAGGAAAACCGGCCGGTCATCGATTCCAACACCTGGCCCAACAGCGGCATGGGTCGATTCAACCCCGACGGGTCACAGGGCTCCTGCCACGCCTGTCACTCCCGCCATTCCTTTGACGTCCGCATCTCCCGGTCGCCGGACAACTGCGGCAAGTGCCACATGGGGCCCGATCACCCACAGATCGAGATCTACAACGAGAGCAAGCACGGGATTGCCTTCCGCGCCAACGTCGACAGGATGAATCTCGACAAGAAAGACTGGGTCCTCGGAAAGGACTATGCCGCTGCCCCGACCTGCGCTACCTGCCACATGGGTCGTCACATGACACCTCAGGGCCTGGAAGTGTCCAACAGCCACGATATCGGAGCACGGATCAGTTGGATCCTGAGGCCGAAGGTCTCCCACAAACTCAACCAGGTCACCTTCACCGACGGTTATCAGAACGACTATCCGCACACAACCGAATTGCCGGCCGTCGGGGATGTCGTCATGACTCACCAGAAGGTCGTCGAGAACTTCAAACTGACGACGAAGGATGTCGAGCGAACGGTCGCCTCGGTCAAGACCTGGGAAGAGCGCCGCAAGGCCATGACCGCCGGCTGCAAGAACTGCCACAACGACCACTTCATCAACAACTTCTACCAACAGTTTGACGATCTGGTCAATCTCTACAACGACAAGTTCGGCAAGCCCGCCCTGGCCATCATGAACGAGTTGGGGAAAGACGGCGTCGTCGATGCCGGCGCACCGTTCTCGACCAAGCTTGACTGGGTCTACTTCGAACTCTGGCACCACGAGGGCCGCCGCGCCCGCCATGGCGCCTCGATGATGGGGCCGGACTACACACACTGGCACGGAATGTATGAAGTGTCGCAGGTCTTCTACACCGAGTTCCTGCCCCTGGTGGTCGAAGCCGCCCAGGAACACAGTCCCGCCATGGGCCGGAAGTGGAAGAAGAAGATCGACGCGATGCTGAATTCTCCGGAACACGCCTGGGTCAAGGGTTTGAGCCCCGAAGAGGCCCAAGCTCTGGCCGCCGAATACAAGGCCCGGTACAACCAGTAGCGACGGGGAGGACCCATCGCTCCAAAGGAAGAGGTCTGATATGGCAACAATCACAACGGTTGACAACGCCCTGGACAGCCTGGGAAGAATCCCTGCTGATCTGGGCCGAGGAACCTCACCGTTGGATCTCAAGGGCGCACTCTACTGGGGGTGGCACACAGTGGCACTGTTGGCCCACCACCGCCTGCGACCCGCCCGGGAGACCTTCGATCACTGGTTCTGGGACTTCCTGGATGCGGGGGAACCCGCCTTCGATATCGAGCGTGACGCCCGGTGGGGTGAGAAGAAGCGCCTCAGTCTGATCGAGATGCTGGATATCTTGAGTTCCGAGGAACTGTCGATCCTCAAACCCGAGTTCTTCCAGGGGTGGCAGGACAAAACTACCCGGTGCCGCACGCTGCGCAAGGGAGTTGCGGCAGTCGTCGGTTCGAGTGTGGAACAGGCGCAGCGTGACAGCCTGATGCTGTTACTGGCGGGTTATCACAGACTCCTGCGCATCCCTTCGGAGGTAGCGTTGGAGGGCGAAAGTCTCAGGGAGGCTTTCCCTGCTCTCTTTGATCTGATCGAGGCACTGATTGACCGGGAGCACGATCATTCGGCCCCACTCCTCGAGGCCCTGGCGGCGTGCCGCCAGGCTCTCACCTCAACCTGATCCTCTCTCCTCTTTTCCTCTAACCCCCCGGGAACTCCGGGGGGTGTTTTTTTGATCCCTACACTCTCAGCCCAGGAAGAAATCCTCTTTTGCCAGATCGTGCTTCTTCATCAAATTATAGAGTTGGCGAGTCGAGAGCCCCGTCCTTTCGGTGACCTCGGACAGACGTCCCTTCGAAAGCTTCAACGCAGTCACCAGATAATGTCTTTCGAATTGGCCCAGAACCCGGTCCTTCTCCTCACGGTATGGCGGCAGGATCGCCGACTCGATGCCCTCCTCGGGCAGGTGCAAAACCCCGTCGGTACAGAAGATCACCAGGCGCTCGATGACGTTTTCCAGTTCCCGAACATTGCCTTCCCACTCCTGGGACTTGAGCCATTCGACCAGCTCCGGCGTCAGGTTCAAAATCGACTTCCCATGCTTGGTCGCGATCCGGCCGGCGAAACTGGAGGCCAGACAGGGGATATCGTCCCTGCGTTCCCTCAATGGTGGAATGACCAGGGGAACCACGTTGAGGCGGTAGAACAGATCCTGCCGAAACCTGCCCTGCTCCACCAGTTCCTCAAGCGGCTGATGCGTCGCCGTGACCAACCGAAAGTCAACCGGAACCGACCGATCGGCCCCCAGCGGTGTCACGGCTCTTTCTTCCAGAACCCGCAACAATTTCGGTTGGAGCGCCGCAGGCAAGTCTCCAATCTCATCCAGTAACAGGGTCCCCCCGGACGCCGCCTGGAAACGGCCCGCCCTCCTTCGGTCGGCACCGGTAAAGGCCCCTCTTTCGTGCCCGAAGAGTTCCGCCTCCAGGAGGTTCTCCGGAATTGCCGAACAGTTGATCGCGACGAAGGGACCCGCTTTACGCTCGGAGGCCGCGTGAATCGCCCGTGCAACCACCTCCTTGCCCGTCCCTGTCTCTCCGCGCACAAGAATCGTCACATCCGTCGCAGCGACTTCGGTGATCAAGGTCCTCAGCTGTCGAATCGCCTGTGCATCACCCAACAGACCATGCCCCAATTCAAGGTTGTCGGCCCGATCGAGACGGCACCGAAGCTGGTGCATTTCAGCTGCCCTACTACACATTAGGGCCAATTCGTCATAGTCCAAGGGTTTGACCAGGTATGTGAAGGCACCCTCGTTCATGCACCGGACCGCCAGACGTTCATCACCCTGGCCCGTCATCAAAATGACCGGGATCCTCGGCCATTCCCGCCTGCACTCGGCCATCATTTCCAGTCCGGTCATCCCCGGCATGGAATAGTCCGTGACAACAACATCCGGATGAAACCCGGTGACCATTCTCAATGCCTCGGCTGCGGATCCCACCGACCGAACGGTGAACCCCTCTCGTTCAAGATTGAGCCCGATGACCCGCGCAGCAGCGGTTTCGTCCTCGACAATTAGTACCTTAGCCTGCATGACACTTCACCGGGCACTCAGTCGGGCCGTCACCAAGGCCCCGTCATCCGTGTTCTCGATCACAAGATCGCCTCCATGGAGCAGACAGATTTCCCGCATGATGGTCAAACCCAGGCCCGTGCCATCCTCGCGGGTCGTTAAAAAGGGCTGAAAGAGGTTCTGCAGAACCTCAGCTGGGAAGCCCGGGCCAGAGTCCTCAAATTCAATATCGACCCAACCGGCATTCTCCTCGTGTCGTCTGCGGATTCGGACATCAAGTGTGCCGGCGCCATCCATCGAGAGACATGCGTTCTCTGCAGCATTACAGATCAATCGCTCCAGCAGTGCCCGATCAACCTGGACCTGATCCTCGAGACTGGAATCCACATCGAGAGACCATCTGGAACCCGGATGGGTCACCGAGCATGCCTGGAGTTGTTCCCGAACCACGTGTTCCAGATCAACCGACTCCATGCTCATCTCGAACGGCCGAGTCAATTCATTGAGATGGTTGACCAGCGCCGCAATCCGGGCCACCTGATCCTTGATCATCGTCGTCAGTTCCTGTGAGTACTCCCCGTCACCCTCGTCCTGCTGCAAGAAATGCGCGGCTCCCTGAATCGCATTGAGCGGATTCTTGATGTCGTGAGCAACCTTGGCCGCCATGCGACCCAGACCGGCCAGACGCTCGGCGTGCATCAACTCCCTCTCAAGCATCTTGCGACGGCTGATGTCATGGGACAACCACAAGACTCCTCGGTATTCCCCACCCTCGGTCGCAACCCGGGAATAGGTCACCTCGTAGCGGTGCATCCGCTCCAGGACGATCGGATGCTCCTGCATCTGCGGCTCGGTGCGAAACCGTTCCATCACCCGCTCCAGGGTTGTGTGGGTCCCGGTGGGATGGCAATCTGACACTGAAGCGCCGAGGCGATCTCCGACACACCGAATTTCGGCGCCGATTGGGTTGGCCATCACCACGTTGTCGTCGGCATCCACGAAGATCAGACCGATGGGGAGACACCGAACGATGTCTTCGAATTGGGCCACCTGTTCTCGGAGAGCCTCCAATTCCTCCCGCTCATCCGAATTCAGTGTTTGGGTCTTTTCAGGCATGAACCTACGATGCCATCGACCGGGATTGAAGGCAAGTGACGAGGACACCAATTGACCCCCAACACCTGTTTCGTGACCTCGGATCGCAACTCTTCCCAGGCCATTGTTTGAGTGATGGGCATCATCACCCCAGCCTGTTTGCCCTGGTACTTTTTGAAGGTGAACAATACGAAATCCAGGATCCTCATCGGTATCGCGCCAATCGTCCTGATGGCCGCGGCTCATGCATCCCCGGTGTGGGCCGCCGACCCGTTCTCCTTCATTGTCTTCGGTGATCTCAACGGGGGCGACTGCCAGCGCAACGTGCGATTTCACCAGTTGGTCACCCTGATGACCGCCGGTGACGCCTCGTTTTTCGTCAACACCGGCGATCTGATCGAGGGCTACGGCACCACCAGCTGTTTCGGCCACGACAACGGCTGCGCCGGGGTCGAGGCAAGCGGCAACATGGCCTACCAGCTGGCGCCACTGGCCGGCCAAACCCCACCGGAAGACCTCGCGGCTACATTCTTCCCGGTTATTGGCAACCACGACGGTGGATGGGGTTCGGGATGGTATCCGGATCCCTGCGGCGACGGGATTTGTGACCTGCTCGACCCCTCGATCTACATCAACCATGGTTCGGTCCTCGACGTCCCTGGGTTCTTCGCCCACAACCTCGACCACGGCGACATCTGTTCCGTCGATCAGGCGACCAGTGCCCACCCAACCGATTTCTACTACTCCTTTGCCTTCAAAAACAGCTACTTCATCATCATCCGCCAGAGTGAAGATTATTCCGGAATGCTGTCCTGCAACGGCGGTCACCCCGGCTACGACAGCTGCGAGGCCTATTGCAGCGACCCCGCCCTCTACCTGGATTCCCAGCGCAACAACTACTGCTACTCGGTCTTTCAGTGGGACTGGCTCGTCACAGAGCTGATGGCTGCGGTTGACGACTATGATCACATCTTCGTATTCGGCCACGCACCCATGCTGGGCAGCGGCTGGAACCACTCTCCGACCCACGGCGCCGATCAGTTCAGGGCGCTTTTTGAGGAATACGACGTCGACATCTTCTTCAACGGCCACAACCATGCCTATGAACGGACCCATCCTGTTCGGGGCTCGACCGTCGATCCCACCGGTCCCGTCTACATCACCACCGGGTCGGCCGGCGCCCTGACCGACGGAATCAACGGCGACTGGTTCACGGCCGCCTCCTACATGCAATGGACTGACTACGCCGACCTTGAAGACATGACGACCTATCTCGAAATCACCGTGGACGGTCTTGAAGTCTCAGGAAGGGTCATCAGTCTCGGCGCCGGCGAAGTCGACACCTTCAGTCTGGCAAAATACGGACCCCTCTTTGCCGACGGCTTCGAGTCCGGCACCACCGATGCCTGGTCCTTAGGACTCGCGCAAGAATAGCTTTCGCTTTTCGCATCCCATCTGCACGGTATCTTCAGTTCGATCTCAATCTGGAAATTCTCAATGTAGCTCGGGCCATACCTACGATTTCCCTCAATCTCCTAACCCAAATCTGCGGCCCATCTGGGCTCGCGATACCCGAAGTTATTCTTGCGGGAGCCCTTAACCCTGAGGGGTCCCGATAAGAAGAATGGGCACTGAGGGACCCATGCCAGTATGAGGCTCAAAGATCTCTCTTCTTGACGCCAACCGAGAAAATAGAAAAGGGTTGTGTCCTCAATGAATGCGATGTTCCCATTGTCGGAGCATGTGGACAGCGTCTCATGTGTCTGGACTCGCCACAAATATCTCAGATTTCCCAATATTCCAGTAGATCCTATATTAATCCGGCAAGTTGCGGATTGGACCCTGCCTCGCCGCAAAAACAATCCTCTGTGTCATTCCTTTCTGATCCTCCGGAAATCCATCATTATCCCAATCAGAAGAACCTGAAAGGAGCAACCCAAACATTCATGAAAAACTCTGCAAGATACCCCCCGTATTGAAACATCATTGAACCGAGAGGTGTCAACCACAGGAGCAACAGACCAATTCCGCCGAGTTTATTGAGAACACTCTGAATCTGCGGAGATTCCCCCAAGTAGGCACGGATGACACCGAAACCGTCAAGGGGAGGCACGGGACAAAGGTTCAACACGCACAGGATTCCGTTGACATAACTCCCAAAATGGAAAACTCGTGCGATATTTGACCACTGCCAAAGTCCAGCCGTTTGAGACAGCAGGGCGAAAAGGGCACACAAGGCAAGATTGGCAAGAGGTCCGGCAAGGGAAACCAGGGCGTTTCTTCCCCGGCTGCCGCAGCCTTTCGGATCAACGGGCACCGCCCCCCATGCAACGCCGATCACAAACAGAAGAACCAGCGAAAACGGCCCCATTTGGCGCATTGGATTCAACGGAATGTAGTCTCGCGGGGTTTCATCACCAAAATGTACGGCCATGCGGGCATGAGCGGACTCGTGAACACAAATGGAAAAGACCGCAAAACCAATCCAGCAGAAGTACTGAAATGGATCCTGGGAGATCAGATTAACAAACATCTCGGGGTTCATCCCTTCCGGGCACCAGAGGCAATTCCCCGCAATCCCGGCAGGTAGGGATGCCCATTCGGTAAAAACTCCCACATCGCGGGCAGTAGCTACAGGCATCGGGAACCTCGGCCGGATTGACCTCGAGGTCCGCAGCCGAAAGACCCATGCCCTTGAGCGACTGTTCGAAGACAGCGAGATAGGCCGAAGAAAATTCGCCCACAGCCGATACGATCTCCGAATCCATGGGGTAGACCGGCTGATGGCGCAGCTGGCGCCAGCTCTTCTGAATCACGGGGAACCACCGGGAACGGTCCAGGAGACTCATAGCCATCGCCAAGGAATCTCCTGGAATTCCCACCTGATCATTGATTTCATCACAGGCTCGGATCATGATCGGAGGACAAAGGGACATCTTGAACAATGATTCCCATCGCGCCGAATATTTCTCGGGCATCAGCCCGGAATGGATGCGCAGAAAAAAGAATCCACAAAGCAGGTGGAGTCCCATAAGAACGGCTCCGATTCCCCAGAAGGAGAGTCGTGCGGGCCTGAAGTAGAGAAGGCCGGGAAGAAAGACCAAGAGAACCACAGCATACAGCGAACACAACAGATTCAACGGCATCACAGCCTTTTCCAAATTCGCAAGATGCTTTCCCGCCTTCAATCCAAGCTTGAATTCCGAGCGGATCATTCGCCGAACCGCCTCGCCGGGCTGGACTGCTTTCAGGATCTTCTCGACACCGAGTCTCAATTTCTCAAGTTCTACCGGCGGTCCCCGAAACCAGGTTTGTCCGTTGACCCTAAAATCATGTCCTTCGACCCGGATCGACCTCACCTCGTCGTATGGGATGAAAAATACCTTCTCCTCCATCCACAGGGAATCCCGAAGCGGGGAAACCGTCGTAAAACCCTTGGTTCCGAAAGAACATCGTGGAAGCGTAAGCAGGAATGAGGGCGTCGTCGGCGGAAGTAAGGGGCGGATTAACCAATAACGCCGTCCCAGCGAAAATGCGGTTTCCGTGGATTTGATCCTCCATCTCGAATTCCAGCCATACAGGACGAGGGCGGGAGCGTGTGCTGTGAGAAAGGAATCACTCAGGAGAAGGAGATACCCGACAAGCAGCAAGCGAATCTCATCAGCACTCATGACTTGGTATTCAGAAGACGGCTCAGGGTTCCGATGGTGGGGAATTCCTCCCGAAAAGCTTCTTAAAAAAGCCGCTGACTGCCAGGGCTCCCAGAACGAGGAACTTCCAGAGATATTTCAGTAGGCCGGTCTTTGCCGCAACTGCTGCCGCCCCTCCGAGTACCAAGGCCGTCAACCCGTATTTGGCCACCTTGTCTCCCTTTCGGAATTCGGAGTAACGCTGCCCCTCAACATACCCGAAACCGCCGAGAAATTCCTTGGTTGCCGGGACGGCAGTATCGAGCTGATTCAAATCAGCGACCAGGGTTGCCCGCGTGACCCCCCTGCGTCCAAGTATACGAAGATTATAATTGGCGAATTCCTCCGTTGATTCCTTTTCGTGAAGCTTGGTGCACCACTGCAAATTGTGGGTCTGTTGGTCATAAAAGGGTTTCTTGTACCAGCCGCTGATTAACAGCTCGGTCAGCCCCTTGCTTCGCCGGAGCTTATTGGCTTCTTTCTGCCCTTGAAGAAAAGATTCCATTAGTTTATCGGCATCAAGGGAGTCTTTCTCGTCGTCTTTCACAAACCCGATCTCATCGAACTCGAAAAGGACAAACCAATCCTCTGGAGAAAGAATCATCCCAATTTCCGAACCCGAGACAAGATTCCCCAGGTTCACCATCATCTTCTTCGTATCCTCCGGTCCAAGAAAGGCATATCCTTCCGGCACCTCAATTGTCGCCACCTGTTCCAGTTCTCCGGTTGCAGGACCTGCAAGCCAATCAAAATCCTGCACGGGGTTGGGTGTTTCCTGAGCAAACAGCACAACAGCAGCCAGCAGGATTCCCGTCAGTACAAAGAATTGTCTGAATATATTTATCAATTCCCCCTCCAATAACCCGGCATTATCAACCATATTGAGCCTAACACGACAGGAAAGCACTTGATGACAAGACGATCTTTGTTCGAAGAAGGTACCTCAGAATCCCTCTTGATCTTGGGTACGATGGGAAAGGGCTGGGCTGAGTGGAAGAATCCGGTACACAACCGAGCAAGACTTGACTACTGGTTGTCAACTGTGGTAACCTTAATACGGAGAGCTTGCAAGTATAAGTCGGTATTTTTGGACTGAAGGGTGGATTGAATCATGCTCTCAGTATGGAAGGTTATTTTGCTCGGGATTGCGGCAGGATTGCTGGCAATACTTTCTTCTGCTCAATACCCGATCACCAACCCAAGTTTCAATGGCGATACCACCCAGCGGTGGAACTCGGACTTCGGTATTCCCTCCCGGGTTTCGGATGACCTCTTATTGGGGGCCCAGGATCCCGAAATTTTCATCGACGGCTTCGAGACGGGAGACACCTCGAGATGGTGGACGCCAGAGACTGATTGTGTCTCTGAGGGCGAAGTGGGCTCACCCTGGGATGGGATTCCGTGCTGCTCGGGGCTCATAGCAATCAGTTGCTCCGAACAATTGCCCGACGGCGGCTGCGCAACCCAATCCGACTGCTTTATCTGTTCCGTCTGCGGCGATGGAATCTGTGATCTCGGCGAGAACATCTGTAACTGCCCTGAAGACTGCTGAACAGGGCTCTGAAGAATAAATCCAGAACCGCTTTCGTGATGTCGTAACCGCCCCGGAACCACCCTATTGAAGGGACCGGTCCATTTCGGGGCGATACGAATGACCCCGGCGGTGCGGCATCCCTTGCTCAGGAGTCCCCGGACGCTCCGATCAGAGCCAGGGCCAGAACCGCATTGACCGCTCCCGACAGGGCCACAACGACACCGGCGGGTCCATCGAGGAATCCCCTCCGGACAATCAACGAGTAGAAAAAGGCCCAACCCGCTCTGGCGGTCAGAGCGACCACTCCCGGCGTCTTCCGGCCCTGTCTTCGATATTCGGACGCCTTCAAACGGTGATAATCCGCCCGAAACAGCCCGGCGAGATCGTCGTAGCTGTGGTGGGTCATCGCCCCCGGAAGGGTCATTACCCGTCCGGTCGGAGTGACCGACTCGTGGACCAACGCCGGACTGAAATTGTGATGCTGCCTGTTGAAAAGCCTCACGACTGGATCGGGAACCCAGTGACCATGCCGGATCTCCCGATCCCCGATGAACGGACGACGACGGATCTTCCAACACGTCCTCGGATCGGCCTTTTCCCAATCGATCGCCAAAATTGCCGCAACCGTTTCCGGCGCCATGATCTCGTCCGCATCGACCGACAGCACCCAATCGTTGTGGGCCAAGGCCACCGCCCGGCGTTTCTGGGCTCCGTATCCATCAAAGGAATGCTCACTCCATTCCACACCCGCCGCATCTGCAATCTCCCGGGTCCTATCGGTCGACCCCGAATCGAGGATCACGACCTCGTCGAAGCCGGCCAGAGGCCGAAGAACGGCCTCCAACCAGCGTTCGGCATTCAGGGTTATCAGAACAGCCGAGACGGGAACGGTCGTTATTTCTCTTTCCACAACCCCGTTATACCCCGTCCGGCCGGTCGCATCGACCTGAAAATGGCGTAACTGCCTCCTACGGCTCGAGCACCGGCGGGATGAACACCGGATCCCCAGAGCGATTGTCGACCACCGAGGCATAGGTAAAAAAGGCCGCCCCACCCGTCTGGGTCGTGACAATGGCATAGGCATTGTCGAGGTCCTCATCTGCCATGCCCTTGAAGACGTTGTTGAACTGGAGGTACTGCCACGGCAAGAGTTCAAACGACAAATTGCCCAAATAGGTGGTATCGCCGTCATACAGGTCCACATTCATCGTCAGGGTGTTGCCGGTTGTGTTGACGAATCCCAGATTGGTCCTGAATCCATACCTCGGCCTGGTCGAATGGGCCAACTGCACCAACCGCGCAGCTCTGCCCCAGACCAGGGCCTCCGACTCGAACACCGCAGGAATGTACTGCCCGTAGGTCGCATCACCCGCATCGTTATAGGTTCGGCTGGTCACAGCCAACGACCCCTGGGATGCCTCTATCCGCAATGCACCTGCGCCTTCACCGTAAAACAGGCCGGCCAGTACATCCTCCACGCGCCGACAGGGGGCGCCAGTCGAGGGCAGATTGACCTCAAGCGGTGTTCCGCCGTCGGATCCCAGCCACTCAATCGAGACATCCCTAAGACTCTCGGCGGGGTCGAAAATCTCGAGATCCGTTCGCCAGGCCGTGTTGTTGGCACCCTGGACATGCGCAGCGGCGACAATCCACAACGGTCCAGACGACTCCCGAGTCGGGGCCACGTAGACGGGATCACCGGACCGGTTATCGACAACCGATGCGTAGGCAAACCAGTGGGCGCCCGCGGTGTCACAACCGACAACGGCATAACCGTCCGCAGTCTGAGGGAAACCGGCCAGGGAGAATACGCCGTTGATCTGGGCATGAGACCACGGCGGTACCTGAAAGTAGCTGGTGCCCAAATGCTGCCCGGAGGCCTCATAGATCTCGGCGGAGATGTCGATCGCTACCGCACTGGCATTGGCAACCCCCAGGTTCGCCCTGAAGGCATCACCCTCTGACAGCTGGATCAGGGTCGCTCTCTGCCCCGATATCAAGGCCCGATTGACATCGAAACCGGGAATAAACTGCCCATAGGTCCCTTCGGGCGCGGTGTTGTAGGTCCTCGATGAGACAACGAGCGATTGGTCCGACCCGATGAGAATCGCACCGGAAGCCGAGTGAAAACCGAAGGTCTCAAGGACGACGTCCGCGAGCAGAACGGACTCGTTTCCAGGCACAACAACTTCCACCGCCTGACTCTGTCCCCCATCAATCCCGCTCTTCAGGAAGAAGACGTCGGCCGTCACATCTTCACCCCTGAGGTTGTGAAGTACAACATCGGTCACCCAACTGGTTCCCTGCGCGCCTGCAGCATGGGCAGCCGCCGGAATGACCGCAGTTGCGGCAAAGGGATAGTCGACCGGAGGCAACTCACCCTCGGCCGGCTGAATCACCAACGTCCTTGAGGCCGTCGAGGTGCCGTCGGCATTGGAGACCTCCAGCCGCACATCGAACCCACCGGCCGAGGGAAAAACGTGCGTCGGATTCTGCTCGGAACTGGTGCTTCCATCGTCGGAAAAAGACCACGTCCAGCTGGTGGGATCTCCAGTCGAGAGGTCCAGGAAGGAGACCGTGTCACCCGCCCGTGGATGCTCCGGAGACGAGGAAAAATCCGCTACGGGGGGATTCCCGCCCTGCCCACAGGTGCTGACGTCGAAGACGACAACTCCCGCCGGACCATCGGCAAGGACAAAATTGTCCCCAACGAAGGCGCCGTACCAGGTCGTGCCCGGGGTCGCCGTCGTACCCAGGACAACCGGGTTGGCCGGATCGGCCAGGTCAACCACACTGAGACCCAAGACGTTGTTGCTGACAAAGGCCAGGCTGCCGCTGATCACGGCATGCCGAGCCATGTTGGGAACATCAACGCTCCCAACCTGTACCGGATTCGCAAGATTGGAAACATCGACGACGAAGAGCCCGGAATAGTAGCCGGATACAACGACGTAGCTGCCCATCGGGGCCGTTTCAACTGCGATTCCCTCGGTGTCGAGCGTCGAAATGATTTGCGGATTCGACGGCGTCGAGAGATCGACGACGACCAACCCTTCACTCCCCGCTGCGACGAATGCCGTTGTGCCAACGATGCTGACTGCATTCGCCGTCCCTGATATTTCCAGGCTCGCCAGGATCGAGGGAGCTTCCGGGTGGGTGATGTCGATGATCTGCAGCCCCTCCGACTGGGCCGCCACCACGGCGACATCGCCCATCAGCACGATGTCCTGAGGATGACCCGGCACAGCCAGGGTTGTCACCAGAATGGGATTCTCGGGATTGGCCATATCGACAACCGCAAGGCCCTCATACTCCATTGCAACATAGGCCCGGTTGGAGGCCAGGGCCATCCTGCGGGGATAGCCCGGGAGGACCAACGAACCGACTTCGACCGGATCAGGTTCGGCATCGATATCGAATACCCGGAGACTCAGGCCGCTCCAGTCGGCAACCAAAGCCCGATCACCAAGTGCCACCACTGAACGCGTTTCACCGGCACCGCCATACCATCCAATCTCCTGGGGATGGGAGGGGTCGGCCCCTTCGAAACGGGCGACACCCTGGTTGTAGGCGGCAAACCAGACGTTCGAACCATCGGCCACGACATCGACCGGAATGCCCCGGCTGGGCCGATTGGTCCCCAAGGTAACCGGCGCCTTCGGATCCGAGACATCAACCGCAAAGATCCCCGTGTAGTCCGCCGCCACCCAGGCGGTCGTTCCCATGATCGAAACCGCGCTGGCAAGCCCGGACAAGGCCAGCGATCCCAGGATCGCAGGACTTCCGGGATCGGAGACATCGACAATTACCAAGCCCTTTCGACCGTCCGCGACGTAGAGGGTCGATCCATCGGCGGTCATTCGGTTGACCGCGCCTCCCGTCGAGAGCAATGCCACCTCGACCGGATGGGCAGGATCGGAGAGATCGAGTATTCGAATACCCGTTGTTCCCTCTGCAATCGCAGCATACTGACCCAACAGAACGACATCCTGGGCCAGGCCTTCGACCTCGAACACAGTCAACCGCTGCGGATTGTCCGGCGATGAGACGTCGAAGATCCGAACATCGTTGTAGAAGTCCGTCACAACCGCGATGTCGCCGTTGGTATCGACGCCATTGGCGTACACGGGATCGTCCGTGTGGGCCAGAACCTGCATGTGGGAGAGGTCTGAAATATCGACAATGACCAGTCCTCTCTTGTTCCCGGCGATGAAGGCGTTGTTCCCAAGAATGGAAATCTCGGAGATCACGCCGCCGACGTCTACCCGGCCCGATTCCACATCTGTTGATGCCGACACGGCGATCAGCGTCGTCCCCGACCCGTAGAACACCGTCCCCCCCGACTCGACCACAACCCAACTGAGACCCAAGCCCCATCGTGAATCAACCCGGGCACAACTGTCGTCGGCCAGGCCCACGTTCGGGGCCACCACCAAAACCAAGACAATCGAGAAAACAAACCATCGAAAACCGCGCATGACAACCTCCTCGGTCACTCTTTCGTTCCCGACCCGAGAAGCCCGGGCCGGTCTTCGACAACCCAACGCAAGGACCATGCCCAATATCCCCAAGGAAACCAGGCCCAGGGATCCCGATCCATCTCAAGCGTGCAACCGCCGCGTATCAGAATTGCGACAAACGGCCAACGCTCACGCTGTTGTGTGTTTCTCCCCACCATGATAGTCGATTTGATACCATTCGGCCTCCCCGAACGTGCTATCGAGACCTTCCACAAGTTCGGGAGCGAAAGGAACACCAATGAAGGGCATCATCCTCGCCGGAGGATCCGGCACCAGGCTCCACCCAGTCACCCGGGTCTTGAGTAAACAGTTGCTGCCGGTCTACGACAAACCGATGGTCTACTACCCCTTGAGCCTCCTGATGCACGCAGGCATTCGCGAAGTCCTGGTCATCTCGACCCCGCGTGACCTGCCCGCCTTCAAGGATCTCCTTGGCGACGGATCGCACCTCGGGATGCGTTTCGACTACTGCGAGCAGCCCAGCCCCGACGGCCTGGCCCAGGCCTTTATTCTGGGCAAGGATTTTATCGATGGCCAACCCTCGTGCCTGGTTCTTGGCGACAACATCCTCCACGGCCACGATCTCGGGTCGATGCTGACTCGTTGCGCCTCCCTGACAGACGGAGCCCGGATCTTCGGCTACTACGTTCGCGATCCCGAGCGCTACGGCGTCGTTGAATTTAACGAGAACGGCCACGCAATCTCTCTGGAAGAAAAGCCCGATCAGCCCAGGAGTCATTTCGCCGTCCCCGGTCTCTATTTCTACGGGCCCGACGTCTGCGATTTGGCGGCCGACCTCAAACCATCTCCAAGGGGAGAACTGGAAATCACCGACTTGAACCGCATTTATCTGGAGCGGAACCAGCTGGAAGTCGAGGTCCTGGGCAGGGGTTTCGCCTGGCTCGATGCCGGAACCCACAAGAGCCTGATCGAGGCTTCGAGCTTCATCCACGCCATCGAGGAACGCCAGGGTCTCAAGGTCGGCTGCCTCGAGGAGATCGCATGGCGCGCAGGATGGATTGACGATGCCGGGCTGGACCAACTGGCCGTCGCAGCCGGCAAGTCATCCTATGGCGACTACCTGAGGGAACTGCGACCCCGAGAGAACAGCTCCCGATGAAGGTCCTCGAAACTCCCCTTCCCGGTGTCTTCCTGATCGAGCCAAGGGTCTTTGGCGACCACCGCGGTTTCTTTATGGAGAGTTACAGTCGCACGGCGTTTGCCAAACACGGCCTCGACCGTGACTGGGTCCAGGACAACCACTCCCGATCAAGCCACGGCGTCCTCCGTGGCCTCCACTATCAGCTGGGACGGCCTCAGGCCAAACTGGTTCGGGCCATTATCGGGTCGGTCTTCGACGTCGTCGTCGATGTTCGCCACGGCAGCCCCACCTTTGGGCAGTGGTTCGGCGCAGAGCTTTCCGCCGACAACAAACGGCAGCTCTTTGCCCCGCGCGGCATGGCCCACGGCTTCGTCGTCCTCTCGGACGTGGCGGAGTTTCTCTACAAGGTTGATGATGTTTACGCCCCCGCCGAGGAACGCTCGATTGCGTGGGACGATCCCGACATCGCGATCGACTGGCCGCTCTCCGCAGGCCACGAACCCATTCTCAGTCCCAAGGACACCGGCTGCCCCCTCCTGAGGGATTTGCCCGCGGAACAATTGCCGGTCTTTCGTCAAGACTCCGATTACCAGGGGGACTGAAATGCTTTCAGCTTTCGGCCCAGGCTCTTGCAGAATCCAGAGAAACCCGGGCGGGGATAAACCCCGCCCCTACGCTATTCATTATCTGGATAAACCCCGCCCCAACCCTGTTCATTGTCTGGATAAACTCCGCCCCAACATTGTTCTTCGTAGGGGAGGGGTTTATCCCCTCCCGTTCTTCGACTATTCGAGTATATCGGCCCGGGGCAAGAACCTTGGCTCTCGGCTCTCAGCCATCGCCACCAGACAACCCGGCCTCACGGGCGATTCATATCGGCAGATTTCGGGCTCCATCCCACCAAGCCGGCCAGGAGATTATTGATGAATTCGAACCATTCACCCCGATCCGTCCTCGTGACCGGCGGCGCCGGCTTCATCGGCTGCAATTTCATCCGCCACCTACTGGCCACCGATAGAGGAGTCCGCGTCGTCAACCTTGATGCCCTGACCTATGCGGGACACAGGGCCAGCCTGCGAGACGCCGAGGCGGAATTCGGCGATCGTTACACTTTCGTCCACGGGGACATTCGAGATCGAGAGACCGTACGAAAAATCTTCGCCGATCACGACATCGATACCGTCGTCCACTTCGCCGCCGAAAGTCATGTCGATCGCTCGATCGACGGCCCCCTGGATTTCGTCGAGACCAACATCAACGGTACGGCCACCCTCCTTGAGGCCGCCCGCTCACACTGGGAGGGGCGCACTGACTGCCGTTTTCACCACGTCAGCACCGACGAGGTCTACGGCTCGCTGGGCTCAGAGGGATACTTCACCGAAGACACCCCCTACGATCCCTCCAGTCCCTATTCCGCCTCCAAGGCGGCCTCGGACCATCTGGTCCGGGCCTGGCATCGCACCTTCGGCCTCCCCGTGACCATCTCGAACTGTTCCAACAACTACGGCCCCTTCCAGTTCCCGGAGAAGTTGATTCCCCTGATGATCGGCAATGCAGTGGCCCGCAAGGCCTTGCCGGTCTACGGCGACGGATCCAACGTCCGCGACTGGCTCTACGTCCTGGATCACTGTACGGCCATCGACGCCGTCATTCGCGGAGGGCGGTTGGGCCGTACCTACAACATCGGGGGTCACAACGAAATGGCCAATATCGATGTCGTTGAACTCCTGTGCGATCTTGTCGACGAGTTCCTGCCCGGGGAAGGGTCCCGGCGAGAGCTGATCACCTTCGTCACCGATCGTCCCGGGCACGACCATCGCTACGCCATCGATGCTTCCCGGATGTCGGACGAGCTGGGGTGGAAGCCCTCCGTGACCTTCGCCGAAGGACTGCGAGCCTCGGTTCGGTGGTATTTGGACAATGAGGCATGGTGCGCCGAGGTCACCACCGATCAGTACGACGGTGAGCGCCTGGGTCTCAAGTAGCGGAATCTACCCCGAGATCGGTTGCAGCTGCACCCAACCAGGCAAATACACCGTGACAACTGTGGTGGCGTTATCGGCCGCCTTGGATGGACCTCAAAGATGAGATAGGATAGATCGTCAAAGCCAGTTTGTTCCGTCCATTTGGACGTTTTTGTCTGGAATTCAGGGGGGTCAACCCGCTGGGGAAAGGATATTTTCCGGCGGTTTCCCACCAACCGGAGGTGAACATGGCTGGAATCGTAGGCTACGGAGCGTTTATCCCGCGCAAGAGAATTACGGCGGAAGAAATCGCTCGCCAATGGGGCAAGGACCCCGAAACCATCCGCAAGGGACTGCTTCTCCAGGAGAAATCCGTCCCGGGAATCGACGAGGATACGATCACGATCTCGGTGGCGGCCGGCGCGGATGCCATCACCCGCGCGGGGATCGAACCGTCGAAGATCGGGGCTCTCTACATCGGATCCGAGTCCCACCCCTATGCCGTCAAGCCCAGCGGAACCATCGTAATCGATGCCCTGGGCATCGGACCGGAGGTCCACGTCGCCGACTTTGAATTTGCCTGCAAGGCGGGCTCGGAGGCGATGTTCGTCTCCCTCGGCCTCGTGGAATCGGGACGGGTTGAGTACGCGATGGGTATCGGCGCCGACACCTCACAGGGAGCGCCCGACGACGCCCTGGAGTTCTCAGCCTCGGCCGGAGGCGCGGCCTTCATCTTCGGCAAGGAGAATCTGCTGGTCGACGTTCTGGAAACCTACAGTTTCACCTCCGATACGCCGGACTTCTGGCGCCGGGAAGGTCAATTCTATCCCCGGCACGGCGGCCGTTTCACCGGGGAACCCGCCTATTTCAAGCATGTTCTGGGCGCCAGTCGCGCCATTCTCGAAAAGACCGGGATGAAGCCGTCAGATTTCCGACATGCCATCTTCCACATGCCCAACGGCAAGTTCCCGCAGATGGCCGGAAAGAAGCTGGGTTTCACCGAGAAACAGATGGAGACCGGATGGATCGTCCCCACCATGGGCAACACCTATTCCGGATCGTCACCCACAGGACTGGCGGCCATTCTCGACATCGCCGAACCGGACGACCTGATCTTCATGACGTCCTTTGGATCGGGCGCGGGCTCGGACAGTTTCGTGTTCAGGGCCACCGACCTTCTGCCCGAGAGGCAGCCCCTGGCTCGAACCGTCCGCTCGATGCTCGACGGGCCGAAGCACTACGTCACCTATGGGCAATACGCCAAACTCCGCGACAAGATCATCGTCAACGAATAAGGAGTCACACATGCGTGAAGTTGCAATCGTCGCAGCCGGAATGACCCCTTTCGGCGAACTTTGGAATATGAGCCTGCGCCAGCTCTTTGCCGAGGCGGCGCTGGAAGCCATCAAGAATGCAGGCGTCGATCACCTCGACGCCATCTACGTCGGCAATATGTCGGGGGGAGGGTTCGTCGGGCAGGAACACGTTGCCCCGTTGATGGCGGATGAGATCGGCATGGCCGGGGTTCCCGCGACCCGCGTCGAGTCCGCCTGTGCGTCGGGAGGTGTGGCGCTGAGAACCGCATTTTTCGAAGTCGCCTCGGGAGCCAGTGATCTGGTCCTGGCATCGGGAGTCGAAAAGATGAATGACGGCGCCGACGCCACCAATGTTCTGGCGATGGCCGCCGACCAGGAACTCGAGGTCTATCACGGCATCACCTTCCCCGGTCTTTATGCCATGATCGCCCGGGCCCACATGGCGGCCTACGGAACCACCGACGAGGACTTGAGCTGGGTCTCGGTCAAGAACCACCGCCACGGCGCCCTCAACCCCAAGGCACAGTTTCCCCGCGAGTTCACCCTCGAACAGGTGATGAACTCCACGCTGGTAGCCGAACCCCTTCGCCTGCTCCACTGTTCACCGGTCAGCGACGGTGGCGCCGCAGTTCTCTTGTGTCCCCTGGACCAGGCCAAGAACTACACCGATCGACCGATCAAGATCACAGGGACCGGACAGGCAAGCTCCGCGATGGCCCTTGCGGACCGCAAAGATCCCACCTTCCTGGACTCCGTCCAGCTCTCGGCTGAACGCGCCTTCAAAATGGCGGGGATCGGACCGAAAGATATCGACGTCGCCGAGGTCCACGACTGTTTTGCAATCTCGGAGATCTGCTGTATCGAGGCCCTCGGCCTGGTCGGGAGAGATGAGGCGAACGGCGCGGCAAAGAGTGGCCTGACCGCCATCGGCGGCCGCATTCCCGTCAACACCAGCGGAGGTCTCAAGGCCAAAGGCCACCCCGTTGGAGCAACGGGGATCGCACAAGTGATCGAAATCTTCGAACAACTCCGAGGCGAAGTGGGTGACCGCCAGGTGCAGGGCGCCCGTCTCGGCCTCGCACAGAATATGGGCGGATCCGGCGCCAGTTCCGTCGTTCACATTCTGGAAAGGATCGAGTAATGCCGAGCCCACGATACTGGAGAGACATTCCCTCACGTCTTCGACTCGAGGCCGCCCGCTGCACCAGCTGCGGCAAGGTCAACTATCCACCGCGCTCGGTCTGCCCCAAATGCCGGGGAAGAGAATCGGAGCCCGTGACCCTCTCGAAGACGGCCACAATCATTACCTCAACCGTGATCCACATCGCTCCGGATGATTTTCTATTCGAGGCGCCCTACGCCATCGCGATCGTGGAAACGCCGGAGAAGGCCCGTTTCATGGCCCAGGTCGTCGACTGCGATCCCTCGTCGATCGGCCCCGGCATGGATGTCACTCTCGAGTTCCGCCTGATCCGCAAGGAGGCACGCTCGGGAATTCTCTGCTACGGATTCAAGGCGGTTCCCACCGCCTCATGGGAGACAGGATCATGACCCAGGTAAAGATCTGCGTCGATATCCCCGAGGACCACTATCGAGCCTACGAGGACCAGGCCGAACGCCAGGGAGTGTCGGTCGAAAGCCTGGTAAGACAGACGCTTCAGTGCCTCCTTGAGGATGCCGAAAGGGAGGGCGAGGAGGGAACCGATCATCTGATTATCCCGGCTTGAGGCAGGACTCAGGTTTCCCCCTCATCGTCTCGATTTTCAGAAACCGCCGGCAAACTGCAGCTCAGTTCGGGCGACCGTGGTCGATGCGTATCCGGGGCATCTGATCGAATCACGAAATGCCCGATGTTGACCGCTCTTGAGAATGGTCACCGAGATCGTATCAACACAGATCAGTCGGCCCGTGTCGTCCCACAGGCTGAGATCAAAGGTGGCCAGCTTGAGATCATCACTGGTGTTGTTGACGACGACGCCCATCACGTCCACCCAGTCGTCGGCGAAAGCTTCATGGCGAAGGGAACCTTCCAGGGTGAATCCCGGGACGTCGGCCTTTTCGGAAGCCTCAACACCAGGCTCGGCGGTCGAGGGTTCGGGAATGACCGCGCTCGCCGGAACGGGAACCACAGCAGTGACCGTTTCACCGACGCCGGCCTGGACCTCGGGGCCAGGCTCGGTATCAGGCACCGCCGCTCCCCCGGAAGCAACAACCTCGTCTTCGACCACATCCAGACACTGATCGGACGTATTGACCGCCAAAGCGGCCAACTTCGGTTTCAGCACCTGCGCAAAGGCCGTGATTTTCCGGCCGGACCACTGGAGCGTCTTCTCGTCACCCTTTCCCCTCGAGCCGGTGAACCCCATCATCAGATCATCGATCTGGTTCAGGATCGTTGTGTCATCGGAACTCAGCAGCAGGACCAGCGCTCCGTGGGCGCCGATCTCGGCACTTTCGATCGTCAGACCTGAGTCCGGAGGCAGCGTCACTGCCGTACTGACCATGCCCTTGCAGAGTTTGATCCCCAAGAAATCAACCGCCTGGGCAGAACCGACCGCGGTCATGATGATGATCAATGCCAATGTTTTCAAACGCATCCTGTCTCCTCGTCATCATCGTCCGAAGGCAATCCGGATGGCGCCGAGGGCGTTCTTGCGACCGACAACACGACGACCGTCATGGTCGCAAGTATCATTCCGAAGATGCCCAATCCGACCCAGGCCTTGGGCCCAAGGAAATGGGCCAGGGGAATGGTCGCAAGCGCCGCGACACCAAAGACACCAACCTTCGTCAGAACATAGGCTTGGCGAACTTCAGGCTGAGCAAGCGTCTCTCTCCACATCGGAAGAGTATATCGAAAGAATGCGATAATGAGGCATGAGTGAATTGGCGGCATTCCTTCGAGCGCGGAACCGAGAGGTTGTCAAAGACCTGTCGCCTGAAGAACGGGTGAGATTGGCTCTGACACTCGGAGAACGGGACCTGGAGTCCTATCGAGCAACGCATCGCCTGACCTTGGCGAAGGCCCTGGCCGATTTTCGAAGACAACGGCAAAGGGGACGTCGTCCGTGCCCTTTCCTGATCGATGAGGAGCCATGAATGCTTGAATTGGTTTCTGGAATTCTCCAAGAGCAAGGCATCGAATTACCCATCGTCGGCAAGGTGGACCTCATCCTCCTCAAACTCTTTGCCGGAGGTCCGCAGGATCGATGGGACATCAGCCAGCTGTTGAGTGCGGACGGCTCGGGCTCCCTTCGACAGACGATCGAACAAAAATTGTCCGACCTGCCACCAGCCCTTCGGTCCGTTTGGTCCAGGGTTGTCGATTGATGCCACCGGCGTTACGATAGCCCCCGAGGAGACAACAATGAAAACTGCAGCAATTGGATGTTTTGTTCTGGTCCTGGTTCTGATCTTCGGCCTGGTCGGTTGGGGTATTTCGGCCTACAACGGCCTGGTAGGACTTGACGAGGCCGTGGATTCCGCATGGGCCCAGGTTGAAAACGTCTACCAGCGGCGGGCCGATCTGATCCCCAACCTGGTCGCCACCGTCAAGGGTTCGGCAGACTTCGAGCAGGAGACCCTCAACCAGGTCGTTCAGGCCAGGTCAAAGGTCGGCTCAATCAACGTTGGCGGCGCACCGTCCGCCGAGCAATTCCAGGCATTCCAGCAGGCCCAGGCCGGACTCTCCTCGGCCCTGTCCCGATTGTTGGTCGTCGTGGAACGCTATCCCGACATCAAGTCGACCGAAAACTTCCGCGACCTGCAGGCCCAGCTCGAAGGTGCGGAAAACCGAATCGCCGTTGAAAGAAAACGCTACAACGACGTTGCCCGGGCCTTCAATACACGGCGGCGCCGTTTTCCAACCTCGGTCATCGCTGGGTGGTTTGGCTTTGATCAGCCCAAACCCTATTTCAAGAGCGACGAAGGTGCGGAAAAAGCGCCGACCGTCGATTTTTCCTAGTAGCGCATCATGGATCCCAGCACCTTCTTCACCGCCGCTGATCTTGAAGCCATTCGGCAGGCTACGGGAAAGGCCGAGAAAAGAACCTCGGGCGAAATCGTCCCCGTCGTCGTCGGCGCCTCGGACGACTACGACGAGGCTGCCTGGAAGGCTGCCGCTTTCGGGGCTCTGGCCGTCTCCATCTTCGTTGCCTTGATTCATTCCGCAGGAGGCTTCTGGCTCGACCCTGCCTGGCTCTGGATCCTGGGACCGTCGGCCATCGGCGCCGCGGCGGGATATCTCCTGGCCAGGGCCCTGCCGTCCTTCCGAAGGGCGATGGTCTCACCAGACACCCTCAATCTCAGGGTCAATCGGCGCGCCGCCCAGGCCTTTCTTGAGGAGGAGGTCTTCGCCACACGGGAGCGCACGGGAATCCTGATCTTCCTGGCCCTCTTCGAGCGGAGGGTGGTCGTTCTCGGCGACGAAGCAATCAACCGGGCGGTCGATCAGTCCGAATGGCAAGACATCGTCGATCATCTGGTCACGGGAATCCGGTCCGGGCAGCCCGGCCCCGCCCTGGTCGAGAGCATCGGCGAGTGTGGCCTGCTGCTGGAGAAACACGGCGTCGAAATCAGACCGGATGACATCGACGAACTGGCCAACGGGCTGAGGATGGAGGATCGATGATGCGTTTTCTCCTGGCTGCGGCACTCACCCTTCTGCCCCTGACCGGTTTCGCCCTTGACGTCCCCTATCTCGGAGGTCGGGTCAACGATCTTGCCGGAATGGTCGATGATGAGACCCAACAACAACTGGAAAGCCGACTGGAACTCCTTGAAAAAGACACCGGCGCCCAGATCACCGTCCTGACTGTTCCCTCCCTGGAAGGCGAGGTCCTGGAAGACTATGCGATTGAAGTTGCATCGACTTGGCAATTGGGCCGCAAGGATGTCGATGACGGAATCCTCGTCCTGGTCGCCGAGCAGGAACGCAAGATTCGGATTGAGGTCGGTTATGGCCTCGAAGGGGCGATTCCCGATGTCACCGCAAAAAGGATCATCGACGGATTGATGACTCCGAAATTCAAGGAAGGGGACTTTTCGGGAGGCATCTCCGAGGCGATCGGGGCACTTGATGGCTTGGCCCGAGGAGAGGCGGTCGATCTGCCCGAACCGGACTCCCTGACCGGGGGCAATCCCCTAGTGGCCCGGTTATTCAGCGGTCTGATCTTCCTCGTCGTCATCGGAACGTTCTCAGTCACCGCAATCTTCGGCAAGGGCGGCCAGAGCTGGTTCCTCTACCTGTTCCTGATGCCCTTCTACGCCACCTTCCCGGCGGTCATTCTGGGCAAATACGGGTTCATTCTGTTTCTCCTCTGGATCATCGGCTTCCCCATCATGCGGAGGATGACCTGGCACACCAATTGGGGCCGTTCATTCCGCACCGCCCATCCCGGTTGGACCACCTTTGCATCATCCTCCGGCAGCGGCAGTTCCGGAGGCGGCTTCTCAGGAGGCTTCTCAGGCGGTGGCGGCTCCTTCGGAGGAGGAGGCGCCTCGGGGGGATGGTAGGAAGCTGTCGACTTAGCCTCTTGCAAAAATACCTTTCAAAGGCCGATGTGCCCGAGCGGTCGAAGAACGGGAGGGGATAAACCCCTCCCCTACAAAGAAAAACGTAGGGGCGGGGTTTATCCCCGCCCGGGTTTCCCTGAATTTTCCAAGTGCCTCAACTGTCAGCTATCGGCTGTCGGCTGAGGTGGGTGCCCGGGTTCAATCAACGGAAACGACCGTATCTCCCCATCGCCAGGTTTCGCTCGACCGCGTCGAGGTACTGATCCTTGAGTTCCTCAGGGTTTGAAGCATCGGCGCCCCATGAGACGGCCGGTGAATTCTGGATCAGACCTCGCTCTCGGCCACAACAATCGCCTCGTTGTCATCGGGCATCACCAACGGCACAAACACATCGAAGCCGGGATCAAATTGTGCCAACCACTCCAGGGAAAAACAGCGATAGGTCACCCACAAGGGCAGGAGAATAACGGCTCTGACCCCCCCGCCAACAATAGGTATAGAGACAATACAGCATGTCAAGAGGCAGACCAACATCGAAATCATACCCAAGCCTATGGCCAGGAACAGGACGAAGAGAGGGTAGAGGATGAACTGCCCCGGGCGGGCCTTGAGCCAGGGCACCAGGTTCTTCCACGCTTCGGTAGCCGAGAGATCAAACCGGTACATGATCGGCACAACGAAGGCATTGAGGAACAGCCTGATGAAAAGAAAGACAGCAACGGCAGCGAATACGATCAAACCAGAGAAAATCCCCCACGAAACCGCCGCAAAAATACTCAGATCCTCGAAGGAGCCGCCGGAGAGCAGCGCCGCAGGGATCGCCGGAATCAAGACCCCTGCCAGAACCACAGCGATGATGATACCGACAAAGGCAACCCTCCACAGGAACAGGGAATAGCCCAGCCTTTTGAACCGACACCAAGGGTCGGTGATCTCCGCCCGGTCGTTGACGACATTGTCCAAAAAGATAAACTTTCCGCGGGATGACAGCCACAACCACAGAACAATCAGAATAAGAACAAGTCCTCCCGTTACACCCAGGAAACCAAGTAGAAACATATTTCCAAATAACGAAGAGGCCGTATTCCCTATTGCATCCGCAACATCGGATGGTGCACCACCAAAATTGGCGCTTCCACTGCTCCCACTGGGAATACCGGCCAGCCAGGCCGAAAAACCCAAAACCATCCATTTCACAAAATTGAAGGGTTCAAACAGTATTCGGCGCATTCGGTCGAAGGCGCGTTCCAGTGGATGCCAGTAGCGAATTGAATATGTCATCTCATCCATTCTTGATCTCCCACCTATCAAAACGCAAGTGTCAGATCAAAGTTCTTGATCTCGCCACTGTCGAGGCGCTCCTGATCCACAGGAAAAAATTTGACGGCAGATGGATTTTGAAGGGCCGTACGACGACGCTTTCAGCGCCTATGGCACCACAGCAGACCACCGGGAGGTATCGCCCCCCTCGAAGTCATCGACAAAGAGCGGGTAGCCCCACTCATCGGCGCCGACATCTGGTTCACCGTCACGAGCAGAACCGTCGAAGTCGTCATCGGCCAGGCCGGCTGCGAGAATGGCAGCGGCGCCTACCGGATCGAGATCATCCGCCACGAGGTGGAGATCACCGATGGTCGGATCGAAGAACCAACCCAGGGAGGCGGTACTGATATTGCCCTCAAGAGTGGCTGTCGCCTCATTGCGCTCCAGGAGGGCATGGGTCGTCAGATTGTTGCTGATCACGGCCGATGTCAGGTCCCAGCGCCACTCGATCGACGATGATCGCGGCGTGAAGGTCGAAACGACGGTGTTGTGATAGATCTCGGCGCCGTCGGCCGACTCGAGCGTAATACCGGTGTCAAAACCGTCGGTGGAAGCCTCAATCCCGGAACTTGCGGCGCCGACGAAGTTGTTGCGGATGATGCCACCGACATGACCGTCCGCCATCCCGTAGCCCAGACCGAAGCCGATACCACGAGCACAATCGAAGATTCGATTCCCCTCGACCGTGGTGCCGGCCGAGGCTCGCCACAGGTGGACCCCGTGTTCCGACAACCCAGCTGAACACCAGAAACCCTCGATTCGGTTCCGGCGCACCAGCAGATTCGACGTCGCATGACCATCGATGCCCCCGGTGTAGCAGTTGTCACGGATGTGGGTCCGGCCGACATCGGTCAACTCGATATGGGAACACTCGATCGTCGAGTCGTTGGTGACACCGAGCCCCGTTGCATCCGGATTGATCTTGATCCCCTGTTGTCCGGGGTCAATGATATGGACGTTATGGATCAGAATGCCCGATACGGCGGCGCCCAATCCCGAGATATGGATCGGATGATCGTAGGCCCGCATCAGGGTCAGATCGGCGATGACAATGTCCGAAGCGTAGATGCTGATCAACTCGTTGGTCTGATATTCGCCGTCAAGAATGACCGCCTCTCGATCACCCGAGAAGGACCGCAGGATCACCCCCGGCGTCGCGAAGACCAGCCGGCAGCCCGAATCGCCGCAACCGAGATCGTAGGCGCCGTCGTGCAGCAGAAAGGTCTTCCCGGTCGGGGCGTCGGAAATCTTCTGCCTCAGTTCCAAAGCCTGGGCAGGCCAGATCTCTTCGGTCACCCCTGAAGGGGCGGGCAGTGGGTCGCAGGGCGCCTGGGCCTGGACCATCGTTGGGAAGGCCATTACGGCAACCACAAGGGCGAATTTCAGGCATTTCATTCAATCAATATGGGGCATGGACCGGTCCTTGTGGGGCAGAACCGGTCAAAAACCTGAAAAAGGACGCCCCCCCGGTGACGGGACTCACGAGTTCCCCGGATCCAACCTCCGTCGTCCGATCATCGACAGGAGGACGATTCCACAGCAGACCAGCGCCCACCAGTCTCCCCAGCGAACTGCGGGCGTCAATCCAACCGCCGTTCGAATATCAACCACCAGGCTGCCCACTTTCCCCGCCCCGAGCCGATCAACCACACGACCCGAGGGATCGACCGCCCCGGAAATGCCGGTCAGGGCGGCACGGACAACCCATCGGCGCGTCTCCACGGCCCGGAGGATCACCTGGGCAAAATGCTGATCCAGGGCCCAACTGGCGCCATACCACGCATCGTTGGTCAGAGTCGCCAGGACCTCCGCCCCGGCCCGAACCTGCTGCCCGACAACATCGGGAAAGACGATCTCGTAGCAGACCGCCAGGCCCAGCGGAATTCCGGCATCCAACGGAACAATCGCGGTTCCCGCGGTGAATGCCCCGATCTCCCGCACCAGGGAATCCGAGACAAAGAGGCGACCCCACAGCGGAACGTACTCGCCGAAGGGCACAAGGCGGACCTTGTCGTACCGGCTGACGCCCCCGTCGGGACGAAGGGCGAAGGCCGAGTTGGTGTAGCCCCCATCCTCGGTCCGACCGACCGAGTTAAGCACCACGGCCGTATCGGTCATCCGGACCAGGTCCAGGACCTGCCGCCGATAGGCGACGTCCGAGTCGAAGCGGTAGGGCATCGCGCTTTCCGGCCACAGGAGGAGATCCGGCTTCGAGGTCATCGCAGCCTCCGAGAGTGCCCAGACCCTCTCGGTCGTTTCCGGCCAGGACGAGGGATCCCAGCGTTCCTCCATCGTCGTCCCCGGCTGAACCAGGGCGACCGTCAGCGCCTCCCCCCGACAGTCCGGACCGGGCGCCGCCAGGGTCATCACTCCGAAGGCCAATCCGGCCGCGCCGATCATCACCCCACCCCATCGGCGTGTTTCCCGTCGACAGAGACCCCAGGCCCCGGCGCCAACGGCCACCAGAGCCCAGCCCAGGCCCGTCGCCCCCCACACCGAGAGCGACGGCAGGAGTGACGGCTGATCGGCCAGGCAACTCGCAGTCGTGTTCCACGGGAAGAGGTAGGGCGGATAGCGCCTCGCCACCTCGGCCAGGATCCACACCGCCGGGAAGGCAACAATTCTCAGGCGCGGCGAAAACCAGGCCGTCAACAGGGCCACCCCGATCCACGTCGAACCCAGGAACAGGCCCATGACCATCAGGCCTCCCCACGCTCCTGCAATCGGGAATCCGCCAAAATCCGCCAGAACGTCAACGACCCAGTGGGAGGCCACCATCCAGTGGACCATGCCGGCAAACCAGCCCAGGGCCGCAACCCACCACCACCGCATCGGCGTCCGAAGACTCTCCAAAAACAGCGCCGGGAAGACGAAGATCAGAGGCCACCAGTTGAGGCCCGGCAGTGCCAGGGCCAACACGATGCCGGCGGCGGCCGCAAAGCCGACCGGCCCCAGCGGGGCTTTCCGGCCTATGGTCACGATTTCCCTTCTTGGGTCGAAAGAGCTCCGTGCTCATCCAACCTCGGCGCCGCCCTCTCCGGGGTCTTCCCCAAAGACGGAATGAAGGGCCCCAGCGCCGGCAGCGTCCCGCCGTCCGCGGTTCTGACCTCTCCGGCCAGGCCGGCCTCGTGAAGCCGGCCGTCCTCTCGAGCCTGATCCAGATCCAGGATCGGACTGATCGGCAGCCCGGCGCCCTTGAAAATCACCAGCCATTCGGCCCTGGGTTTTTTTGACAGGACCGCCTCAATCGCCTCAACCGCGGCTCGGCCCTCCTCCCCGTCGTCCGTCCCGGCCAGGGCCAGCTCTTCGAGGTCCAGCAACGACAGAAAGGTGATCCAGAATTTCGGCTCGATCGTCGAGACCGTGATTTCCAGTCCGTCCCCGCAGTGATAGCGGCGATAGCAGGGCCACCGGCCCGACAGGAGGGTTCCAAGGGCACCTCCCCCGGCCGCCTGGTCGGCCCAGGCCCAGGCCAGCAACGGAACCGTACCGCTGACCAGGGGCTGGTCGATCACCGCGCCCTGCCCCGTCCTCTCCCGTCGGAACAGCGCCGCAAGAATGGCCGAAGACGCCAACAGCGACGCTCCGACATCGGCCAATTGCAGGGCCGGAACTTCGGTCGTGTTGATCAGGTCCAGGGCGCCCGTGGCCGCAACGAAGTTGAGGTCGTGACCGATCTTCTGCGAGCCGGCCGGCCCCCGTCCCCAGGACGACATCGAGCAGTAGATCAGCCGCGGATTGATCTCGCACAGCGTTTCGGCGCCGATGCCCCAATTCTCCATCGTGCCTGGCCGGAAGGTCTCGATGACGACGTCCGCCTCTTCGACCATCAACCGCAGCCGATCGGCGCCTTCGGAGCTTCTGAGATCCAGGGCGACACTTTCCGCGCCGGGATAGAGGGCTGCAAAGGCGGCGCCCATCCCACCGACACTCGGCTCGATCTGGCGCATCGGATCCCCGCCGTTGGGGTCTTCCACCTTGATCAGGCGGGCCCCGAGATCCAGAAGCTGGCGGGCCAGCACCGCGCTGGGCAGCATCCGTCCCAGATCGAGAACGACGATCCCTTCCAGCGGACCATCGTGTGTCGTCGTCATCATCAACAAACCTCCAGACCGGTCGTCTCGGCGAGCCGCCGGTGCGCCATCATAACGACTTTCGGAAAAACTGGAACAACTGATCAGAACCCGGGGAAGAACACCGACCATGTTCTGCTACCCTTTCAATCCGTGGGTGTCCATCGCTCCTGCACATGGCAGGCCACCAGACCCACAGGAGGTTCTTCGATGCGAATTCTTTCCACTCTCGTTTTCACCGCAATGGTTTTCGGCGTAATTGCGCCGCTTCCGGCCTCGGACGATTCCTTCCTCTGGCTTGAGGAAGTTGAAGACGCCAGGGCCCTCAAGTGGGCCACCGAACGGAGTGCCGCCACGACCGCTCGGCTCGAGGCACGCCCCGAGTTCGAGCCCATCAGAAAACGGACCCTGGAAATTCTGGATTCCTCCGATCGAATTCCCCACGTCGCCATTCGGGGACAGTACCTCTACAATTTCTGGCAGGACTCCGACCATGCACGCGGCATCTGGAGACGGACCACTCTGGAGCAGTACCGCACGAGTGAACCCACCTGGGAGACCGTCCTGGACATCGATGCCCTGGGCCATGCCGACGGGGAGAGCTGGGTTTGGAAGGGCGCCACCTGCCTCGCGCCGGACTACCGCCACTGCATGGTGGCCCTCTCGCGCGGTGGCGGGGATGCCGTCATCTACCGCGAATTCGACACCGTTTCGAAGACCTTTGTCGAGGACGGCTTCTCCCTGCCGGAGGCCAAGAGTGAGGTCAACTGGCGGGATGCCGATCATCTGTGGGTCGGGACCGACTTCGGCGAGGGCTCCCTGACCGACTCCGGATACCCACGCATCACCAAGCTGTGGACCCGCGGAACCCCCATCACCGACGCCGAGACCATTTTCGAGGGCAAGGCTTCCGACGTTTCGGCGTCGGCCTGGAGCACCATCACCCCCGAGGGCCGCTACGATTTCATCAACCGCACACCGGCCTTCTTCCGCGGGGAGTATTTCCTCAGACTGGGTGACCGACTGGTCAAGCTCGACCTGCCCGACGATGTCGATTTCCAGGGGTTCTTCAAGGACCGTCTTCTCATCTCCCTCCGATCCGACTGGACCATCGCCGACCAGACCTATCCTCAGGATGCCCTCCTGGCCATCAATCTCGATGCCTTCCTCCGGGGAAGCCGCTCCTTCGACATCCTGTTCGAACCTTCAGCCAAGGTCTCTCTGGGGAGCGTCTCGCCACTGGCGGATCGACTGCTGGTGACCACCCTGGACAATGTCAGGGGCCGCCTCTACGAGATGTCGCCGACAGAAGACGGTTGGAAGAAGACCCAGGTTCCCCTGCCAGGCCTGGGCCAGGCATCCCTCTCGGCGACCTCACGGAACCATCCCTTCTACTTCTTCGGCTACCAGGACTTTCTGACGCCTTCCAGTCTCTGGCTGGTCGAAGGAAACACCCCTCCGGCCAAGATCAAGTCCATGCCCGCCTTCTTCGACACCGAGGGCATGACGGTCACCCAGAACGAGGCAATCTCCGCCGACGGAACCCCCATCCCCTACTTCCTCGTCACGCCCAAGGGCTACAAGCCCGACGGCACCAACCCGACCATGCTTTATGGCTACGGCGGTTTCGAGATCTCCGAAACGCCCTTTTATTCCGCAACATGGGGCACCGCCTGGCTCGAGCGCGGCGGGGTCGTCGCCCTGGCCAACATCCGGGGCGGCGGTGAATTCGGTCCCTCCTGGCATCAGGCGGCCCTCAAGAGCAACCGTCACAAGGCCTTCGAGGACTTCATCGCAGTCGCCGAGGATCTCTCCAAGAGAAAGATCACCTCGCCCCGACATCTGGGCATCATGGGCGGCTCCAACGGCGGACTCCTGGTCGGTGCCGTGATGACCCAGCGGCCCGAACTCTTCAACGCCGTCGTCTGCGCCGTGCCCCTCCTGGACATGAAGCGCTACAGCCACCTCCTGGCCGGGGCCAGCTGGATGGGGGAATACGGCAACCCTGACATCCCGGAGGACTGGGCCTTCATCAAGACCTGGTCCCCCTATCACAACGTCTCCAAAGACGCCGACTATCCCGAGGCCCTCTTCATTACCTCGACCCGGGACGACCGGGTTCACCCGGCCCACGCCCGCAAGATGGTTGCGCTCCTCGAATCACTGGGACATCCCGTGCTCTACTACGAGAACACCGAGGGAGGTCATGCCACCGCCGCCGACCACGGCCAGAAAGCGAAGATGACCGCCCTGGAGATGACGTATTTGTGGATGAAGACGGGGGAGTAGGAGCTGTCGGCTGACAGCTGTTGGGTTAGGCGCTTGCAAACCTCAGGGATTCCCGGGCGGGGATAAACCCCGCCCCTACGAACACATCGTCGTTGG
>CAYSHZ010000002.1:0-34352 GCA_964430905.1 uncultured Thermoanaerobaculia bacterium | reverse complement strand
AATGTGTTCGTAGGGGCGGGGTTTATCCCCGCCCGGGTTTTCTTGAGTTTTGCAAGCGCCTAAGCCGATAGCTGACAGCTCCTTATCGGCTCTCCACAACCTCGGTCCAGGCTCGGTCGAGTTCGATTTCGAGTTGTTCGGGTGTACCGCTGTTGTCGACGACGACGTCGGCCAATGCGGTTTTTTCTTCTATCGGCGCCTGGGCCCCGAGCAGGGCCCTGGCCTGCAACGGACTGACACCCCGATGGAAGGCCCGTTCGAGCTGCTGCTTCGGACTGCACCAGACAACCATCAGCAGATCGTAAGCCTTGTACGAGCCTGTCTCGACCAACAAGGCAGCCTCGACGACGGCAATCGGTTCTTCGACGGCCTTCAGCCATCCCTCAATTTCATCTCGAACCAGCGGATGGATCGCCCGATTGAGGCGTTCGAGAGCCTCGGCATCACCAAGAACCCGAGTTGCCAGAGCCCTGCGGTCAACCGAACCGTCGGCCTTGAGCACTTCTTCACCGAAGAGGTCGGCCACCAGAGCTACCCCTGCCCCCCCGGCCGAATACAGTCCATGTACGACGGCGTCGGCATCGAGAACCGGAATTCCTCTCTCGCGGAGCATTTCGGCAACCGTGGATTTCCCCGACGCCAGACCTCCGGTCAGACCGACGGAGAATGTTCGACGAGTCATGAATACCTCGGCCGAACGTCACAGCTCCCAAAACAGCAGCATCGATTCGCTTGCCTTCCCTTTTGGTACCTTTTCGGGCCTCTTAGTGGCTGTCCTCTTTCTTCTTCCTTTGCGCACTTCGCGTCTTCGTGGTTCATATGTCTTCGTATTCCCCCCGTCGCAGACGCGCCGCACGAACGGTATTGCTCATCAACATGGCGATGGTCAGAGGACCCACGCCTCCGGGAACCGGTGTGATCCGCCCGGCCTTGGGAGCAACCGCCTCAAAGTCGACATCGCCGGACAACACGGCGCCGCGCTTTTCGAAGGCGGCCATCTTCTTGGCATTGCCCGAATACAGCCGTTCGACCGTCACCCGGTCGGTGACGCGGTGCATTCCGACGTCGATGACGATGGCGCCGTCACGCACGTGATCGACGCCGATCAGGCCGAGGACGCCGACGGCGGCGATCAAAATATCCGCTTCGCGGGTGACGGCCGCAAGATCCCGGGTTCTCGAATGGCAGACGGTGACGGTCGCGTGAGCGTGAAGCAGGAGCATCGCCATCGGCTTGCCGACGATGTCGGATCGACCGACCACGACCGCTCTCCTACCTTTGACCTCGATATCTTCGCGCCGCAGCATTTCCATCACACCTGCCGGTGTGCAGGGGACCAGTCTCGGCCTGCCCTGCTGCAGCAGGCCGACGTTGGAGGTATGAAAGCCGTCGACGTCCTTGGCCGGATCGATCATTTCCAGCACCCTGTGGGCGTCGAGATCTCCGGGAAGGGGCAGCTGGACCAGAATGCCGTCAACCTCGTCGTCGGCATTGAGTTCGGCAATCAACGCCTCCAACTGTTCCTGGGGGGTCTCGGCCGGCAGGATGTGGGTCTTTGACACCATGCCCAACTGGTCGCAGGTCTTGGCCTTGGACCCCACGTAGACCTTTGAGGCCGGATCCTCCCCGACCAGAACGACATCCAGACGGGGATGAATCCCGTCTTCGGCAAGAGCCTCGACCTCGGCCGCAACATCTTCCCGGATGGCGGCAGCAACGACGCTGCCCTTCAAGAGTTTGCTGTCATCCATGTGTGCTCCTTTGTCCCTCGTAGACGGTGGCGACGCCCCCGGTCACGGGCCGTGCGGAGACCTTCTCCAGGCCAACCGACTCCAAGAGATCAACCATCCTCTGACCCTGGGGAAACTCGGCAACGGACTGCGGTAGATAGCTGTAGGCCTCGGAGTCCCCGGAGATCCATCGCCCGACCAACGGCGGAACCGTCCGAACCCATCCGCGCATCAGGGGACCGAAGAGGCCCGATGGCCGCGAGAATTCGAGGATCAGCAACACGCCGCCGGGTCGCAAGACTCGGATCAACTCCCGAAGCCCTCGCTCCAGGTCTTCAAAATTCCGGACCCCGAAGGCAACGGTGACAACATCGACGCAACCCTCGGTGACCGGCAACAGCAAGGCGTCTCCGGCAAACAACGGCAGGAACACATTCCGATCGAGGACCTTGCGCCGGGCCAAAGCCAGCATCGGCAGACAAAAGTCGGTTCCAATCGTCCGGCTTCGAGGATCAAACGACAGGGCAACGTCACCTGTGCCGGTACAGACATCCAGTGTCAGTTGAGGACGGGCTGCAGCCACCCTCCGGGCCAGGAGCCTCCGCCATCCACGGTCCTGCCCCAGGGACAGAACCCGATTGAGCAGGTCATAACGATGAGCGATCCGGCCGAACATCCCTCGGATCTCGGACCCCCTCTTTGAACGCAGTTCGTCACGCACGAGCGGACTTTAGCATGGGCAATTCGTCCAACGAATTGCATGGTGAACTGACGAGGGAACGGAATCTCAAATGATCGAATACAATCGAAACATGGTTCGAGTACTGGTCACTGTTCTCCTCATAGGTTTCGGCGCCTCGACCGGAGAGGCCCTTGATCTGCCAGGAAAAGAGACCGTCAACGCCGATTTCATCGATGGGCCATCGCCTCAATGGATCTGCGACGTTGGAACAGTCTCTTCAGGAACCGTCATCACGCCATTTCTCAAGGTAACCAATTGGGGCGATGTCCCTGTGCAGGTATTCACCGACCCGTTGACCGGAGTCCAATGTGTGGTTGCAGCCCAACCCGGGGGAAATCGAGGGCGAATTGAACCCAACGAGACAGCCACCATAGAACTCCTTGGACTCGATACCCGGGGTTTTGATGGGCGGCTCCTGAAGCATGTCCGCTTCCGGTTTTCCTCGTCCAAGCCCTGCCCTCTTGAGATCTCCCTCAACTGTGCGTTGAATTCCGGGACACTCTGACCCCAACCCCTCCCTCAACGTCTACCCTGCTCTTGTCTCTTGAACCTTTGCGCTCTTGTACTTTTGTAATCTCTACCGCCTCAGCACCAACCTCAGATCTTCCAAAGCCAGGCGTCGGTGGGAGATGCGGTTCTTCTCGGACTCTTCCATCTCGGCGTAGGTCAGGCCGCCACCGGTTGAGGGGATGAAAACACTGTCCCAGCCGAAACCGCCGCTGCCCCGAGGTTCGGATGCGATCGAACCCTCGACAACGCCCAGTCCGAGGTACTCCTCGGCCCCATCGAATGCAGAGGCCATGCACCTGACGACTGCTCGACGATCGCCGAATACGTCGGCCAATTTGCTGATACCTCCTGGGCCAACCGAGGTCAGCAGCCATTTGATCAAAGGCCCGGGAAAACCGTTCATGCCCTTCATTTCCAGCGACGTATCCTCGACCAGCACAGGTCCCTCAACCTGATCCCGCGCACTCCGGGCCTTGTGACGAACAACAGCCTCAAGTTCCAGGGACTGGATCTCGTCGAGATCCAAGGCTTTATGGGTCAATTTCAGGCCAAGCACGGCCTCGGCTTCCCGCAGTTTGTCCAAATTTGAGGTGACAAAAACCAAACCGTTGAGGTTCATCCCGCACTGTCCGGAGGCACGACCAGGTAGACGGCGATCTTGCGCGACAGGCCCTTGAGGGGCACATCTCCCAGATGCTCAGTCTTGAAGACATCAGCGACAGCAGCCTGAGTGGTCTCTCCGATGACGATCTGACCTGGTTTCGCGACGGACCCTTCGAACCTCGCAGCAATATTGACGGTGTTGCCCAGTACGGTGTAGTCGACACGAGTTGCAGAACCAATATCGCCGACGACGACAGGCCCCGAATGAATGGCGATCCGGACGTCAACCCGGTCCTCACCGGCCTCCAACCGTTTCGTATTCCATTTTTCCAACTCGTCCATTATCAGCAGGGCACTGCGAACCGCCCTCTCGGCATGATCCTCCTGGGGCAGGGGCGCCCCCCAGAAAGCCATGACGGCATCGCCGATGAACTTGTCCAGCGTACCGCCGTACTCGAAGACGGCATCTGCCGCCAACGAGAAAAACTGATTGAGAAAGGCGGCGATTTCTTCCGGGGGGGATGCCTCGCAGCGGGCGGTAAAGCCAACAATATCGGCAAAGAGAATCGATGTCTCCCTCAGGGTGACGACCGACTCCTCCCTTTCCGGCCGGGCGAGAACGGCGTCGATCACCGCAGGAGAGTGGTATCGAACCAGGCGATCCCTGACAACCTGCTCGGCACGGATTCGTTCGTTGAGCTGAGCCCTCTCGATTGCGACCGCCGCGTAATTGCCCAGCGCAGTCAGAAGGTCGAGGTCCGTCGCCGAAAAGGAACCGACGTGGAGTGGAGAATCGACATAGATGACACCGATGACCCGCTCACGGTGCCACAATGGGGTACACATCGCCGATCGAATCTGATGAATTCGAATGCTCTGGCCACTTTCGAAACGCTCATCCGCCTGGGCGTCATGGGTCAGAACGGCAACTTTCTTTCCGGTGACCAAATCCAGGATAGTCCTGGAAATGGGAACCTCCGGAGTTCCACCCTCGTCGAGTTCCCGCGCCCGGAACAACTCGAGACGCGGCCCTCCCGCGTCATCAAACAGGACGATGAACCCACGATCTACTTTGAGATGCTCGAAGACGACGTCCATGACCTTGTCCAGCACCGGCTGCAGATCATCGACCTGAATCAGGGTCTTGGCAACCTGGGCGAGGATCATGAAGACCCGGCCTCGCTCACTTTCTTCAACGCCCGGTTGGACTCCCGAAGCCTCTCCCTCAAGCCCAAAGTCGTCGTTGAACTCCGACAACGGCCTGAGGTAGGTCGCCGATGACATTCCGGGGCTTTCTCCCCCGGGATCGCAGACCTCCAACTCGAAGTTGCCGATGGTCACCAGATCGCCGGGGCTGATGTTGGCTACCGTGACAAAGGTGTCGTTAACCTTGACGCCATTGGTGCTGTTGAGATCCCTGATCTTGAAAATACCGTCGATCTCATCGACCTCGGCATGATGCCGAGATACCGAAAAATCGCGCAGAACAATATCGTTGTCGCTGGAACGCCCCAGGGTCAAGCCACCCCGAAGAGACGTTCGGTGGGTCGTCTCACCATCGTCATACACAAAGACCGGCACAAATTTTATTTTATCCCTAATTTCCATACCAAAGCCTCAAACGCTTTCGGACATCCCGGTTTCTTTCGGTCTCCGGCCGAGCCAAGGAAAGCCGGATAGCTGGTCCGCCGCAAAGGTACAAACGATCGGCGGCCATCGCCCACGAGGTTGGACGACCCCTGATCAAGATCTGGAGCCACACGTCACAGGCCGCAGGGCTCAACGGATCCAACCCTCGAACACCCAAATCCAAAAATGCCTTCTGGAGTACCGGGAATACACCCAGGTCACACTGATAACTCAACCAACGCTCCAGGCGCTCGAATGCCTCATCGTAGACTTTCGACCCCCATCCCTGACCCTCTCCTTGAGGCTTGACGACCAGACGACCCATACTTAACCCCTCGATGAGACGCATCAGCGAGACGCGGTTCACCCGCTCTTCGGAGAGCTGATAGGTTCCCACTACGGAACCGAGGTCCTCGGGGCCGGCAAGACGCTCCACAGCCTTGAGACATCTGGCTGGGGATCCCGCAAAGGTAATCCCCCTCCAATCCGGTGGCTTGTGCCCCTCGGAAGCCAGAAGGGAAACCAGCCAAATGTCGATCAGAGCGGCCCTTCGGGTAGTCCGGGCAACCGCATCCAGTTCTCCAACCAGGGAACGAGCCACCTCGGGTGATACGCCACCTCGAACGTTGGGTACATCGTCTCCAATTAAATCCCGGTAGCCATACGCTGCCACCTTACGCAACTGGGCATTGCCACTCAAGAGCCCTTCCCGATACGCGGGAAGCAGCTGCGGATCATGGAAAGCCGCACCGCCGAGAAGCAGGGCCACTCTCTGTCGCGAGCCGAGTTTGCCTGACCGCCACAGATTCAGCAGGCCCGTTGGTCCGGGCCACGCGGCCTGGACACGCTCATGAAAATGACCACGTACGACCGTGTCGTAGTAATCCGTTCCGAACTTTTCAGCCTCCGGCGCGGCCAGAAGTGCCGGTGACAAGGTCACGGCTGCGGCCAGTATTAATCCAGTCATCATCTCAGTGTACTTCGTCTCTCAACCCGATTGTGGCGAAACCTATCATCTCGTGCGACGATGCACCCGATGGAGACGCAACGATATCGGCTTGTTGTGGCCTATCTCGGCACGAATTACCGAGGATGGCAACGCCAGGACAATGCCCCTTCGGTCCAGGGTGAGATCGAGAAAGCACTTCTTGAGGTCTTCGGAGAACCCAGAATCACCGTAGAAGGATCCGGTCGCACCGACGCCGGGGTTCACGCAACCGGTCAGGTGGCCCATATCGATCTCAGGCCCTCAATTCCCTCCGACAACCTTCTCAAGGCCCTCAATCACAATCTGCCCCGGACAATTCGAATCCTCTCCACACAGCGTGTTCCGAATACCTTTCACTCCCGGAAAAGTTCCAAGGGCAAGAAGTACGTCTATCGCATGCGGTGGGACGGTGCGCCGGCCATCCCACCATGGAGAACCCTCCGGACAGCCCAGATTCGTCCACCCAAAAATCCCGACCTGATGACCAAATTGGTCAATCTTTTTCAGGGTCGCCGTGACTGGGCTCCGTTCACGGTCATCGACCCCGTGACAAGAACAACCGTCCGAACCATTGTCTCGGCAAAGGCCTCCCCCGCATCCCATGGCCTCCACCTTGAGTTTGTCGGTGATGGCTTTCTCCGGTATCAGATTCGGCGCATGGTTGGCGCCCTGCTGCAGGTCGGATGGGGAAAATTTGATCAGGCCTGGCTGGAGACCCTATTGGCATCCCCTCACCATGTACCGGACGTCTACACTGCACCCGCCGAAGGGCTGACGATGGAAAAGGTGTACTTTGGTAGACTGCCGCCCTTGAGCACTAATGATTGAGAAAGACGGTATCGCTCGCCCGGGAACACCGGAACGCCAGACTCTGGATGAACTCCGTCCGGACAGAATGCCCCGGCATATAGCGATCATCATGGACGGAAACGGACGATGGGCTCATGCCCGGAACCTACCGCGTGTCGAGGGACATCGGGCAGGCGCCAAGGCAGTACGGATCACCCTGGAAACCGCCGCTCGCCTGGAGATCGAAGTCATCACCCTCTACGCCTTTTCCACCGAAAATTGGAAAAGGCCCAAGCTGGAGGTACGCGCACTCTGGTCCCTGCTCAAGGAGTTCATAGACTCACAACTGGAAACCTTCAAAAAGAACAACCTCCGTTTCGGGACGATTGGTGATTTGGAGCGGCTCGACCCCTCGGTCAGGCAATACCTCAACATGGCCGGACGGGCGACTCGCAACTGTACGGGAACGTTGGTTCAAATTGCTCTCAACTATTCCGGGCGGCATGAACTTGGCCGCGTCTTTAAGGAAGCCGTCACCGATGCGGCCGATGGACGACTCAAACCCGAGGCGGTTGACGAGGGCTGGATCAACCGCCACCTCGACACGGCCGGTACGCCGGATCCTGACCTGTTGATCCGAACCTCCGGTGAGCAAAGGATTTCGAACTTCCTCCTGTGGCAGATCGCCTACTCGGAAATCTATTTCACCGATGTTCTTTGGCCCGATTTCGGTGTCCACGAATTTCTCGAGGCTATTCGGGCCTACCAGCAGCGGGACCGTCGCTTCGGTGGTCTGACCTCATCCGAAAACACCACTGACGGAGGCTCCTCTATTGAAACGTGAACTCTTTGCCGTCATCGCCGGCCCCCTGGTTCTCGCATGCATCGTGTGGGCGCCGGGTTGGGTCTCCGCCGCCTTGATCTCGGTCCTTGTCGTAATCGCAGGAGACGAACTCTTTCGCATGGCCCGGGGTTCGGGCCTGGCCACCGGGCGCGTCCTTCCCGTCGTTGTCCTGGCCGCCGTCCTGGCAACCGCCGTCCTTCGGGGCCCCTTCGGCCTGTCCGTCGCGGTCGCTGTGGTCATCGTGATGGCGCCGGCGTTTCACCTGGCCCACCCCAAGGCCCCAGAAGGCGCACTGGCCGGCACCTCGGTCACCGTCTTCGGTATCACCTATCTGGGTATCACCGGCGCGTGCTTCGGCTGGCTGCGGACGATGCCCTTTGATCAGACGACCGGGATTCGCCTCCTGATCTTCTTCCTGGTAACGATCTGGATCGGCGATTCGGGCGCCTACTACGTCGGAAAGAATTTTGGACGTCATCACATGGCGCCCGTTCTGTCACCGAAGAAAACCTGGGAAGGACTTGGTGGAGGTATTGCCGCGACCTTTCTGGCTGCCGCCATATTCAATTCCCTGTTTCCGCTGCCCTTCGATTGGCCTCACGTTTTCGCTCTGGCCGCCATCCTCTCGATCAGTGCCCCCATCGGAGATCTCATCGTGTCCCTGTTCAAGAGAGATACCGGCGTCAAAGACTCCTCGTCCCTGATCCCTGGCCACGGAGGTCTTCTGGACCGTACCGACAGCCTGTTGTTTTCGGCGCCTCTGGTCCTGGTCTATCTCGTTCTGTTTAGGTTGGTGTAGTGAAAAGTCTAACCATCCTCGGCAGCACGGGATCCATCGGCACATCGACCCTGTCGGTCGTCGAGGCATTCCCCGAGTGTTACCGGGTCGAGGCCTTGGCCGCGGGAACCAATCTTGAGGTTCTTCGCCCGCAAATTGCCCGGCATCAACCTTCGATCGTTGCGGTCCGTGATCCCGATGATGCCAAAGCATTGGCCACCGAGTTTCCCGGGACTCGTTTTAGCTCGGGACCCGAGGCGCTCGAAGAGGTCGCCTGTGCCGCCAATGCGGACACCGTGGTCGCGGCACTGGTCGGATCAATCGGTCTGGCGCCGACCTTGGCGGCGATCCGGGCCGGCAAAAATGTCGCCCTTGCCAACAAGGAGACGTTGGTCGTCGCCGGGGATGTTGTCATGGCCGCCGCAGCAGAAGCGGAGATCAATATCCTGCCGGTCGACAGCGAGCACAACGCCATCCATCAGGCTCTTCGCGTCGGCCCTGCCGGTCGGGTCAAACGACTGATCCTGACTGCGTCGGGTGGTCCGTTCAGGACCTGGCCCGTCGAGAGAATCCAACAGGCGACGCTTGAAGAAACCCTCAACCACCCAACCTGGAAGATGGGCCCCAAGATCACCGTCGATTCGGCAACCATGATGAACAAGGGTCTGGAAATCATCGAGGCTCATCACCTCTTCAAAATGCCATCGGAGGCGATCGACGTTGTCATCCACCCCCAGAGTCTGGTGCATTCCCTGGTTGAATACATCGACGGAACCTTGATGGCACAGCTTTCGGTCAACGACATGCGGTTCCCGATCATGTATGCCCTGGCCTGGCCCGATCGTCTGGAATCGCCCTTGCCCGCCCTGGATCTGGCCGAAGTGGGACAACTGACCTTCGAAGAACCGGATCCCGTCCGGTTTCCCGCCCTGCGTCTGGCCCGGCAGGCCCTGGAAGCCGGGGGCGAAATGCCGGCAGTGATGAACGCAGCCAACGAGGTGGCCGTCGCCGCATTCTTGGAACACCGGTGCACCTTCCCGGACATCACATCGACCGTAGAGACCGTCATGGAAACATGGTCCGGTCAGAACCGCCCGCTGACGAGCCTCCCACAGGCGCTCGACGCCGACGGGAGGGCTCGCACAAAGGCTCTGGAGCAGCTCAGGCGCCTCTGAAGGCTTCAATCCAAGGACTGTTATAATCCCCGGATGGCCTGTTGAATGCGTTCGTAGAACCGCAACGGCCGACCGCAGGGTCGTGAACTCGGCCCCCAGGAGTCATGCATGATCGTCAGTATTCTCGCATTTTTCTTTGTTCTTGGTGTGCTTGTCGTCCTCCACGAGGCCGGTCATTTCTTGATGGCCCGGCTGGTCGGGGCCCCGGTAGAGGTCTTTTCGGTTGGCTTCGGGAAGAGAATCTGGGGCTTCGAGCGGGGTGGGACCGACTATCGTCTCAGCCTGATTCCCTTTGGTGGCTACGTCAGGGTTGTTGGCCTGGGTCCGGACGAGACCGATATGACCACTGGTGGAAACGATGAGGAGCCCGAGTTGTTGCCCCGCTGGAAACGAGGCTTGATTCTCTTTGGCGGGCCGATCACCAACGTCATCGCCGCAGTGGTCTTCGTAGCGGTCGCGTTCATGATCGGCGTTGAGATCCCAACCTACCGATCGGAACAGCCCGTCGTCGGATGGGTCGAGCCTGACTCTCCAGGCACGACGGCAGGCATCGAGGTCGGAGACCGCGTGCTGTCGATTGACGGCCAGACGATGGAAACGTGGCAGGACCTGGAAGGATCCATCCTTTCGGCCGGGGGCCGAGAAGTCGACGTCAAGGTTCAACGGGGCGATACCACCGTCGATGTCACACTGACACCGGACAAGATCACCCGATATGGCTTCGGTTACTCCGGGATCCTCCCGCCTTTGGGGGCAGAAATCGTCCGTCTGATGCCGGGCGCCCCCGCCGAATCGGCAGGCCTTGAACCCGGGGACATCATCCTCAAAATTGACGATCAACCGGTTGAGCAGTTCTACGACCTGATCCGCCTGATCTCTCCCCGGCCGGGAGAGGCACTCGAGCTTCTCATTGATCGCAACGGTTCATATCAGACGTTGACGGTGACCCCGAGAAACGAAGGCGGCGAGGGCAAGATCGGCATCGCCATGGTCTTCCCCTCAAAACTCCAACGTCTTGGACCGATTGGAGCGATCGGCGCTGCCGTCACCGAATGCAGGCGCATGACCAGGGAGACCTTCCGGGTTCTTGGCCGGTTGTTCACTCGAAAAGCCTCTCTCAGCCAGGTGTCCGGACCCATTGATATCGCCAGGATTTCGGGAGAAGCGGCCAAGGCCGGCATTCACTCGTTGATTTGGTTGATGGGTGTCATCTCCCTTCAATTAGGGATCTTCAATCTCCTTCCAATCCCCGTCCTCGACGGAGGGCACCTGACGATTCTGGCGTTCGAAAGCGTCAGGCGGCGGGATCTTTCACTCAAGGTCAAGGAACGGATTTTGGAAGTCGGATTCGTGTTGCTGATTCTCCTGATGGTTGTGGTTGTCTTCAACGACATCATCAAGATCTTGCCGGAGAACCTCTACCAAATGTTCTCTCGCGGCTGAAGGAGATTAGCCAAAGATGGCCGACACGCCTCTCCGTGCTAGATTTGCGCCGATGATCGGACGACTTTTTCTGGCGGGCCTGTTTTTTATGGCGGTCGGTATTTCCGGGTGGTTCTCACTGGTCTACACAGTCCACCTGGGGACGGTATCGGTCCCGGAACTCCGTGGCCTCGCGGACCACGAGGCCGAGGGCCATGCTCACGACGTCGGTCTGGTTGTTTCCTACGAGGAGACTGGAGTCTTCAGCCCAACGGTTGCGCCAGGATTGATCGCAGCCCAGAATCCCCTTCCGGGCTTCCATGTCAAGACGGGAAGCATCGTTCACGTTCATCGGAGCCTTGGAAATGAGCAGATCAGGGTCCCCCTGATCCGAGGGGAATCACCCCAGGCAGCAATTCGAGCCTTGGAGAATGTGGGGCTGAAACCCGGTCGGCGTGCTGAGATTCTCGGCCAGGGTGGCGCGGACTCCGTCGTGGAGACCGAACCATCGATTGACACGACAGTCCTGCCGGAGACCGAAGTCGATCTCTTGACCAATCGGACTCCAACCGAACAGCTGTGGGTGATGCCGTCCCTCCTGTCGCAGCCTCTGACAACGGTACGAGTGTTCTGTGACCAACACCGCTTTCGGTTGGGAAGAATCCATGAGGTTGACTACCCCGGATTTACCCCCGGCCGTGTGTTGAGACAGTATCCACCGGCCGGCAGTCCCTTTTCAAGATCCGATATCATCACCCTATGGATCAGTCGATGACCTTCCGTCTGGCGCCGTCGTTGTTGTCCGCCAACTTTGCCCGGCTGGACAGAGAGATTGCCGAGGTCGAGGCGGGAGGCGCAAATTTCCTCCATCTTGACGTCATGGACGGGCATTTTGTTCCCAATTTGACTTTTGGCCCCCCGGTGATCGCAGCTCTGGCCCGCGCAACAACTCTTCCCCTCGATGCCCATCTGATGGTCACCGATGCCGATATGTTGCTGGAACCCTTGGCGGAAGCCGGAGTGGCCCGAGTCGCCGTTCACGTCGAAGCCTGTACTCATCTCAACCGAACCCTGTCGATCATTGGAGATCTTGGAATGGAGCGAGGCGTTGCCCTCAATCCTTCAACGCCGCTCAGCGCCCTTGAAGAGACCCTGGCATGGGTTGATTTCGTCGTCGTGATGTCGGTCAATCCAGGCTTCGGTGGTCAACACTTCATTCCCCAGACTCTGTCCAAGGTCACTCGCCTTCGTTCCATCATAGGTGCCGACGATATGGATATCACGGTTGATGGTGGCGTCGATCCCGAGACAATCGGGCCCCTGGTTCGAGCCGGAGCAACCACGTTGGTGGCCGGTTCCGCCGTATTCGGCCGACCGAACCGTTTGGAGGCCCTGGCCCAACTGCGGGCGGCGGGAACGACCCCACCCGACCCACAAGGAGAAACCCTATGATTACTGGCCGTCGCCTGATGTACCTGTGTCTTGTGTCGATCGCTCTCGTCGGTTGTTCCAGCGCGAACCGTGAGGAAGAACTCCTGATGGAGTTGACAGACATGAACAAGACCGAGATCTTTGAGAAGGCCGAGGCACTGTACACCGACCACAAGCTTGAGGACGCCCGCAACTATTTCAGCTTTGTCTACGACACCTTCCCCAACGATCCCCTGGGCCACAAGGCCGCACTGCGCGTCGCCGATACCTACGCCGCAAAAAAGGATACGGCCAGCCTGACCGAGGCCCGACTTCGCTACCGGGATTTTGCAAATCGCTATCCCAACGACCCCGACCGAGACTACGCCCTCTTGATGGTGGGTCAGACGTATTCCGCCCGCCAGATGAAACCGGACCGGGATCTTTCTACCGTCGAAGAAGCACTCAATGCCTACAGACAGTTGTTGACGTTGTATCCCGATTCAGAGTATTTCGATGAAGCTCAGAGCCGAATCGGACAACTCCTCGACGTGCTGGCCGAACATGAGCTGATTACGGCTCGATTCTACGCTCGAAACAAGCGCTGGCTTGCGGCCTCCTGGCGTCTGGAATACCTCAAGGAGAATTATCCCGATTTCGACAGAATGGATGAGGCTGATGCCCTGCTGGAGAAGGTCCAGGGAGAGCTGACCGATGCCAAAGAGCATCTTCGCCAACTCCTGGATAAGAAGAGGAAAGAGGCCGAGAAGGCCCAGAAGAAGGCTCAGGACAAGGCTCAGGACAAGGCTCAGGACAAGCCCCAGGAAGAGACCCCCAAGGAACCACCGGAGTAATTGCCGGCATTTTGGGAGTAAGGACTGAGGTTTGACGCATTTGCATACGTACAGTACCCTGAAATGGTGCTAAAAACTGGGAGACGGAACATGAAGATCAAATTTCCGATTGCCTTTGCCATTTTGGCCATGTTTCCCTGTCTTGCGATGGCTCAGTCCGTTGCCCCACCTCCGCAGCCCCTGCATCAGGTGGGAGACCACTGGACACCCTACGACCCCCCGGCGGATTTCCCCGAGGGAAGTCAGGTTCATACCATCGTCAAGGGAGACACCCTGTGGGATCTCGCATCGACCTACCTCGGCGATCCATACCTGTGGCCCCAACTTTGGGAGCGTAATCCCTATATCCGGGACTCCCACTGGATCTATCCTGGTGACCCACTTGTCATCGACTTGGCGGTCCAGGAGCCGGAGCCGATCATCGAAGAGGTGATCCCGGAAGAGTATGTCGAACCTCCGGAGGAAGTGCCGGAAGAAGTCAATGGCGGATCGCCTCACCCCCTGGCCTCGGCGGCTGAGATCTACTGTTTCGGAAAATTGATTGAGGATGAATCCATCTTCCTCTTCAATATCAACTCTGCCGAGAGAATCCAGTTCCAGGATCACTATTCTGAGGGCGATATCGTCTATATCAACGGGGGCGTCGAGCAGGGGGTCCAGGCCGGCGACCGTTTCTTTATTCTTCACCCCGGAGAAAAGGTACGACATCCCGTCAGCAACAGTCTGCTGGGCCGATCGTATCCCTACACCGGTCAACTCAAGATTCTCTGTGCCCAGGAAAACACGTCCATCGCCGAGGTGACTTTCGCTTGCGACTTCATCTCCCTGGGGGATGTTCTCCTGCCCTATCATCCGATCCCGGTGCCCCTGGTCGTTGACCCGGATGCCAGTGACCGCTGCGACGTGCCCAACGGGAATGCAACCGGCTACGTCATCTACTCCAAGGACCACGTCACCGAGAGTGGAATCGGCCAGGTCGTGATGATTGATCTGGGGAATGCCGAGGGCTTGTACGCCGGTCAGTTCGCGACGATTTTCCGGGACAATCCCGTAGAGGGAATGCCCCGCCTTGTCATCGGTGAGATCGGTCTTTTGACGGTCGAGGAGACCTATTCGACAGCCATCATCACGCGCGGATGGTCCCCGGTACTGATAGGAGACAGGGTTGAGCTGAAGTAGGTTGGAAGCTTTCGGCTTTCAGTTGTCGGCTGTCGGCTGACCGCTCAAAACAGTGTCTGAGGAATGAGTCGCTGAATGTCGAACCTCCCATCGTGGGTCTTTGGTGATGCAGATCACGTCTTCATGGAGAATGCCATTGAGGAAGCCCTCAAGGCCGGCTCGCGTGGTGAGGTGCCCGTCGGTGCGGTTCTCGTTTCCGATGGACAGATCATCGCCCGTTCGGGAAACCGCAGGGAAGAACTCCATGACCCAACGGCCCACGCCGAGATTCTGGTTCTCAGGGCCGGAGGCGCCACGCGGGAGAATCGCCGGCTCGACAGCGAGACCCTGTATGTCACCCTGGAACCCTGCCCGATGTGCCTTGAAGCATGCCGACAGGCACAGGTTTCATTGATCATCTGGGGTGCGCCCGATCCGGTCATGGGCGCCTGCGGCACGGTTCTTGACGCTGCCGAAGACCCACGCCTCAAGCCCCCAATTGCACAGCGCGGAGGACTTGAGGCCGACACCTCATCAAAAATTCTCAAGGAGTTCTTTGCCAAGAAACGGCTTTCGTCGTAGAATGCCTTCCCCGTGTGGAGAGGTGCCGGAGTGGTCGAACGGGGCGGTCTCGAAAACCGCTGACCTTTCACGAGGTCCAAGGGTTCGAATCCCTTCCTCTCCGCCAGGTCTTTGACAGCAATTGTTCAATACGGAGAGGTGTCCGAGTGGCCGAAGGAGCACGCTTGGAAAGCGTGTGTGGGGGCAACTCCACCGCGGGTTCGAATCCCGCCCTCTCCGCCATTCTTCTCAGAGCCCCTGATGGAGTCCGGGCCCTGTGCATCGTCAATCTCCGAACCGTGTCAGGCCCGGAAGGGAGCAGCACTAAGGGGAAACTCGGCGAGTGCCGCAGGTCACCTGGGCTCCATCAGGGGCTCTTCTTGCACACAGATCCGCTTCGCGCATCTGAATCCGGCAACGGAATCTCCGTGCAGAGCTTCAAAATGGCTTCAGAAGCGGCGAATGCCCCGCCATCGCGGCGGGGAGGCGTTTCCTTCGAGGTAATGATCTCATCAAGATGTTCGACCCAACGGCCCTCGATCAGTTCATCCTGACTGATTTGGGTGTTGGCGAGGTTCCGACGAACCCACTTGGCCATTTCCTTCGATTCGGGAAAGGTGCGGCGTCCAATCCAACCAAGAGAACATCCGGCCGACCAGACTTCGGAGACTGTCGAATAGCCCAGTTTGGCCACCACGCCATCCGCCGCATGGACCAGGTCGGGATGGTGGAACCGAGAATGGTGAGGCAGCACGATCAGGGATCCTTGCCGCCCCTCGGTCGGACCTCCACCAGGGACAACAATCGTCAGACCATTCGCTTCCGCAGCACTCTCAAGGCCCGAGAAACTCCACGGTATTCCTCCCATCGACACCAGCAAAAATGGGCTTTCTTCTTCAATGCCCAATTTTTCCCTGGTCTGATCCCGCCCACTTCGGGGTCTCCGGCTGATGGGTCCCACCTGAACGGCACCATGGACCCTTTGGCACCAGGGCTCGGCCTGGATCCGCAGATCGCAGAGCTCAAACTCGGCCTCGAACGCCCCGATCCAGTGCTTGATCGCAGGGTATTGATCTTGATAGGCACGATAGATCCAGTCCCAGGTGAAGTTCTCCACAAGAATTGAGGGAACACCGGCCATCCGACCTGCCGCCAACCCCTGGGGCGCAATGTCCGCCACCACTGCCTGGCACCCCAGATGAACCAGCCGTTGGGCCAGTTCGGCAATGGTCCCTTCCGCCAGGAGGTCGACCTCGTCCAACGCTACCAGCGTTGCATCGACATCTTCCTCGAATGCCGAACGCTGAACCAGACCAACGTCACACCGCCACGGGTGATAGTTGAAGGGGGCCGACAACGAGGCCGCAAAGAACCATTCCGGAACCGTTGTGAACAGCTCAAAAATGACGTCGGGGCGCCCTGTCGAGAGTTCTTCCATCATCGCAGAAGCCCGGGCGGCATGGCCAAAACCATGAGGTGAGATAAACCAGGCAATTTTCAACACGACTGAGAGTATAGCGACCTGTGAGTGTCAGGATTTCAATCGTGGCATACGGTCGGCCGGTCGGCCATGAAATTGTGCCTTCGACCCCCGGCAACGGGCGGGGGTGATAAGATGCCGGTATGGGCATCCGTTCTTTTCTGACGTCTCTTGTGATCCTGGTCACGCTGGTCGGATCCGCAGACTCCGGCGCGGTCCGGGCCTGGCAGGGACGAATCAATATCGATATCCCACTTCCTGTACCGGCGATCGAACTGGCCTCGGCCAATCCCTTCGCTACCCAGGTTGATACGATCCCTCGCTTGACCGCATCGACACCACCCCGAAAAGTCGATGTTGCAGGGTCGGCCATCATTGCCGCCTACATTGATTCCGAAGGCGATTGTGGAGGTGCGGTCCCTCTTGAAGTTCCGTTCCCCGGCCTGACACGGGCCCTCCTTGAGGGAACGAGCGCAGGCCGCTTTGATCCAGCGATGACTGGTGAACGTCCACGACCGTCGTGGCCTGTCATCGAAATTCGGATCGAGGGCACCGTCAAGGAGGCCACCGTCATCAGCCAGGAATTGGCCCTTCCGGACCCCGGAAACCCGCCCGAACCTATCCAGGCTGCCCTCCCTCCTCCGGCAGGTCACCTGCTTCAGCTTCCGGCTGCCTCCTGGGATGAATTGACGTCATTGGCTCATCCCCGGAGAATCAAGGTCCGGGCATCGAGTTCGGAGCCGGTCGTTTCGATTCAGGCCCTGGTTCACATCAATGAACGGGGAAATTGTGATCAGTTCGTTCCCATCGTCTTGGACTCGGGACTTCATCGATGGCTTTCCGGCTACCTCGCTTCATGGCGAATGGAACCATCGTTGCTCAACGGTCAGCCGGTTGATGCCTGGGTTGTTTACACTGCCCGAGTCAAAATGAAACTCTCAAGCCTTCAGGCGGCCTCCTTCAGGGTCCTTGCAGACCGCCATTTCTCACCGTCCTGAATCAGGCCCTACTTCCTGCGGCGAAGCACCTTTCGCCGGTTGCCCATTCGGACGGTGACACGGTTGGAATCCAACCACTCCAGCATGGGAATCGCCAGTTTTCTGGTCAATCCAAACTGGTTCTTGAATTCTCCCACCCCAAAATCTTCGACCTCCCATCGGCCGATTTCCTTGACAACGTCGTCCAACGTCTGGCGATGAATGAACCACTTTCCGTCCAGTCGAACCAGTAATCCCTGCTGAACCAGAAACCGACAGATCCCCTCAACCATTGCTGGGCGGGCCTCAAGTTGTTCGGCAACGGCTCCCGGCGAGGGCGCCTCAAACCCCGCATTTTTGTAGACGTTTTCGACCTGACCGCTCAACGCTGCGCCCTCCTGGGTCATATGGCTTGAACGTCCGGGGGGCAAGATCCGGCCCTCAACCACATCGACAACTCCTCGACGGCGCAACTCCTCAAGAAGCTGGGGTGCCAGAACCAGAGCCGGAGGCGGAACCAGGGAGGCCAGAAAATCCCGTGCGGGAATGCCGGAGGATACATCCTGACCCGCCAGGCGGTTTTTCAACTCAACCTTGGCGCGCTCGGCCAAATTTCCCAGAGAGTCTTCCGAAATGAAGCGGGGCGGCGTTGTAGAAAGGGTTCGGATGCTCTTCTCGGTAAGCAGACGGCCCAGAATGGCCTGTGCCGCATCGGTCAACACACCCAGCCGACCTGCAAGATCGTCCAGCGAGGGGGCAACCAGGCCGGCATCGGCGATCCAGCCTCCCAGGAGCGTCGGCCAATCCTCCTTGTGTACGCTACCGACGCCTTCGAGCTTGGCGGCACCTGCCCTTCGGAAGAGGCGCAGCCTCGTGTCGAGTACCTGGCCTCCGGCAAAGGTATTGACCGGGGCCGGACGCCGCAGCACCAGCCGGTCTCCGGGGAAGAGCATCATCTCCCGGCGGAGGAGGATCTGGGCAACCACAGACGATCCCGGTTTGAGCGGTCGAGAGGCCAACCGATCGATGCGGGCCGGCGTCCTCATTGCCAGGGCATGAACCTCGACCTCATCACCCTCGTCCAGCGGGCCCGTTGCCCCTTCCAGTAATTCAAGACGGACGGTGACCAGGGATGTCGCGTGCCAGGGGCCCGGCGACAGGATCTGGGTTCCCCTCGGACACCCGGACGTACCGAGACCCGCCAGATTGAGTGCCACCCTCTCTCCTGCTTCAACCCGAGACCGCTCCTCCCCGTGAACGTGAAGGCGCCGGACTCGGGCCTCTCGACCTTCCGGCATCAGAACAACCGGCTCTCCAACCTCGAGGCGGCCCCAGAGTGACGTGCCGGTGACAACCGTACCGGCCCCGGCGAGACTGAAGACTCTGTCCACGGCCTCTCGAAAGGGGCGTCCCTCGACCTGATGAGGCCGGGCGTTGATGGATTGCTCAATCAAGATCTCCCGGAGCCCATCCAGGCCTTCACCGGTTTGGGCCGAAACCGGCACAATGGGAACGTTCTCGAAAGCCGTTCCCTGGAGAATTTCCCGGACCTCCTCGACCGCAAAATCCCGAGTCTCCTCATCGACCAGATCAATCTTGGTCAGGGCAACGGCGCCCCCAACCACTCCCATCAGCCGGATGACCTCGAGGTGTTCCCGGGTTTGCGGCATGACACCCTCGTCGGCAGCCACAACCAGCAGCGCCAGATCGATGCCCGATGCGCCCGCAATCATCGTGTGGACCAGCCGTTCGTGTCCGGGAACATCGACGAAATGCAGTTCACCGGCCGAGTGTGTCAAGGCCGCAAAGCCAAGATCGATCGTGATTCCCCGTTCCCGTTCCTCGGGCAAACGATCGCAGTCGGTACCGGTCAGCGCCTTGACCAGTGCGGTCTTTCCATGGTCGATGTGGCCGGCAGTCCCATAGACGACATGTCGCATGGGGCCATGGTACAGAAGCTGTCGGCGATCAGCTATCCCGAGGTCAGAATAGGCTCAACACCGTCGAGATCGACAGTGTTCCGTGCGTTCCAGAGATCGTAGTTGTCCTGCATTGCAAGCCAGCTCTCTGGGGATCGCCCGAGTCCCTTTGACAGACGAAGTGCCATTTCGGGGCTGACCCCACTCCGGCCTTGAACCAGCCGAAGAAAGGTGGATGGAGAAACTCCGAGCTTCAATGCCACACTTCGGCAGCTGATGTCCAGATGGGCCAAAAACACATCACGGATAAAGACACCTGGATGGGGCGGATTATGCATGCTCATCAGTGGTAATCCTCGTAGTCCACGACGAACACGTTGCCACCTTCAAAGGAGAAAACAATTCGCCAGTTCTTGCTGACATTGATGGCCCAGAGTCCCTTTCGATCCCCCTTGAGCAGATGAAGGCGAAATCCAGGCAGGTCCATGTCCTCGATACACGTCGCGGTTTCCAGCGCAGCCAAGCGCATCCTGAGTCTCCCTTCCTGATCGGCTTGGATTCCGGCCTTGCTGCCCGTTTCGAAGTACCGTTGCAGACCCTTGTGCCGGAATGTCTTGATCACACCAATACTGTAGCATATTGCGCACCACGCACAACCGATTTATTGAAACGGCATTGGATGAAGCTCAATTGAATAGATCCCGCCCTCGAAACCACCGACACCCCGCCTTCAACAACCGCCGAGTGTTCAGTAACGTGCCGTGAATCGTGGATAATGAATCGAATGCCGGACCTCATTCCTCCCGTTGCCATGATCTTCGCCGCCGGGCGGGGGCGGCGGATGCAACCACTGTCCGATTTTCTGCCGAAACCGGCCCTGCCCGTTCCCGGCGGGCCGGTAGTGTCCCGGGCCCTGCGCCTGGTTGCCACATCGGGAATTCGAACGGCCGTACTTAACAGCTGGTGGTTGGCCCCGACGATGGAGGAGGCCGCCATCGAGGCCTCTCCACCCGGGCTCAGTCTTCACTTTTCCCGGGAAGAACAGCTGATGGAGACCGCCGGAGGCTTGGCCTTGGCCCGGGACCGCGGTCTCCTCGGTTCCGACGGCCCGGTTCTGGTCGTCAATGGCGACGGAATCCTTAATCTCAATCTAGACGAGTTGTTTGCCAGGCACACGGCCTCCAATGATCTGGTCACACTCGGGCTGCTGCCCCATTTGGACCCCGAACGCTGGTCCCGAGTCCTGCTCGACCGGAAAGGTCTGGTCAGCTCGATTCTCCCCCTTGGAAGGCCTGCGGCCGGAGAGGCGCCTTGGCTCTATCCCGGCGTGATGATCATTTCTCGGGAGGCACTGGACACCCTGGAGACGACGCCCTCCGGCATCAAACCGGCTCTCTGGCTCCCGGCGGGATCACGGGCACGTCTCGGCGGTGTCGTACTGTCCGGCCACTGGCGGGAGGTCGGCACACCCTCAGAGTATCTCGAGGCTGTGGTCTCTCTCCTTGGCGACCGAAATGACGTCCACCCCTCGGCAACCCTGCCTCGGAATCTAGTCCTCAACAGGACCTTGATCGGAATGGACGTCACGATCGAATCCGATGCCGTCATCAGCGAATCGATCATCAGTCACGGCGCCCTGATCGGCGCAGGAGCCAGGATCATCCGGTCGGTAGTGTTGGGAAATACCATCGTCTCGCCAGGCGAAAAAGTCACCGACGAGGTTCGGGTTACAACCCCGTAAGTCGCCACCGATCCCATCCAACCTGCCACCGAAGGACTCTCAGACGGCCGGTGACACCGTAGATTCGGATCGCCCGCATCATCTCGTGACCATCCGAAAAATACAGGGTTGCGGAGGTCGCTGATCCCCCGGGTGCGAACGTCAGAATATCCCCTGCCCCGGCCCTGACCGGATCCTCAAAATCGCCTCCCAACACCCCAGTGCCACCCGGGTCCGGAACGTCACAGCCTTGGACAAAGCCAAGCCTTGCCCTGTTCGATTCAAGCTCCATCACCTTCCCGACTTGATAATCGCAACCGGAGACAATGTCACTCCGCCGGACTCCATCGCCATCACCATCCTGAACCACGGTGCACCGCCACGCCCCGTTCGCATTCCGGTCGAAAACCAGGGCCGTCGCTCTCCCGCTCATCATCGCATTCGAGCGGGCCCGCCACATCTGGGATCGGACCTGCTCAGTGACCTTCCCCAGGGCCGCCCTCCGCCGGGCCGTCCCCAGAGCCGGCAATGCAATGATTGAAATCAACCCCATCAAAACCAATACAATGACCGTTTCCACCAATGTCTGACCATGCTGTTTCATGTTCTATCCCCCCCGGGGGCGAAAAAACGCGGCCCCGGAGGACCGCATTTCCGTCCACGCTGCTGTTTGTAGAATTGTTAAATCACTCTCCTTGTCTTGGGTTCAACTTGTCGTTTGAGAAGACTTCCGAGGCAAATTGACCTTCTGGGTCAACGTCGTTTTCCCATTGACGGTCACGAAGGGCTTGAGTTTTTCGAGAGAGGTCTCGCCGATTCCTCGGACCGCAACCAACTCTTCAACGCCCTCAAATGGCCCATTGGCGTCTCGGAAATCAAGGATCCGTCCCGCCAGCGCCGGACCGACTCGAGGCAGAAGCTGGAGTTCGTCCGCCGTGGCGGTGTTGACGTTGACAACTCCGGCAGGGCCGGAATCGGCGGCGATTGCGACGGTCGTGACGGCCATCAGGACAAGAACGATGATCGGAATCAGTTTCTTCATTGTGTCTCCTTGTTGAATGAGTTCTGTTGGTTGATGGAAATGGGTTTCTGCTGCCGTTAGCCTGTGTTCATCTCGCGGGCCTCCTTTCGTCTCTGCCCTCTCTAAAGGCAATGCCCGTGCCAATGATCGAATACTGTTTTAATGCTTTAAATTTAAAAGACTTATAACCCCAAGACGGTCAAGACCGACCCCTGAACATCGACAGAAAATTCTGCGCGGATCAACCGAAAAGAGTCCCGAGGGAGATGGAGAAATTTATGACGCCGGAGATTTTTCAAACACCACAGTCAAGCGACCGCGGTACCATGCCGGGATGAAACGCCAGGCTCCTGCTGTCGATGACACTCCCTCCCAGCGAGAGATGGCCCTGCTGATCTCGGGCGCCTCGGGTATGGTCCTCGCAACCCACCTCGCGAAACTCGTCCTGGAACATGCCCGATTGGACACCCTCCACCTCGTCGTCAGCTCACCGGCTACCCAGGTCCTCACCGTAGAACTGGGCCCGGACTGGGCCTCCAGCGCAGCATTCCGTGATCGGCTGGTGGAATTCCATGACGGCGCCACCGCAATCAAGGCCTGGTCCGATGACGATCTTGGGGCGCCGATCGCCTCCGGGTCCAACCCTCTTGTAGGTACGGTTGTATTGCCCTGCTCCGCCGGCACTGCGGGCGCTGCCGCCCACGGTATTTCTCGCGGGCTCCTTCAGAGGGCGATGGATGTTGCACTCAAACAGCGGTGGCCACTGATCCTGGGCATCCGGGAAACTCCGATGTCGGAGATTCTCCTGGAGAACCTCCTCCGGCTGTCCCGGGCCGGGGCCACGATCATGCCGCCCCTGCCCGCCTTCTATCTCAGACCTGATATCCAGACGGCGTACACGGATTTCCTTGACCACTACTGCATCAGGGTTCTGGATGTACTGGACATTCACATCGATCGAAAAGACCTTCGGTGGAAGGGCTGATGAGGTTCTTCAACGACCTCCGCGAAACCGGCGAGATGATCAAATTCCAGCACACGGTCTTTGCCCTGCCCTTTGCGGTGATTGCTCTGGTTGGCGCTCCGACGGACGGGTGGCCACCACTGATGGTCTGGCTTCTGGTCCTCCTCGCCATGGTTGCAGCAAGAACGGCTGCCATGGCCTTCAACCGGCTGGTCGATCACCACATCGACGGCCTCAATCCCAGGACGGCCGACCGGTCCCTTCCCGGAGGGCGCCTGAGCCGCCGATTCGTTTGGGTTGTGACCATCGGAAGCTCCACCGTTTTTGTTCTTGCGGCAGCCGCCCTCAACCCGCTGTGCCTGATGCTGGCACTTCCGACCCTGGCGGTGCTTCTGGGCTATTCCTGGTCCAAGCGGTTCACTGCGACGGCCCATCTCTGGCTGGGAGCAGCCCTGGGTTTGGCTCCGATTGGTGCCTGGATTGCCGTATCTGGTCAGCCTGCATGGCCACCGGTCGTGCTGGGTCTCTCCGTCATGATGTGGGTGGCCGGCTTCGACATCATCTACTCTCTTCAGGATGAGGTCTTCGACAGGGCCACCGAACTCCACTCGATCCCGGTTGCCCTGGGACCGAACAGGGCACTGGCACTGGCCCGTGTTTTTCACCTGTTGTCGCTGCTGGGCTTTGCGTCCTTCGCCATGATCTCGGGAGGCGGTCCCCTTCGCTGGGCTGCTGTCGCTGCTGCCGCGGCAATGCTGGGATGGCAGCACACCCTGGTCACACCAGACGATCTCAGCCGGGTCAATGCCGCATTTTTCACCGCCAACGGCATCCTCTCCGTGGTCATGGGCACCCTTTTTGTAACTGCCCGGGCCCTTGGCGGGGGTTGATCGCTGAGTGTCCACTGGGGACCTCAGGCTACCAAAACACGAAGGACGGAGAGTTTCACGGAGAGAGCTGCCGACGAGATCACGGAAAATCTCCGTTCAGGACGGGAACAGGTTAAAATCCAACCGGCTGATGAAAACCGAGATTCCCTTCCGTCATATCGCCCTTGAGGGACCCATCGGGGTTGGCAAGACCTCGCTGGTTGAGATATTGGCCCAACGGTTCGAAGGTGTCATGGTTCTGGAGGATATTTCCAACCCGTTCCTGCCGGCATTCTACGAGGGACGACCCGGCGCCGCCTTCCAGGTCCAGGTCTATTTTCTGCTGTCGCGCTTTCAGCAGCAGAGGGAGATCCGGCAGATGAACCTCTTTCAGAACCTGGTTCTGGCTGACTACACCTTTCCCAAGGATCGTATCTTTGCCTATCTCAACCTCGGCGACGACGACCTCAAGGTCTACGAGAAGTTGTATCCGGTCCTCGAGCAGGAGGTCGCCAAACCCGACCTGGTGATCTACATGCAGGCCTCCGTTCCCGTTCTGATGGAGCGCATTGCCAAGCGCGGACGGGACTACGAAGCCACAATCGATCCCGAATACCTCAAGCGCCTCAGTGAGGCCTATTCATACTTTTTCTTCCACTACCGGGAGACCCCCCTTCTGGTGGTCAACACCGATGACATCGATTTCGTCAACAATCCGGACGACCTCGAGGCCCTGGTGCAACAGATCATCCGATGTCGCCGGGGTACCCAGGTATACGTTCCTCACGGAACCTCCCCAACCACGCCCTGATTGCCCCCGAGCAGGAGGTATAGATGCTGCCCCGTGAACTCTTTCGTAAAGACCCTGACGGCATTCGGCGGATGCTTGTCGACCGCCACACCGAGGCGCCCCTTGAACGACTCCTCGAGGTCGATCGCCAGTGGCGTGACCTCCTGAGGGACCTCGAGGATCTCAAGGCCAGACGAAACACCGGCTCGAAAGAAATTGGCCTCCTCTTCCGCGAAGGGAAAAAAGAGGAAGCCGAGGCCCGCAGAGCCGCGATGGGCCAACTCGGCGATCAAATCAAGGATATCGAAGAACAGACATCCAAACTGGAAGAAGAGGTCGAACGCCTGGAGTTGACAATCCCCAACCTCCTGGATCCAGCAGTCCCCCAAGGCGCAAACGAAGACGACAACACCGAGATTCGGCGCTGGGGTTCGCCACCATCATTCGATTTCCCGGCCCAGGCCCACTGGGATCTCGGCCCCGCTCTCGGTATTTTGGATTTCGAGAGAGCGGCCAAACTGGCTGGAGCACGCTTTGCAGTCCTCAAGGGCCACGGTGCCTCGCTTGAACGTGCCCTGATCTCGTTCATGATGGACACCCACACCAGAGAGCACGGCTACACCGAGGTTCTGACGCCGTATCTTGTCAACAGTGCCTCGCTCCAGGGTACCGGCCAGTTGCCGAAATTCGCCGACGACCTCTTCCACATCGAGGGGCATGACCTCTACCTGATTCCCACCGCCGAGGTGCCGGTGACCAATATTCACCGGGACGAAACCCTGGACGAAGCTGATCTCCCCGTCCGCTACTGCGCCTTCACGCCCTGCTTCAGGGCCGAGGCCGGTTCGCACGGTCGGGATGTTCGTGGTTTGATTCGGCAGCATCAGTTTCACAAGGTCGAACTGGTCCAGCTGACGACCCCCCAGTATTCGTCCGAGGCCCTTGAACAGCTGACCGGCCATGCCGAGATCATTCTCCAGCGCCTCGGGCTGCCCTATCGCGTCATGACCCTGTGTTCCGGAGACGTCGGTTTCTCCGCTACCAAGACCTACGACCTCGAGGTCTGGCTGCCGGGCCAGGATCGCTACAGAGAGATCTCCTCCTGCTCCAGTTTTGGTGCTTTTCAGGCCCGACGCGCCCGCCTGCGCTACCGGCCCTCCGAAGGCGGCAAGGCCCGCCTCCTCCACACGATCAACGGCTCCGGCCTGGCCGTCGGCCGGACCCTGGTTGCCGTGCTGGAGAATTATCAGCAGAAAGACGGCTCAGTCGTTGTTCCCGAAGTCCTGAGACCCTACATGGGAGGGCTGGAATTGATGGAGAATCCTGGAACCTGAGGATCCCTCCGCCACCGGATCGGCCGGGATGGTCGGGGCATTCAGTGCGGGGCGGGGTCAGGGGCGGCGCCGGTCACCGGAATTGGCCACCAGCCGCCGGAGTCGGTCATCGGCCACGGGATCCGGCCACTGTCAACGGTTTCCGCAGACATCCCTGGCACGAGTTTCTTTCCGATGGGTCGGTCTATTCTCCGGACCGATACACAATCACCGGCCGACTGCGCGAATATCGATAGGTTTCAGAGTCCGAAAAACCGTTGGCAAGGAGCCATACGGCCAGTTCGGGGCTGCCTTCGACAACGTCCTGATAAAGCGCAATCGCCTGTCGTCCGGGAGCAACTCGTTTCAACTCCTCAAGCGTCGGCGAGACACCCAGACCGAGGATCTGAACGTCGTCGAGGAAAAGATTTGATCCGTACGCCCACGACTGGGACAGTGCCACTTTCTGAATGTTGGGGTTGGCTGCAAGATCACGGGCTGCGATCACCGCCGCCATTGAGGTCTTCGAAAGAAAGGTCAAACCGGTGATTCCCAGCAGCATCGACAGGGCCAACAAGAGGACCGTGACCCGCCGCCGGCCATCCTGCCACCACTCCCACGCCGATCCCGCGCCCGCCAAACAGAAAAAAGGCGCCACACCCTGGAGATAACGAAGCTCCTTGTGGTGAATTACCGAAAGAACCGCGAGAGGGAGGACAATGAAGAGAAGCGGTCGGAGCAGGAAGCCACGATCACGATCCTGAGGCACGAAGAAAAATGGCAGCAAGGTCAAGGGCAACCACTTTGGCAATCTCCAGAAATACCAGAACCAGGGTTGATTTGGCACCAGGGCCGAGGCGTTCTTGTCGACAATGGTATAGCGAAAGAAGTTCTCAATACTTGCGTACGGCCGGCCCCAGGTCAACCAGTCCTCGACACCGACTACCAGGGCTGCGACCACAACCAAACCAACACCCAGAGCCGCAGCCCGGATCCACCGAGAACTCTCCTGCCCCTGGGTGATTACAACGAGTACAAGGCACGGCAGAAAGTAGATCACCTCGGAGAAGCGAAAGGCAAAAGCCAGGGCGAGCATCCCTCCGGCGAGGGCCGGTCGCCACCATCCCGCGGAATCTGTCGAAATCAGCACTACTGCAAGAAGCACACAAAAGGTCGTCGCTGTCCGCGGGTAGACCGTACTGCCATAACCGAGAGGAATCCAGTGGAAACCGTACAGGTAGGCTGCCAGGAGCGCGGGCCGCTCGTCTCCCAACCACCGCACACCAATTCTGAAAACCAGAAAGATATTGAGGGTTGCCAGCACGACAAAGGGCACGCTCGCCGCCCACACCTTGATCGATGTTGATTCGGCGCCCATGGCCGAAACCAATCGCAAGACCGGCGCCACGAGCAGATCCGGCAGCAGGAGATGACGAAGCTCCCACGGTGAAGAGGCCAGCCCGAAGGCTCGGGAGAAACCGGCCTGGAGTATCTCCACATCATCACCAGTTGAAAAGCCGAAGAACTCCCAGCTCAGAACAAGGCGGATCGCTGTTGTCGATGCAAGGACAGCCACCAGCAGAAAAATCACCCTGGATGAGCGAACCCTCACCAATGAGCTGGTCATGAATGTACTCCCCCGCCCCAACTATACACACCACCTGCAGAGAGAATCTCCGGGCTGATGAACATTGAGAGGCTACAAAAGACCCCCGGCAGTTCTTACTCTTCGCCTCTCCAGTCGATGAGGCCCCCCTCAATCAACCACTGCGAAATCGCCTGGGCCATGACGCGGTGCCCTTTGGCATTGGGGTGCCAGAGGTCTCCAGGCTCTTGCTGCAGATCCGACACCGGCCATTGTTTGAAGACCGTCATCAGATCCAGGGTCTCGAATCCGATCGCCTTGAATCGGTTAATCAAGGCTTCGTACAATTGATTGTCGGCCTCGGTGAAGCCCTCCCAGGCACCATCATCCGGCCAGGATGGGTAGACGACAACAAGGACCGGGACTCCACGGGCCACCGACCATTCCTTCACCCGAGAGATCACCCTTCCCATCTCATCCCAGTGCCACGCCTGAAGTTGGAGATCACGCTGTTTGAGGCCAGGAAAGCGGCGCCGGAGGTATCTCTCTTTGAGGATATGATCGATCTTCCTTCGGAAATGGGAAACGACTTGCGATCGTGGCCGGGCGTAGTACCGAGCCAGACCACCGTTGGCCCCATCGATCAAAGGATCCGAGGCATCGTTGAGATGGAACTGCCACAGGATGGCATCAGGTTCGAAATCCAGGACTCTTCCCTGCATCAACGCAAATTCCTGGGCGGCGCAGTATCCGGTCACCCCGAATGAGAGGCATTCGATTCTCCCGTTGTGGGTTTCATTACGCAGGAATTTTTCCAACTGGCGGACATAGAGTTGCTCAAATGGAATGGACAATTTCATCGTGACGCTGTCCCCGACCACCGCCAGCCTGAAGACGTTCGGTGCTTTGCGTCGTGACCGCTCGATATCGCGAAAGCCTGAGCTGTTGAATTTTCCCTTCCACCCAGGTTTGAGCGTGTAGAGAAGCGGGGGGTCGGCCCGAAGAGTTCCCAGACTGGAAGCCGTCCTGCCCGCCAGAATCTCCCGCCGCTTTCCCGCCTCCCGGACCCGCAAAGACCCCTCGAAGAAAACCAGGAGAACCAGCAGCGACACGAAAGACAGGGCCAAGCGTTTCATGAACACGAACATCCTACCGCTGCTCAGCTTGAATTCACACGACACCCTTTCCACACAACCCCTGCGCGCAGCGCAATACCTCGGAGCGTGGACCGGATTGGCGGACCACCCCTGATTCGGTCGATAATCCCGGCAGCCAATACGATCTGCGCTCCGGGGTGATGGTACCCTTTCGCCGACCGTTGGAGGTATCGAAATGAGCCTGGAAAAACTCAACGCCACCCTGATCACCGAGATCGAGCAACTGACAAAAGAAGGACGTTCCAAGGCGCCGGAACGCATCATCGTCGGCTATGAGCCGCCTGAAGGAAACCGCGGTCCGCGCTACCGGCTCAAGGGGTCCGATCACGACTTCATCCGGATGAATTCCAACTCCTACCTCAGTCTTTCTTTCCACCCCGAGGTGATGGAAGCCGCCGATCAGGCCGCCCACGATTTTGGCGTCGGCCCCGGCGCTGTTCGCTTCATCGACGGCACCTTCTCGCACCACGTCGAACTCGAAGAACGGGTCGCGGCATTCACTGGCAAGGCTTCGGCCAAGATCTTCAACTCCGCCTACACCTCCAATCTCGGCCTGAGCCTGGCCCTCAGCGGCCCCAAGACCTACTGGGTCGGCGACGCCCTCAACCACAATTCGATCATCCGGGCGATGCGCATCGCCGGTGTTCCCCGCGAGAACAAGGCGATCTACGCCCACAACGACATGGACGATCTGAGCCGGTGTCTGGAACAGGTGCCCGAAGGCATGGAGCGGGTCATCGTCATCTTCGACGGCATCTTCTCGATGCGCGGCGACAATGCCCCCCTCGATGAGATCCATCGCCGATGCCAACCACACCGGGATCGTTTCCCCGCCGGACTTATCACCGTTGTTGACGACTCCCACGGCATCGGTGCCTACGGCGCCACCGGTCGGGGTACCGAGGACTTCTGCGGGCGGCAGGCCGACATCATCGTTGGAACCTTCGGCAAGGCCTTCGGTGTCAACGGGGGCTTCGTCGCAGGCTCTGCAGAACTGACCGAAGCCATCCGCCAGAAGGCCGACACCTACATCTACACCAATCCTCTGAGCGTTGCCGACTGCGCTGCGGCCTCCAAGGCGCTTGAGATCACTGACAGTGACGAGGGGCTCAGGCTCCTGAAACACCTCCACGCACGGGTCGCCCAGTTCCGTCAGGGCATCGCCGACCTCGGCTGGGAGAGCATTGACGGCCCCCATCCGGTCGTGCCTCTGCTCGTCCGGGACACCGAGCGTACCAAGAAACTCGTCAAGCACTTCTTCGATGGCGGCGTCCTCGTCGTCGGTCTGGCCTTCCCCGTCGTTCCCAAAGGTGACGACACCATCCGCGTCCAGATCAACGCCGCCCACACCGAAGCCGATGTCGCCGAGGCGCTCGGTGTTCTGGAGGCGTTTCAGGGCTGAGGGAGACGAGCTTCAGCGCTTCGCCATCTTGGCCCAGGAGTCCCTCAGGGGCACGGTGCGGTTGAAGACCAGATGGTCCGGCCCGTGATCGACCATGTCGGTGATGAAATAGCCCTGGCGCTCGAACTGCACCCGACATTCCCCGTTGGCCGTCGCCAGACTGGGCTCAACCTTGGCGGCCAAAACCTCGAGGCTGTCAGGATTGAGTTGTTCCCTGAAATCGACCCCTCCGGTCCCCGGGGCAGCATCGTTGAACAGCCGGTCATAGAGCCTGACTTCGGCATCGAGGGCGTGTTTGGCGGAGACCCAGTGGATCGTACCCCGAACCTTGCGCCCATCAGGAGCACTGCCGCCGCGGCTTTCGGGATCGTAGGTACACCGCACCTCGATTACCTCACCCTCGTCATTCTTGACGACGCCCGTGCAGGTCACGAGGTAGGCCCAGCGCAGGCGCACCTCGCGGCCCGGAGCCAGACGCCAGAACTTCCGAAAGGGCTCCTCCATGAAGTCTGTCCGTTCGACCCAGATCTCGCGCGAGAAAGGCACCTTGCGGGACCCCATTCGCTCGGGAGCGTCGGGCAGATAGGGAGCGTCGAATTCGTCCATCTGGTCTTCTGGATAGTTCTCGATGACGACCTTGAGGGGTCGCAGAACCCCCATCACCCGAGGCGCAGTCGTGTTGAGATGATCCCGGATGGCCCACTCCAGGAGGGCAATATCCACCACGCTGTCACGCTTTGCAACCCCGACCCTTTCGGCGAAGCTGCGGATCGCCTCCGGCGTGTAGCCACGCCGCCTGAGACCCGAGAGCGTCGGCATCCGCGGATCGTCCCAGCCCGAGACCAGGTCCTCCTCGACCAGCTGCAGGAGCTTGCGCTTGGACATCATCGTGTAGTTGAGGTTGAGGCGGGCAAACTCGATCTGTCGCGGCCTCTCCTCGATGCCAATCGCATCGAGGTACCAGTCATACAGGGGTCGGTGGTTCTCGAACTCCAGCGAACACAGGGAATGCGTGATCTTCTCGATCGCATCCGACTGGCCGTGGGCCCAGTCATACATCGGGTAGATGCACCACTCGCCGCCTGTCCGGTGGTGTTCGGCGTGCAGAATCCGGTACATCACCGGGTCCCGCAGATTGAGATTGGGCGCCGCCATATCGATCTTGGCCCTCAGGGTCCGACTGCCGTCGGGGAATTCTCCGGCCTTCATGCGCCGGAAGAGGTCGAGGTTCTCCTCGACCGACCGGTCACGATAGGGGCTGAAGGAGCCGGCCTTCGTCAGGGTGCCGCGAGTCGCCTTGATCTCGTCTCCGGAGAGATCGCAGACGTAGGCCTTGCCCCTGGTGATCAGAAGCTCCGCCCACTCGAAGAGCTGGGCGAAATAATCCGAGGTGAAGAACTCGTTTGTCCCCCAGTCGAAGCCCAACCAGGCGATGTCACGCTTGATCGCCTCGACATACTCGTCCTCTTCCTTGATCGGATTGGTGTCGTCGAAGCGGAGATTGGGTGTAAAGCCGTACTCTTCGGCGATACCGTAGCTGAGGCAGATCGCCTTGGCATGACCGATATGGAGGTAACCGTTGGGTTCGGGCGGGAACCGGGTCAGGACCCGCCCCCCGTTGACGCCATTTTCGACGTCCTCGACAATCTGGCGCCTGATGAAGTCCAGGCTCTCAACAGTTTCCGTGGTCTTCGTTTCATCGTTCATTTGATCGTCCTCAACACTTCCATGGCATGACGGATTCGGCTCCGGCAGACTTCCTTGCCCAGGACCGCCATCGTATCGAACAGCGGCGGTGTGGCCGTGCGTCCGGTGACGGCGACCCGCACGGGCATGAAGATCTCCTTCGGCGTCAGCTCGTTCTTCTTGCAGAAACGGCGCAGGGCGTCCTCGACGCTCTCGACCGTCCAGAGCAGGATGGGATCCAGGAAATCCTCCAGGAGTCCCCGAAAGAGCTTGGCCGTCTGGGGGCCGGTGCGCCCCTTGGCCAGAAGCTTGGTCTTGGCCTTCTCGTCATACTCGACATCACCGGTGAAAAAGAACGCGGCGTAGGCGAAGAAATCCTGCAGCGTGTCAATTCTCTCGTGCGCCAGGGGCAGGACCTCGAGCAGGTAGTCGTCCGACAGCCATTGCTCCTTGAGGCGCTGGAGAATCTCGGTCGGGGAGAGATCCCGGATGTACTTGCCATTGAGCCACGTCAGCTTCTGGAGATCGAAGACCGGTCCGCCCAGGGAAATTCGCTCCAGCGTGAACTCGGAGATGAACTCCTCGCGCGAGAACTCCTCGCGCTCGTCCGGCATCGTCCAGCCCATTAGGGCCAGATAGTTGAGCATCGCCTCCGGCAGAATGCCCGCGCGCTTGAAGTGATTGAGACTGACCGGGTTCTTGCGCTTGGAGATCTTCGACTTGTCGGCGTTGCGCAGCAGGGGCAGATGGCAGAAGACCGGGAGATCCCAGCCAAAGGCCTCGTACAGGCGCACATGCTTGGGCAACGACGAGATCCACTCCTCGGCCCGAATGACATGGGTGATACCCATCAGATGATCATCGACGACGTTGGCCAGATGGTAGGTGGGAAAACCGTCCGACTTGACCAAGACCTGGTCATCGACCTGGGCGTTGTCGATTGTGATCTCGCCTCTCAAGAGATCCGTAACCGTGCTCTCACCCTCATCGGGCATCGCCAGTCGGATCACGTGCTCCTCGCCGGCCGCACGGCGGGCTGCAGCTTCTTCAGGGGAAAGCTGCCGACAGTGACCGTCGTATCCCAGCGGCAGCTTGTTCTCGCGCTGATGGGCCCGAAGCTCCGTCAGGCGTTCCCGCGTACAGAAACAGGGGTAGGCATCGCCCGAAGCCACCAGTTGCTCCACGTGTTTCGTGTAGATCTCCGAGCGCTCGCTCTGGCGGTAGGGACCATGGGGACCACCGACATCCGGTCCTTCGTCCCACTCCAGGCCCAGCCAACGCAGGGCTTCGAAGATCATCTCCTCGCTGGCGGTGTTGGAACGCACCCTGTCGGTGTCTTCGATCCGAAGGATGAACTGGCCCCCGTGCTTCTTGGCCAGGGCGTAGTTGAACAGGGCGACGTAGGCCGTACCGACGTGGGGATCTCCCGTCGGCGAGGGCGCAATGCGTGTTCTGACGGTGTTACTCATGATCTCTCCAAAAAACGCCGCCCCGAAGGCGGCGTGAATCGAATGGCGGTGAGGGCGGGATTCGAACCCGCGGTCCGCGTCTCCACGGACAGCCGCTTAGCAGGCGGCCCTGTTCAACCACTCCAGCACCTCACCGAGTGGGACCGGTATTGTACGTACTACCCGGTTACCTGTAAAGTATCACCCAGCCCGGATCAAAAACCGGGCCTGATGCGACACGGAGGGATGGCCGAGTGGTCGAAGGCGCTGGTCTTGAAAACCAGTGAGGTGCAAGTCTCCAAGGGTTCGAATCCCTTTCCCTCCGCCAGCAATTCATAGGATGAATTGCATGGGTGTCACGAAGCCTGAACCGTCCATTCAAAAAGCTCTTCAGGGGATCAATTCTGAGTTCCTGACCAGGCCTGGGTGTCGCCGTCTTCAAATCCATCGGAGAAAATCCGTGTCGGCTCGACGAGGACCGTGGCATATTCGTCACACGGCCCTGTGATTGACGTCTCCACCCAATACCATGTGGGCACATCCGGCGAGACCTCGATCGTTTGTCCGTAGTCGCCGGTGCTCCAGCGATAAAAGTCAAAATCTTCATTGACTGTCAGTGACCATGGATCATGTCCCGTGACCGAAACTGTTGGCGCCAAACAACCGCTGTCCCCGGTGAGCCCCGTAACGACCATGCTGGGATCACCTACGACACGGTTGTGATTGTCGTTATTGGGATCACTGAAGCCTCTGACGATGAAATCGTAGCTGAAGTCGGGTAAGCCGAGGGGACTAAAGGGTTTATACCCATTCAGCCTCGCCCTCGAC
>CAYSHZ010000001.1:39164-40440 GCA_964430905.1 uncultured Thermoanaerobaculia bacterium | reverse complement strand
AAAAACCCGGCGGTTGCCCGCCGGGTTTGGTGCTTATCGTCGGGGTCTGCGATCCCTGTCGCGGCCGCCTTTGCGGTCCCGGTCTCGACCTCCGCCGCCCGGACGTCCGCCTCGGCGATCGCCGACGGGGTCGCGCTCGGGGATGTCCTCACCGCGGGCACGGGCCTCGTCTTCGAGGATGACCCGGCGGGAGAGCTTGATGCGGTCCTGACCATCAATGTCGATGATCCGAACCCGCATTGCATCGCCCAGGGTCAGGACGTCGCGAATATCCGGGATCCGTTCCATGGCGACCTCGGAGATGTGGACCAGACCATCCTGGTTGGGGAGGATCTCGACGAAGGCTCCGTAGGGCTCGAGGCGCTTGACGACGCCGTCGAATTCCTCGCCGATCTCGGGAACCTTGGTCAGACCCTCGATGATGGCAATTGCCTTTTCGGCCGCAGCGCCGTCCGAGGTGGAAATCTGGATCGTGCCGTCGTCTTCGACGTTGATCCGGGCGCCGGTCTGCTCGACGATCGAGCGGATGGTTTTGCCGCCGGCGCCGATGACGTTGCGGATCTGCTCGACATCGATCTTGATCGAGTAGATACGTGGCGCGTAAGGCGAAACCTCGTCGCGGCCCTCGGAGATGGCATCCTTCATGATGCCCAGGATGTGGAGGCGGCCCTGCTTGGCCTGCTCCAGCGCCTGCTCGAGGATCTGCCGGGCCAGCCCTGAGACCTTGATGTCCATCTGCAGGGCGGTAATACCCTCGGATGTTCCGGTGACCTTGAAGTCCATGTCACCGTAGTGGTCTTCCTGCCCGGCGATATCGGACAGAACGGCGTGGCGTTCGCCGTCGGAGACAAGGCCCATCGCGACGCCGGCAACGGCGGCCGAAAGAGGCGCACCCGCATCCATCATCGCAAGGGAACCACCGCAGACCGAAGCCATCGACGAGGAGCCGTTGCTCTCGGTGATGTCGGAGACGATCCTCATGGTGTAGGGGAAGGCCTCGTCTTTGGGGAGCACCGGGAGAAGGGCCCGGCGGGCCAGATTGCCGTGACCGATCTCGCGTCGGCCTGCGCCTCTGAGGAAGCGGGCTTCGCCGACCGAGAATGGCGGAAAGTTGTAGTGGAGCATGAAGGGCTCTTTCCATTCGCCCTTGTAGCTCTCGATCAACTGCCGGTCCTCGGACACGCCAAGGGTGCAGGTGACGATCGCCTGGGTCTCTCCACGGGTGAAGAGGGCCGAGCCGTGGGAGCGGGGCAGAAAGCCGACCTCACACGCGATC
>CAYSHZ010000001.1:0-39154 GCA_964430905.1 uncultured Thermoanaerobaculia bacterium | reverse complement strand
ACGCGATCGGTCTGATCTCGTCAAACGCACGGCCGTCGAGACGCTTTTTCTCTCCGAGAATGGTCTCTCGGGTGATCTCCTTGGTCATCAGGCGGAAGACGCCCTTGACCCAGGAGGTCTTCTCGTCGACCTCGTCCTCGGACAGGGCTTCGAGGGCCTTTGCTCGAACGGCGTTGATTGCATCCTTCTGCTCGAACTTGCCCTTGACGTGCATCGCCTCGGTCAACTCGGCTTTCCACTGGGTGCGGACCTCATCGTCGAAACCGGCAGGCCATGGAGCGGCGGGGGCTTCGAAGGGCACCTTGACAACGCCGCGCTCGGCGGCGATTTCGTGCTGGAGAGCGATCAGGCGTTTGATCTCGCCGTGAGCCAACTCCAGGGCATCGATGATGATGCTCTCGGGAAGTTCATTGGCACCGCATTCCACCATGGCAATGGCGTTCTCGGTGCCCGAAACAACGAGATCGAGGTCGGAGGCCTCGCGCTGGGCGTAGGTCGGGAAGAGGACGAACTCGCCGTCCACCCTGCCGATTCGGACCGCGCCAAGCGGGTTCTCGAAGGGAATGCCTCCGGCAACCATCAGCGCAATCGAGGCGCCGTTCATCGCCAGGACGTCGGGGTCGTTATCGTTGTCGGCGGAGAGGACCCAGCCGATCACCTGGGTTTCGACGAAGTAGCCGTCGGGGAACTGCGGGCGAAGGCCGCGGTCGATGACGCGGCAGGTCAGGGTTTCTTTCTCGGTCGGACGCCCTTCCCGCTTGAAGAATCCACCGGGGATTCGGCCGCCGGCATAGGTGTTTTCTCGGTAGTCGACGGTCAGGGGGAGGAAGTCGGCCCCACTCCGGGGTTCGTCGGCCCCGCAGGCGGTCACCAGGACCATGGTGTCGTCAAGGCGTACGACGACCGAGCCTGCGGCCTGTTTGGCAATTTTACCCAACTCAAAAGAGAGGGTCTTGTCACCCAGAGTGAGAGATTTAGTTGTCACAGTCATATTTTTTCCGATCTTCTGCCGTCGGGGGTCTGCCGACGGGGTCGTGAGGCGGAGGCCGAGACGCCGCGAATCGGCGCCTCAAGGCCGGCCGTCAGCCGCGAAGGCCGAGGCGTTCCACCAAGGAGCGATAGCGCGTAATATCCTTGTTCTTGAGGTAGTCGAGCAGACGGCGACGGCGTCCCACCAGGCGAAGCAGGCCTCGCCGGGAGTGGAAATCCTTCTTGAACGTCTTGAAGTGCTCGGTCAGGTACTGGATGCGCCGGGTCAGCAGCGCGATCTGAACTTCCGGAGACCCTGTGTCTCCGGTGTGGGTTTTGAATTCCTCGATAATGGTTTCTTTCTGGGCGTCAAAATGACTCATCATTCCTCCGTTGTTCCTCCGATGGCGAGGAGGCCACGACACCATACCAGGAAGTGGTTTGGGACGCAATAATTTCGGGTTCGGGCAAGAATAGGATTCTGCGCCCAAATCCGGGGTTTTCCATACTGTTGTGTCCTTCGATCTGTATCAGACAAAGAGGTTGCTGATTGACCGTGGAGCTGATCTGGACATACAAGACATCGATGGCCGGACAGCGTTGCACCACGCTTTTCAAGGCCTCAACGTGACCCGGTCCTGCGGCAATTTTCGTCGGTGTGTCAAGTACCTCGTGGCAGCCGGTGCCGATGTCAGTATTCCCGATTCTGATGGTTACCGTTCGATTGACTTTGCCCAGGCTTTTTGGGGGTTGCCCCAGTATATGGAGTGGGCGGCTCTTCACCGAGAAGACGTGCAGCGATGAGGTGGATGATATTTGTCCGCGGGCCTCGCACCGTTCCTCGTGTGATAGTACTCCCTCAGCATGAGCAAACGAATAAACAGGAGAGCCTTCAGCCTCAATCGCCCGCCGGATAGAGCGGTTGCCGTGGCCGGCGCCTTAGCTGTCCTGTGCCACCAGCACCAGTGACGGTTGGACGGTGATCGTCCGGCCCCGGGCGACGATTGAGGTGATTTCGCCGATGCCCAGCAATTCGTCCCCTCTACGAACCGCGACCGGGCCCTTGTCTTTGAGGAGATCGTTCTCCATTCGCAGGATGACGACCTCCTGCCCATGGGTGAAATGAGAGGCCGCGGTCGGATTGACTTCGACCGAGGGGAAAGGCAGGGGGATCTTCTCAAGGGGGATCCAATGGGGTCCTTCGATGACACTTTCTGGATCCGGCGCAGTCTCGAGCTGTTCCTGGTGAATGGCGTTGTCCGCCTGAAAGGGTCCGATTCGAGTCCGTTCGAGACGCCTGAGATGGGCGCCCCAGCCGAGTTCGACTCCGAGGTCATGAGCCAGGGATCGTACGTAGAATCCGCTCTCGGTCTCGACTTCGACGATCAGGTTTTCATTCTCTTCCTGGACGAGGTGCAGGGAGTGGACGTGGACGGATTTCGGTTCGATTTCGACGTCCTGTCCTGAGCGGGCCAGCTCGTAGGCCTTTTTCCCACCGACCTTTTTGGCGGAGTATCTGGGCGGAACCTGATCGAAGTGCCCCGAGAAGCGGTCCTCAAGTTCGAGAATTCGCTCGGGAGAGATGGTTTCCGGCTGGATGGTGTCACCAACTCGTTCGCCCTCGGCGTCGTAGGTGTCGGTTGCCCAGCCCAGCCTGACCCGGCCGCGATAGGCCTTGTCCCACTTGAGGAGGTACTGCTGGAGCCGGGTTGCACGACCGACGCAGAGAAGGAGCAGACCCTCGGCCATCGGATCCAGGGTTCCCGTATGGCCGATGCGCCTTTCCTTGAGGCTGCGCCGTGCGATGTCAACGATATCGTGAGAGGTGGGGCCGGTCTTCTTGTAGACGGGTAAGAGTCCGTTCCATCGAGAGGGTCGTCGTCGGCTCATCAGCTGTTCTCCAGCAGGGCTTTGAGTTTTGGGAGGAGCTTCTCGCGAGCGGTGTCCAGGTCACCGTCGATCGAACAGCCGGCGGCGTTGGTGTGGCCGCCACCTCCGAATGAGGTGGCCACACTCCGAACGTCGGTCATTCCTCTCGAACGCAGGCTGACGCGGACGACGCCGGCCTCGGTCTGTTTGAGAAAGGCAACGATCTCTACTCCGGCGATCGACCGGGGAACGTTGACGATCTGGTCGGTGTCGGCGTCCGTGGCGCCGGCGCGTTCAAAGGCTTCGGGGCCGACCGCAATGATGGCCAGTTGGTTTGAACTGTGCATTTCCAGGGTCGACAGGGCTTCGGCTTCGAGTCGTACTGATCCCAGTGACCTGCGCTCATGGACCAGCTCTGAAACCAGAGTCGGGTCTGCGCCCCACTCGACCATTTCGGCGGCGGCCCGAAAGGCCGTCCCGGTTGCGTTTGAGTAGCGGAAGTCTCCGGTATCGGTGGACAGCGCGGCAAAGAGGGCAGTCGCCGCGTCCTTCGAAGGTTGGACCGGGGAAATCTCAAACAACCGCCAGACCATTTCGCCGACTGCCGGACTGTCCTCGTCGAGGAAGTTGAGGTCGCCGAAACGGTCGTTGTCCTTGTGATGATCAATATTGAGGATCGGGACTCGGTGGAGATCTTCGAAACCGGTACGGTCCAGTCCGGGGCACTCCATGGTCACGACCGCATCGAAAGCGATCGGGAAATCGTCGGGAAGGTTCTCCGCAATTGTCACTGCCTCGGCGCCGGGGAGTTCCTTGAGTCCCAGCGGGAGGGCGTCATGGAAGAGAATCACCGACTTGACTCCGAGCTTGGCGGCCAATTCGGCAAATCCGATGGCGCCACCGAGACAGTCACCATCGGGATTGCGGTGGCCCGTGATCAGAACCCTGTGACAGCGCCGGAGGCGCTCAACGATCTCTGCGGGAGTGTGCAGTCGGCTCATGAGGCGTCGTCCGGAGTCTCCTCACGGGGGAAGACGCCATCGGCGTGCAGCTGATCGAAAAGCCGTTCGAGCTTGTCGCCGTATGCATAGGAGTCGTCCCTGGTGAACTCGAGTTCCGGGAGGGATCTCAGACGCATCTGAAGACCCAGTTGGCGGCGCAAAAATGGCGATGCGGCCTGGAATCCGTCGGCTGCCTGGCGTTCCCTTTCGTCGTCTCCAACGACCGAGAAGAAAATCTTCGCACGGGTCTTGTCCCGGTTGAGGCGAACGACCGAGATTACGACGCCCTCGAGTCTTGGATCGTTGACCTTGTGGATCAAAGCCTCCGACAGCACGGTCCGAATCTCGGACGCCAAACGCTGATTTCGATCAAATGCCTGATGGGACATGAGTTCTCCTTTTGAATGAACAGCCGCCGACTGATGGTCGATTGCTGCTGACAGCTGACAGCTGATAGCCGATAGCTGACAGCCTTTAGCTGACAGCTCCCCATCATACCTGAATGATTTCGACGTCCCACAAGAGGACGTTCCCGGACCAGTTCTCGTCGATGGTTCGTTCCACTCGACGAAGCCGGGACTCGACGTCTACCGAGTCCGCCGAGAAGGCACAGACGGCGAAGGCGGCGCGCTGGTAGAGGTCCTGGTGCCCGACTTCGCTGACCAATACCTGGTGCCGGCTCCGGATTCGTTCAATCAGTGACCGGGTGTGGCTTCTCTTTTCCTTGAGGCTCCGGGCCCCGGGGACGTGGAGTTCCAATCGGCCGATTCCGACATAAAAGCTGGCATCTGTGTTCATGAGCAACCTCGCACGGGTCGTCAGCCCCGACGAGGGGGCTGATTCGCCCTGGAAAGCGTTCGCTCTACAGCTCTCGCTCGATTTCGACCATCGTGAAGGCTTCGATGATGTCGCCTTCCTTGATGTCGTTGTACTTCTCAAAACTGATGCCGCAATCGAATCCCTGGCGCACCTCGGATGCGTCATCCTTGAATCGTCTCAAGGATCCGACCGCACCTTCGTGAATGACGACGTTATCCCGCAAGAGACGGATCTTGGCATCGCGGCGGATCACACCTTCGAGCACATGGGATCCGGCGATGGAACCAACCTTGGGAACCTTGAAGACTTCCCGAACCTCGGCCCGTCCCAGTTCCTTCTCCTCGAATTCCGGATCGAGCAGTCCGACCATCGCCTTCTTGATGTCGTCGATCAAATTGTAGATGACGGTGTAGAGCCTGATGTCGACCTTCTCGGTCTCGGCGAGGTTCTTGGCTGTCCTCTCCGGCCTGACGTTGAAGCCGATGATGATTGCGTTTGACGCTGTTGCCAGCATGACGTCGTTGGTTGTGACGGCGCCCACCGACCCGTGAAGGACGTTGATGGTGACCTCGTCGGTACCGAGGCCGGCCATCGCCTCCCGGAGCACCTCGACGGAGCCCTGCACGTCGGCCTTGATGACGACGTTGAGTTCTTTCTGGTCGCCGGCCGAAATGTGGTCAAAGAGATTCTCAAGCGAGACCTTCCGTTGGGAGGCAAAACTCTCTTCCCTCTCCTTCAGGCTTCTGAAGGAGGCGACTTCGAGAGCCTTCTCCTCATTCTCGACGACCTGGAGAATATCGCCGGCATTGGGAACACCGTCGAAGCCCATGACCTCGACCGGATCCGATGGACCGGCGGTATCGACGCGTTTCCCGTTCTCGTCGGCCAGGGCCCGAACGCGGCCCCAGGTTGAACCGCAGAAGTAGGGGTCGCCGACCTTGAGCGTTCCGTGCTGGATGACCACTGTCGCCACGGTGCCTCGGCCCTTTTCGATACGGGCCTCAAGGATGATGCCTCGGGCGGCGCCTTCGACTGTTGCCTTGAGTTCTTTCATCTCGGCAACCAGCAGGATCATGTCCAGGAGTTCCGGAATGCCTTCCTGGGTCTTGGCCGAAACGGCCACGCAGGGCACCTCGCCACCCCAGTCTTCGACCAGGATTTCGACCTCGGAAAGCTGCTGCTTGACCCTGTCCGGCGCCGCGTTGTTCTTGTCGATCTTGTTCATCGCCACGATCAGGGGAACATTGGCTGCCCGGGCGTGGTTGATCGCTTCTTTTGTCTGGGGCATGACTCCGTCGTCTGCGGCGACGACCAGAACGACGATATCGGTGACCTGCGCGCCACGAGCTCTCATCTTGGTGAAAGCCTCGTGTCCGGGCGTGTCGACGAAGACGACAACTCGGCCGTCCTCGGTCTCGATCTTTGATGCCCCAACGTGCTGGGTGATGCCGCCCGCTTCGCTTTCTGCGATGCGGCTGGAGCGAAGTGCATCCAACAGTGAGGTCTTTCCGTGGTCGACGTGGCCCATGACGGTGACGACCGGAGGTCTGGATACCATGGGCCCGGTGGTCTCAATTGCCTCTTCGCGTTCATAGTCCACAAGCTCTTCGGCGGTTGCAACCATCGCATCCACCTCGAGTTCCGTACAGATTTCCTCGGCCAGCTCGTGGGGCAGGGCCTGATTGGTCGTGACCATCATGCCTCGCTGGATCAGCATGGCCAGGAGGTCCTTGGCCGTGACGTTGAGCTTCTCGGCCAACTCTCGGACGGTGACCATTTCCGAAAGGATGATGGGTCCCTCGGGCTTGACGCCATCCCGGAACTCGACGGTGCGGGCCGGACGCGGCACCGGTGCCGGTCTGCGGGTGGCTTCCTGCTTCTGCTGGCGTTTTCTGGCCTTCTTGCTGAGCCTCTGGCCTGCGCCTGCAGGACGTTGTCCGGGACGTTGTCCTGGACGCTGTCCGGGTCTCGAGGGCGTGGCGGTTGCGGCTTCGCCCTGTCCCTTGACCTTCTGTTCTTCGAACTTGGTCAGTAGATCCCGGATTTCCTTGGCGTCTGCTGCAGCCTTGGCCTTCCGGCTGCTGCCGGGACGGGTCTTTCCTGCAGCCCGTTCGGCCTTTCGGCGTTTTTCGGCTTCCTTCTGGGCCTGGAGACGCTGCCTGATCTCGTCGGGCGAGAGCTCTCGGAGAGTCTGTTCGAGCGGGGTCTTTGCCCGTGCCGGCTGGACTCTCTTGGGCTTGGTTTCGTCATCCTCGGGTCGTTTTGTGGTGAATTCCTCTTCCGAGACTGCAGGTTCAGGCTTGACGATCACGTCGTCTTCATCGACCGACGGCTTTGTGACTGCTTCTTCACCGGACGGGGCTTCTTCTGTCGTCGCCTCGGGCTCGGTTTCGGCTTCGACAACGGTCTCAGCCGGAGTCTTGACGGTTTCGGCTTCAGCCTCGACCTCGGGCTCTGCTTCGGGCTCCGCGGCCTCGATCTCGGGCTCGGGTGTCTCGATCTCCGGTGTCTCGGTGACCTCGGAGGTTTCAATGGTCTCGGTGGCGATCGGGATTTCGGGAGTCGCCGGCTCGGGAGCAACCTCAACCGTCTCTTCCTCGGTGTCCTTCTCGGACACTACTTCGCGAATCTCGTGATCCGTTTCCACGACCTGGCGCTTACGCCGACGAGCCAGACGGTCGCGGGCCGACGCCTTCGCGGTTTCTTCGGCTTTTTGCTCGCGCCGTTGGATCACTTCCCGGGGACGTCGCGCCAGGGTCTCTCCGGTGATGATGGCGCGGACGGTGGCAAGGTCCAGAGTGTCCTGTTCCGAACTGACGGTGACCCCGATTGCGCGGAGTTTGAATATCAGGTCTCGCGCCGAAACGCCCATAGTTTTGGCAAGATCGACGACTCGCAGCTGCTCCATTATTCTTCCTCCGCCTCGGCGGCCTCGGCTCGCGCTTCATCGACCGCCTGTTGGACCATGTCCTGAAGCCGTTGGGCCGTGACGGGACCGATCCCCGGGATGGTGGCCAGCTCGTCGGGCGTTCGCCCGAGGACGTCCTGCGCCGTGTGAACTCCGTGGCTTTCCAGACGTTCCCGCAGCCGTTCGGAGATTAACTCCATCTCTTCAAGCGGGATCATCAGATCGTAGTCCAGGTCTTCGGTTGCTTCGGGCGTCTCAGGTTCGGTGACGTCATCGACGCCTTCCATGTCCCGAAGCATTGATGCCAGGGCCGATGCCAGCTCGTCCTTGACCGCCTCTTCACTCTTGATTTCGATCCGGCTGTCCAGCAGGCGGGATGCCAACCGTACGTTCTGTCCTCTTCGGCCAATCGTCAAGGAAAGCTGCTCCGTGCCGACGATGATATCCAGGACGATTTCCTTGCCCTGTTCGGTCATGGGAACGCCCTCTTCGTCGAGGACCTGATTGCCTTCTTCGTCACGAATGGGAACCTGGATCGGTTCCTCTCGAACCGCAACGCGGTTGATTTTGGCCGGTGCCAGAGCGTTCTGGGCAAAGGTGACCAGGTCCGAGTTCCAGGGGATGATGTCGATCTTCTCGCCCTTGAGTTCCCGTGTAATGGACTGGACTCTGGATCCCTTGAGGCCGACACAGGCCCCCACCGGATCGATATCCCGATCCTTGGAGAAGACTGCGACCTTGGCGCGTTCACCAGGCTCACGGACACACTTCTTGACGATGACGGTGCCGTCGTAGATCTCTGGCACCTCCATTTCCAGGAGCTTGATCAGGAGTTGCGGATCGGTCCGGGACATGACGATCTGGGGTCGTGCGGCGTCCATCGTGACGTCCACAACCACTGATCGGATTCGGTCTCCCGAACTGTATCGCTCCTGGCGGACCTGGTGGTTTCGAGGAATGATACCTTCCGTATCGCCCAACTCGACGATCACAGCTCCGCGGTCGACCCTCTTGACAATACCGTTGATCATTTCCCCGATTCGACCGGAGTAATTCCGAAAAACCACCGCGCGCTCGGCTTCTCTGACCCTCTGGAAGAGAACCTGGCGGGCCGACTGGGCGGCGATCCGTCCCAACTGGTCCGTGTCCAACGGCTCAAGCCTGATCTCATCCCCCAGCTCTGCCTCGGGATTGATCGCCTGGGCTTCTTCCAGCGTCATCTCGCCCGGTTCGAGGGGGGCCTCTTCGGTCGGTTCTGCAACCGTTCGAACGGACCAGCAGAAGACTTCGCCGGTTTCAGGGTCGATTTCGGCATGGACCGCCGGCTGCTTGTAATGCTTCCGGGCCGCGGAGGCAATGGCCTCGGCGACGGCATTGGTCAGCGTCTCCGGCTCGATTTCGCGCTCGGCCGCCATCTGGTTGACGAGGTTCTTGATATCCAGCTTCATCGACTGCTCTTCCTTTTCTTCTTCATCATCTGGGCCCAATCAACTTCGAGGCGAGCCTCGAAGATATCGTCGAACGGGAGTTCAATCCGGTCACCCCCGTCGGCCTTGATCGTGAGAATTCCGTTTTCAAGGCCCATCAATTCTCCTGTCACCGACCGGTGCGTTCGAAAAGAAGGTGCCATGCGAACGTGAACTCTTCTTCCAGAGAATCGCTCAAAATCTTCAATTGAAAAGAGTTTACGATCGAGCCCAGGGGAGGAGACCTCCAGCGTGAACGTATGGGGTAGAGGGTCCTCGACGTCCAGAAGGGCAGATGCCTGGTGGGAAATCGTCGCGCACTTGTCCAGTGTGACTCCGTCAGGACCGTCGACGATCAGTCGCAGAATGGACTTGGGACCCGACCCCACCAGTTCGGTGGTAACCAAGGTCAGTCCTTCGCTCTCGACGAGGCTGTGAAGTTGCTCTGTGATGGCGGCGTTCAACGGCATCCTATTGAATCAAAAACCCTTCCTACTGCCGTAAAAAAAAGTGGGCCCAGGGCCCACCTTCTTTCGAAAGCAGCGGTGAATGTATAGCACAAAGCCGGTCCAACGGCAACCGGAAGGTGGTTCCCGGAAGCCGGCGATGAGATGGGGGGCCGAGAGTTTCAAACAGCGTACAATCCAGGGATGGGCTGGATGGAGTCAATCATCGAGAATCGGGGTGGCGCGATCACCTTTGCCGAGTTCATGGAACGGGCGCTTTATGACCCCGACCACGGCTATTACAGCGGGCCGGAGCCCAGGTATGGACGGCGAGGCGATTTCATGACGGCGCCCACGGCCTCGCCCTGGTATTGCCGGGTTCTTGCGGGTTTCTTGAGTCAGGTGGCCGCCAGAACAGGGCCGGTGATCCTGGTCGACCTTGCCGCAGGTGACGGAAGCCTCCTGGTCGGTGTTTCGGAGGCTCTGGGTTCTCGGGCAGGCGAGGTGCTTCGGGAGATTGTCGCCGTGGAGCGGTCGTCGGCGATGCGGAAGCTTCTCCAGGGTCGGCTTCCCGCCATTGGGGGTCTCGTTACCGATCTTTCTCGAGTCGTGCGCCCTGCCGGGCCGGTTGTTCTCCATGCCTCCGAGCTTTACGATGCCCTTCCGGTCGAGCGCGTTATTGCCGACGAGCATGGGCTGAAGGAATTGCTGGTTGCCGTGACCAACGGGTCATTGGTGTGGCAGAGGCGGCCGGCGCGGGATGATGTTGCAGCCTATTTTGAAGACCATCGAGTCGTGCTGACGCCCGGGCAGGTTGCCGAAGCCTGTCTGGGGGCGCAGAAGCTTCACAGGGATCATCTCCAGTGGGCCGGTCCCGATGCCCTGATGTTGACGTTGGACTATGGGTACGACGCCCGGAGACTGTACGACTCCAGGGGCCGGTCTCAGGGTTCCCTTGCGTGCTATAGGCGCCACCAGTTGTCCCGGGATCCTTTGAAGAGCCCAGGAGAGCAGGATATTACGGCTCACGTTAATTGGGATGATCTCAGGGGTGCCGCAGAGGCCGAGGACTGGCAGGAAATTGGTCTCTGGCCCTTGGCGGAATTTCTGATCAGGGCCGGCCTGGCCGGCGTTGCCGAGGATCTCGGTCTGGGCATGGATGCGCCCATGGATGCCCGGATCGTTCAGGAGCGCCAGGAAATCAAGCGTCTTCTCGACCCCGAAGGCATGGGATCTGACCTCAAGATGTTGATCCAGGGCCGCGGGCGCCTCGCCGTGTGTCCGGAGTTTTGCTGAGAAAAGAACACTGTTCTATTGCTCGGTGATGCGTCAGTGGACAGCCTCCAGGACCGGGACCATGCGGCCGTCCTCCCATCGGTAGAATTGGCGATCGGGATAGCACCACTCAAGGCCCAGGGTTTCCCCGAAATCGGTGACAAAGAGAGGCGCGGTGTGGTCGTCGTCCAGTCCCAGCCAGGGTGATGCCCCGGCCCATCCGCGCCAGTTATCTGCGGGAAGCAGGACCAGTGAACACGGGGGCAGGGCCGCTGCCGCCAGGCTGATGTCGGCGTTGATGTTGTTATAGCCCTTGTAGAGTTCGAGGCGATGAGGGCTGGCAATTGCAGCACTGAGAATCAAGAATCCGAGAATGATCGCGGCGACCGGTCGTCTCCGATTCTCCTCCTCGGCAAGGACCGCTGCGCCTCGGGCGGTCAGGATCCACACGATGCCGCAAGGCACGAAGAGATACCGTGGCCCGAATCCGTGAAGCCCGGTTGCCCGGGTTCCGATGTGTGCCAGAAGAACCGTTGCAGCGACGGCCATCAACAGTCGATCTTCTCTGGTGGACTTTCTGGACAGGAAGAGGGCCGCAACGAAGGCAAAGGGCAAAGCCTGCGAGACGGGCCCCACCAACCACGGCCAGCCCCAGCCGTGAACCAGCGGTGTCATCGAGGCCAGGAGGGTGTCCAGATTTCTGATACCGAAGGCGAGGTGGTGGAGGGAATACATCGATCCTTCGGCCAGGGCGTAGGGGAAGGTCCATGGGGATCCCGTGATGATCTCGTTGGCCGCCAGGGTCGGAAGAGCAGCCGCCATACCGGCCAATATCAGGGAGGCCGAGTCTCTCCACCGTCGCCGTCCTGCGATGGTCTCCAGCAAGTGGAAGACACCAACGGGCAGCGCAACGGCTACCGCAGTCAACGGTCTCATGCCGAAAGCCGCTCCGAACGCGAATCCGGCGCCGATCCAACGCCAGGCTGAGGTTTCCCGATTTCGGGGCAGACAGAGCAGTAGAGCTGCCAGGAGGAGTGTTGCGCTGCCGGCGTGGGGCATGCGGGACCCGAAGAGGAGGAGGGCCAGAGGGGATGCCAGGGCCGATGCGGCGGCGGCGATGCCGGTCCATCGGCCTCCCAACCTGAGTCCGAGGAGACCCATCAGGAGGATATGAACGCCGCGCAGGAGGGCAGGGATCAACCAGGGGGCATTGAGACTGATGCCGGGGGCCAGCATCAGAGGCCATACGGGGGGATAGTGGCCGACCCAGCGGCCATCCCGGATATAGGTCAAGGGGATGTTGAAGTACTCGGGGCACACGGGCTCAGGGCCGGTCAGATGCCCCGACAACAGCCATCGAGCCTGGAGTTGATAAACGATTTCGTCGGGCAGATGGGGTAGGTTTTCGAAAATGCCTACGGCGGTCCAGATGGCCAGAGAAACGCCGCAAAGAGCCAGAATAACGAGAATTACGGTAAAAACTCCAGGTTTCAGGGAGACAATTCTGGTCCTGGTCCGACCGAGACCCATTCCTGCCATGATGGTCCACAGAGCCAGCAGCAACGCGCCTCCCGAGATTGCCTTGAGGAGGGTGGTCGTTGCGGCGCCGATGCGTTCGAGCGGCTCGGGGTCCAGGGAACCTGATACCAGAACGTTCCCCTGATGGTCGAAAATTACCAAATCGTTGTTGAGCAGGCCTCGGCGGAAAGCGCAGGAGAAGCCATGGGTGCCGCCAAGCTCCATGTGCAGCCATTGGTGGTGGCGGCCGTTGATGCCGGCGCGAATGGTGAAGTTGGATCCAAGATCGGCCGGTGCGGAATAGACCGTCTTGGGAGATGCCATCTCGTCGACCCACCAGTCTCCAACCGGGGGGAGTGGCGAGAGGGGAAATGAGAAATGGTGAGGAAGGCGGCTGCGGTCAATTCGGTTTTTTGGGCCAAGAATCTCGACGAAGGATCCTCCGGTTGGGAAGGCACCAGGCCGGGCCGTTATCGTGATGGAGTCCACATCAATGACCTCGGTTCGTGCGCTCAGGGTCGTTGCGCCGACTGTCCAGTCGATGTGACCGTCCCATGTGGTGACCTCGACGGTGGTTTTCAGGTCGAGGGCGCCGCCCACGAGCCACGCGGCCAGGGCCAGGGCGAGAAAGCCAATCGCCTTGGGTCTCACGTGATATGCAACTCCACGAGGCCGAGTTCCCTGAGAAGGTAGACCAGACGAAGGGTCCTCTCTTCGCTGCTTGTGTCGTTGAGGAGATCGGCAAGACTGCTCGGTTGTGTTTGGATCCGTTGGAGGATTCGCTGGTCCCATCCGGAGAGGGTCAGGTCCGGGGGAATGTTGAAGATTGATCGCCGTACCAGGACTCTGATGTCACTCCCGATTGCCGTACGAATGGTCGTCATCGGGGTTCGTTCCATGACGCCCTCGTGAATCAGATCCAGACATCGAAGATTCAGGGGCATCCCGGCTTCAGGCGGTCGGCCTTCGGGGAAGAAGGAGAAGGTTCCGTCATTCCACGTGAACAGGTCGAGAATCCGATCCCGGACCTGTTCACGGAGAGACCGGAAGAGCTCATTAGGTGCAATTGCCTTGGACCTCAGAAGCAGATCGACCAGTTGAAGGTTGCCGTGCCGGGTTTGCTCCTTGAGTCTGGAGTGGTCTTCGGGAGTCAGCAATCCGGCTGCAACCAGGTATTCGCCGAGAGCCTCCTTCTCGACGTTTGACGCGACGAATACCGGTGCTCCGCCGGTGAAGAAAATAGACTTTTCCAGGGGCGAGCGGAGGAGATCCAGCTGTCCGGTCTGACGGTTCCGGTGCATTTCACCGAGGAGCTGGGTCAAAGATGTTTCCCTCAGCGAACCTGAGCGTTTTGGGGTTGCGGCGATCGAAACCGATGGAGAGGGAGTCGCGTCTGGACTCGATTTCAGGGGACGATCTCGCCGTCTCTTCTCCAGGGCCTGGTCGACTTGGACCTGCCGCCGGCGTTCAAGAGCATGTTCCTTGTCGAACAACCCGCTGACCAGATGCCCCAACTCCAGAGTCGTCATCGGAGCAAGGGATCCGGTCGCCAGGGTTGCCAGGTCCGACCTGAATGCCTCGGCGGTGGGGTACCGGTCGTCCGGGTTACGTTTGAGCGCACGGCCCAAGACGTAGGCCAGTTCCGGCGGTATGGCGTCGAAACGATGTTCGTTGTCCCGCCCTTCCCGAATGGCCAGCATGATGTCGATGTTGGTAGGGCCTGTTCGAAACGGCTCCATGGTCAGGAGTTCGGCAAGGATGATACCCAACGAGAAGATATCCGAGCGGCGATCGATCTCCTCTCCCGCTGCCGCTTCGGGACTCATGTATCGGGCCTTTCCCTTGATCAAGCCGTGTTCAGTATGTTCTTCCCGGTCACGGGCCCGGGCGATGCCGAAGTCCGTCAATTTGAGGTCTCCGGAATAAGACACCAGGACATTCCGGGGGCTGACATCTCGGTGGATGATGCATTGGGGTGTTCCGTCCGGTGATCGGTACTCGTGGGCGTGGTGAAGGGCCTGTGCCAGATCCAGGGTGATGCGGATGGCCATGGGCCAGGGACAGGGCTCGCCGATTTCCTCCAGTCGCTCAAAAATATGGAAAAGGTCTCGTCCCGAGACGAATTCCATGGCGATAAAGGGCCTGCCCTTGACTTCTCCCAGTTCGAGAATCTGCACGATGTTGGGATGGGACAGTCGTGACGCGATCTTGGCCTCATCGATGAACATCGCGGCAAAATGAGGGTCTTCCGCAAGGTGGGCGTAGATTCTCTTGATCGCGACGGTCTTGGAAAATCCCCGTATTCCGACAACGCGTGCGCTGAAAACATCAGCCATTCCTCCACTGGCGATCTTGTCGATAAGGACATAGTCGCCGAAAGACTTCAGGTGGAGCGTGTCGGTCATGAGAACAGTGTACTTCGGCGAGGCGTTCGAATCACTGGTTTGTGGTGTTTCAAACGAACAACCATGGGGGCAGGGTACTATGTGTCCATGAAACGAAGAATCATGGACGGCAAAGTGGCCCTGATTACAGGAGCATCTTCGGGAATCGGCGCCGGGTTGGCACGAGAATACGCGCGACTGGGTGCTCGAGTCGTGGCGACGGCGCGACGGGAGGAACGGCTTCAGTCCCTTGTCGACGAGTTGGAGGCAGGGGGCGCCGAGGCCATGGCAATTAGCTGTGATGTCACTCAAGACGGTGACCCGGAGAGGATGGCGGCAGCGGCCCTGGAGCGTTTCGGTCGGATTGATCATGTGCATGCCAATGCCGGGTTTGGCGTGGCGCGGTGGTTTCACAATCTCGATCTGGAGGATTTCAAGCGTCAGTTCGAGACCAATGTCTTTGGTGTGATCAGGACCATTCGCGCGACGCAGGAGGCTTTGTGGGAAAGTGGGGGCAATCTGGCCTTGATGGGGAGCGTCAACAGTTTCATCTCACTTCCGGGCAATTCCCCCTATTGCATGAGCAAGGCGGCGATTCTGGCGTTGGCAAAGTCCCTTCGTCACGAGTTCAAGCACCGTGGTGTGACCGTGACTCTGGTGGCGCCTGGTTTTGTCCAATCCGAGATTCGCAAGGTGGATAACTCCGGTCAGTTGACCGAGGGGGCCCGGGATCCCATTCCAGCCTGGTTGTGCATGGATGCCGATACGACGGCACGCCATATTGTTCGTGGCGTCTGTCGGGGGCGAAGGATTGTCGTTGTGACCGGCCACGGGAAATGGCTCGTACGACTCCAGCGACACCTCCCCGGTGTTGCCCATTTCATGATCAGCCGGACGGGTGTTCGTTCTCGAAAAGAACCCAAGAAAGCCTGAGGGTGGGCTGGGTCGAAAAGGTTATAGGGGTCAGACTCCGTCTCCCCCTCACCCGCTCTCCCCCTCACCCTTTCTCCCCCTCTTCCCCCGGGGGTCGTGTCTTCCATCGGCGATGCATCCAGACCCATTGATCAGGGTGGGCTCTGATGTGACTTTCGATGACTGCGGTTGCGGAAGCAGTCAGGTTGTATACCTGCTGATCGAGTGAATCCCCCTGAGGTCTGGGAAGGGGTGGATGAATCTCTGCGACGTGAGTCCCATCCGGTCTGCGCCAACCGAACGCCGGAATCACGGGGCAGTCGGCCTTGAGTGCCAGAGACGCCGCGCCTAGCGGTGTGTACGCCTGCCGGCCGAAAAATGGCACAAACACTCCCGGAAGATCACGAATATCCTGGTCAATCAACAACCCAACGACCCGGTTGATCTTGAGGGCCGAAAAAAGCTTGCGCCCTGCATTGCTTCCCCGATGAACAACCTCGGTATCGAAACGTGATCGGAGGTCAGTGGCGATAGTGTCGATTCGGGGATCGTAGACGTTCCGGACGGCAATGCTCATAGGGATCCCCGCGATTCCCAGCCGGGCGTTGAGGATTTCCCAGTTCCCTGCGTGGGCAGTGATCAACACCGCCCCCTTCCCTGCTTCGAGCGCTTTGCGAAGGTGTTCCTCTCCGGTCAGCTTGCACAGGGTTTCAACCTTCCGGGAGTCGGCATACATCAGCCAGGCAGTTTCTCCGAGGAGATTTCCGAGGTGAGTTTCGGCTTGGCGCCTCAATTTGTGGCGGCTCTCCAAGCCCATCGTCGGGAAGGCGATCTTGAGGTGTTCTTCCTCTCGCCTCCTGTCTCGCCTGGCAAAGGGCATGGCACACCGGGCCAGCAACCGCCCGAACCATCGAAGGATGGCAAGGGGGAGGATGGAACCCGAGACAAGGACAGTTTTCAGTGTCCAATATGCCAGATGGTGACTCAAACGAAGACGACCCGCCATCGGAGCAGTTTACCTGGATCGAGTTGGGTTTGGGCGGGTTTCGGTATACTCTTGCGATCGGGGTACCCTCGTGGGGGAGGATTTTCTGTGGCGTATGAAAACGCGGTACTGGTAGCGGACAGCTCCGAAGAGCGGCGTCGGGAGCTTGGACTCGCCTTGTATCAAGGCGGCTATGAGGTCATCAACGCGATTAATGGCGAGGAGGCCCTCAGGTTCTCCGCTGGGTTGGAACCGACCCTGGTGATTGCTCATTCCGGGCTCGAGGGCATGGATCCCCTGGAGTTGTGCAGGAGGGTCAAGGCTTCAGGACTTGACGTTCCTCCGATGTTGATCCTCAGTGAAGATGCGGTAGAGATCCCCGATGATCTGGAAGAAGGAAATCTCTATTCTCTGCGCACCTCGGATTTGGACTCTTCAATCTTTGTCTATAAGGTCCGTTTGCTGCTGTTGGCCCGCCATCTCGGGGGTGAACTCAGCGACACCATCGATCGGTTGTACGGTGATCTGACTCGGATTGCCATCGGTGATCTTCTGCGTATTCTTCTCAGGTTTCAGATCACCGGACATGTTCAGTTGACGCTGGGTCCGGAGACGGGTCTTTGGTTCGAGGATGGTGAAGTTGTCGATGCCCATTGGGGATCCGTGGTGCGGGGTCGGAAGGCTTTCAACCGTATAGCGGGTCTGAGGGGTGGTGCATTCCAGTTGACCCTGGAAGATGCACCGGAGGAGCGTGTGATCAACCTCGATCTGGCAACCCTTGTCAGTGATGCCGTTGAGGAAAAATTTCAATTGGACGAGGTTTTCAATCGTTTGCCCTCGTTGAATTCCAGGGTTGAAGTCCGGATGGCGGGGGATTTCTTCAATACTGAATTCACGGACGTGCAACGTGCAATCTTGACTGCAGTGCGCGGGGCCAGGAATTTGGCCGAATTGATTGATCTGGTAGATGCAATGGATCTGGAGGTCCTCCAGGCCGCCGAGACGCTTCAGGAGCGGGGTATCATCGTTTTCCACGAGCCGGAGCATCGAATTCACGTTGTGACCGACTCCACATGTGATTTGCATCCCACGGTCGTCCGTAGGGATGCCGTGACGGTGGTGCCGCTGTCGGTGTTGTTTGGATCCAGAGTCTTCAAGGACGGCGTCGATCTGATGCCTGATGATTTCTATACGATGCTACGGGGAAGCGAGGAATTCCCAAGTACCAGTCCTCCGGGCAAGGGCGAGTTCCTGGATGTCTATCGGCGGCTGGTCGGAACCGGAGACATCATCTCTCTGCATATTTCCTCGGCACAGTCGTTGACCTTTGCCAATGCGACAGCAGCAGTTGAAGAGGGGCAGGCCGAGTTTTCGAAGTTTCGTGAAGAGTCGGGTTCGATGCGGGAGTCAATCGTCCGGGTGGTCGATACCCGGGTCAACTCGGTTGGTCTCGGCATGCTGGTTCGTTTTGCCGGTCGGATGGCTCGCAGGGGTCTCGGGGTCGAAGAGATTGGCGACAGGATTGAGAATATCGCTGGGCGTCTCCAGTTTCTCTTTTTGGTCAACACCCTGGAATACCTGAAAAAGGGTGGGAGGATCGGTGGTGCAAAGGCATTCATCGGAACGCTCTTGGGAATCAAACCGATTCTGGCAATGGAGGCTGGTGAGGTCCAGGCGGTTGACAAGGCCAGGGGTGGGCGTCGGGCCCAGCCCAAGCTGATCGAGTTGCTCAAGGCCCGCGTCAGTCCGGATACGCCCGTTTTTGGAGCTGTGGGTCACGCATCGGCCCCGAAGTGGGGTGCCCGTATGACCGAGCTGGTATCCGAGTCGTTCATGGTCGAGGAGTTGTTCGAGGGCGAGATCGGCCCGATCGTCGGGGCTCATGCCGGCCCGGGAACGGTTGCCTGTGTTCTTTTTGCGCCGGATGCCGAGGAATTGGAACTGCTCAAGATCGACAGCTGAATCATTGATAAATGAGGGTGCTTTTCATTGAAGGGGAGGGGTTTATCTCCTCCCTTGTTGAGACTGTCTGAAGGTCGTTTTTCAGGCGTCCGAGCCTTCACCCCCGCCAGGCTTCGATCTTTGTAATTTGGCATTCGACACCCTCGACGGTGACCGTGTCGCCGACCGAATGTCCCAGGAGGGCCTTGGCCAGCTCGGTTCCGTTGGCAAAGACCCTGTTGTCGAGGTCGGCGTCCCATGCGCCAAGGATCGTCAATGGTTGTATGGATATTCCAGAATCCTGGTCGAAATGGACGATAGTCCCGATATTGACCTTGGATGTGTCGGCAGCTCCCGGGTCCAGGGTCCGGACACGTCCCAGATCTTCCTGAAGTTTTGCCGCTTGGGCGGACTGGAGTTCCTGGCGGTCCCTCAGCATGTGGTATTCGAAGTTCTCCCTGAGGTCGCCTTCGGCAGCTGCCGCATTAATGCCTTTGAGGGTCTTCGGGATCGTATGTTCCACAAGAGTTTTCAGCTCAGCTCGTTTGGCTTTGATTGCCCCTTCGGTTGCCACGAAAAGGATAACCTCAGTCTCCGGCGCTGACGAACCTTGTGCCTGGCGAGTCGCCTGTTCCACCCTCCGCAGCGAGCCGGGATCGACAGTGTCAATTCGTGTCAATCGTTGACTGAGTCTGGTGGCCTGCTGCGGTGAGGCCTGTTCGAGGATCAGGCGAATGACGGCCTTGCCGCCCTCCAGCAGGGCCTTTCCGCGGCTTCGGAATTCCGAAAACTCTCTCCGGGAAAGGATATCGGGGATCTTCTCGAGCATCGATGGCCTCAGGCGGCGCTTGAGAGGCTCAGGCGCATCGGGCTCGGTCATGGTTTCGGATGCCCAGACAAACTGCGCGGGATGTTTGAGATGATTCCGGAAAATGGTCTCAAGGGCGGTATCAAGGGACGACGTGGCACCGGCCTGGTCGAGCTGACCCGCGATGTGATCCAGCATGGGTGCACTTTTTTCATGGAGGAGCCACTCCGCCCAGATCTCTTGCCATTCTTGACCTCGGGTCATTCGGAACATCTCAAGGGCCCCGTGGCGGGAAGTACGTTCCTTGATGCCCGAGAGAACCTGGAGAGGCAGAGCGGATGCCGCCAGTTCTTCCTGGCAGCGGGTTGCGGCCTCGCCACCTCCGGGAAGCGTCTTCAGCAATTCGGCGGTTTCCCAGGCCAGGCCCGGGTCGTCCCGAATCAGTGACTCCAGACCTTCGCTTAACAATTCGGCAGCCTGTTTCGCTTCTGTCTCGGTACGATGTCCAAGATTTCGGGCCGCCTTGAGGCGATCTCTCGGAGCCGCTGATCGAAGATCCTCCAGGAGGGCTTTGGCCGCATCTTCTGCGGACTCGGTCACATGGTAGCGGAGTCTCGATCCCGTTCCGGATGAGAGAATCCTGGGATTTTTTCGAGCCTTGGTCCACCAGGATGTCCAACCGGCACTCGGCAGGATCCCGTCGAGGGCATGCTTGATCGAGGCAACATCGGCCGGTTCTTCCATTCCCTCGAGGATGTGAACAAGGCTTTCGCCCGGATTGTCCTTCACAGCATTGATCAGGGCCTCGGGGTCCTCTACCTTCAGCCTGAGAAAAGACCCTTCGGGGAGAATTCGAACGTAGCGGGTGACCGCTCCAAACGGAATAGAAACCGGTCGCCGGCCTCCAATATCAACCTTGAGATTCTCCAGTTTGAGGTTGATTTCGGTGACTCGGCCGACCCCCTGGCCCAGGACTTCGACCACTGTTCCTACATCGTGATTCAACCATGTTTCCATTGCTTCCAGTACCTCCAATGGTCGGCGTGACTCTGCCGGGGTGTAATGACTGGTGACGGCTTCCAACGATGGACTGTCCTGTCGGACAGAGGTGAAGGCCTGCAGGAGTCGATGAACAGTTGCGGGGGTTGGAGAGTCCGCCAGGCGGATCAACTCGCGAAGGGCTGCGAGGGCGCCGGCAGGATCGTCTGAGGCTTCCAGCGTTTCCGCCAGGAGCTCGAGAAGAACTTTTGCCTGGTTCTTTCTTCCGATCTTCCACATCAGGCGCCTGACCTCGAGGAGGTCGAGGGTCGGAATCGGTTTTTGATCCAGAGCCTCCAGCCATAGCTCTTCAATGCGGTCCCACTCATGGGAATCCAGAGCCTCCCGAAAGGCTGGGGATAGAGGTGTTTCGGTCATGGGGCCTCCCGTTCCCGTGCATTGTACCTGGGAGATGTGCTCTTGCCGAGTCTCGGTTTCAAGCCGGATGATCGAGGGTCGATCGGGTCGTTCTGAATATCTTCCTTGCTTTTCAACTGATTTTCACTACAATGCCTGTTCCCCGGTTGATCCGGGAGAACACTCCTTGCTCCGGATTGCATCCGGAGCCACAAGGCCATGAGGAGGCACAATGGCACTGTATGAGCTGGGGATCATCATCGATCCCGAACTCCCGCCCGAGGCTGAGACTGCAGCCCTCGATCGTCTTGAAAAGATCATCACCGATGCTGACGGTTCGGTGGTGGAGAAAGACGCGCGGGGAAGGCGGCAGTTGGCGTATCCCATTAACAAGAAGAACTACGGCGTGTACCATTTCTGGAAATTCGAGTCCGGCGGTGAGATCATGACTGATCTCAACTTCGAACTGAGGACCAGCGATGCCGTCCTGCGTTCACTGATCCTGAACCTGGATCGTGAGCTCAGGCGCAAACGGAAAATGGACGCCAAGTTGCAGGCCAAGGCCGCCAAGAAGGCCGCCAAGGCCGAGGCCGCCATCGAGCAGCAGGCCGAAAACGACGCCGAGACCGAGACAGAGAGCTGAGGAGGGGATCATGCGTCAAGGAAGAAAACGTTTTCGTCGTCGCGTCAGGGTGTGCCGTTTTACGGTAGAAAAGATTAACTACATCGACTACAAGGACATCGATCTCCTCAGGGAATATACGCCCACCAACGGGAAGATCCTGCCCCGCAGAGTGACGGGTACGCGTCCTGCGTTTCAGCGGAAGTTGACACGGGCCATCAAGCGGGCCCGTCATATGGCTCTGCTGCCCTACACGGGTCGATAGAGCGCTCGAATCGTCATCGAAGCTCCGCGTTGGACCAAGAGTCCGGCGCGGGGTTTTTGTTGCCGGCCGGCCGGTGGCGTCAGGCGCCAAAGAGCCAATGAAGGATTCCAACATCGAGACGGGGCCTCCGGCCCATCAGCCTGTCCGACCGCCCTCACTGGGTCCGGTTGCGTCGGGCCTGGTGTCGTTGTTTTTGGCCGGGAGCTTTTTTCTACTGGGTCCTTTTGCTCTGATCGTTGCACCGCTGGCCGTTATTCCGGTTTTGCGGTTCGAGGCAGAGCGAGGTGGATCGATGCTGGTATGGGGACCGGTGGTTGTCATTCTGGCGGCGGTGGCTTCGGCGGGAGGGGGCGAGGCGGCCTTCGCCGTGCTTGCCATCTATCTTCTTGTGGTTGTCCTGCCGACTCTCAGCGTTGTCATATGGTGTCGGATGAGATGGTCCGAGGGTCGTTGGGCGGCGGTTACCATTCTGGCCCTGACCCTGATCTTTATTGTCGGGATCATTATTGGGACGCAGCCTCAAGGACCAGTTGAAGCCATCACCGGCTGGACCCAAAAGGCGGTGCGCGATGCGGGCGATCTCTATACCTCGATGGGTTTGGGGCGTGGCGAAGTCCAAAGGTCCATGGACCAGGTCCAACAGGTTGTCCCCTGGGTTCTCCCGAGCGTGCTGGTGTTCTATTTTGTGGCGGTTCTCTTCTGGGTTCGGCCCCGTTTACCCCTCTTGGGTTTTGACGTGCCGGCTGGAGAATTCGAGGCGTATCGGTCCGATGAGTGGCTTCCGGTGGCCTTTGCGCTGTCTGGCCTGGGAGCAGTCGTGTTCCATGGGACCGCTCGCTGGGCAGCCGTCAATCTGTTATTACCGGTTTTGGCATTGTATTTCGTACACGGTTTGGCTATTATTCGAGCCCATCTTGAGCGTTGGATAGGGCGCGGATGGATCGTGCGTTGGGGTGTAGCAATCCTGGCATTCCAGATGCCGCTTCCGGCGGTTGTTGCGATGCTGGGTCTGGTAGATGCCTTCAGGCCTTTGAGACCCCGGCCGAATGAAGACGGAGGAATGGAATGAAAGTGATTCTGAATGACCATGTTGAACATCTGGGAGAGCGAGGCGCCAGCGTCGAGGTCAAGCCCGGATATGCACGAAACTACCTGCTGCCCAAAGGTTTGGCGTATTTGGACACTCCGGGAAACCGGCGCTTGTTCGACCAACAGCAGAACCGTTGGCAGGAGATGGACCTCAAGAGGCGTTCGGCCGCGGAAGTGGTTCAGGCTTCCATGAAGGGTGTTGAGTTGCTCTTCGAAAGGCGCGCAGGAGAAAAGAACGTACTCTTCGGCTCGGTGACCACTGCAGATATCGGCCGGGAGCTGGCCGAGAAGGGCTTTGACATCGACAAGCGACGGGTCCACCTCGACGATGTCATCAAGGAACTGGGTTCTTTCGAGGCCGTCGTCAATATTCACCGTGATATCAGCGTCACGATTCCGGTACAGGTCGTCAGGCCGGGAGGCCAGGCTGAGGAAGCCGAAGAGCCGGCCGTCGAGACCGCCGAAGCCGGTCCAGCCGAAGAGGTTGCGGCCGAAGAATCGGTAGTCGAGTAGTCGGCCATGTCCGGCAGCGGCCGGGAAAGGCGCAGCACAGAGCGTAACGCAAAGGGCTCTCATCATGGTGTGATGAGGGCCCTTGCCGCAATGCTGCCGTGGCGGATGGCCGCGAAGATTCGCGAAGCCGGTCGGCGTTCGGATCGGATCGAGGAGCGTCTGGACGGTATCGAAGGACGGCTGGATGGGCTGAGCGAGGCCATCGGCGGCGTGTCCGAGAGGCAGGATCTCGGTGAGTCAACCTTGAGGGTACTTCAGGATCTTCTGGAGACGATCAATACCATCAGGTTATCCGATATCGATCGAAGGATGGACCAGTTGAGTGAAGGTCTCGGCCAGGCCTCTGGCGAGATCACGAGGCTCCGGGATGGCTTGATTCCGGCGGCGGAGGGCCGTTGGAATGCGCTGTTCGAGCGTCTGGCCTTCGAATTGGAGGAAATTGCCTCGCTGGTTGAGAGGATTTTGGTGTCCGAGCCCCTTCCGGTCTATCAGCCGGGGTCGACTGAGCGGGAGTTGTCCCAGGGCCTTACAAAGGTCCAGCCTCTTCTCGTTGAGGCCTTCCGGGGATCGGAGGCCGAGATCGGCCATCGGATGGAGAGTGTTCTCCCTCTACTTGTGGACCGAGGCTTGGTCCTGGATCTGGGATGTGGTCGAGGTGAGCTGCTCGTGTTGTTGCGGGAGGCTGGAGTCGACGCCAGGGGGATCGAGTCGGACGGTGCTCTGGTACAGGGTGCCCTCAGGCGAGGGCTTGATGTGGACCAGGCCGACATTCTCGAGGCGCTACGGGCCTGTGATGCCGGATCGGTCGGTGCGGTCACTGCCTTCCATGTCTTCGAGCATTTCTCGGGTTTTCAGCTGTCCGAAGTCCTTGAGGAGTGCAGGCGGGTCCTTCGCCCGGGAGGTATTGTGGTGGTCGAGTGTCCCAATCCCCACAACCTCAGGGTGGGGGCGACCCTGTTCTGGCAGGATCCAACCCACGTCAGACCCCTGTTGCCGGAGACATTGACCCTTTTCTTCAAGGCTGCGGGGATGAGTGTCCAGGGCCTCGAGTTCCTGCATCCGTTCCCCGAGGAGCAGCACCTGAGGCGAGCTGATGCTGGGACAGCAGATCGGAAGGTTGACCATCGATTGGACCGGTTGGAGACGCGTTTGGATGATCTTATGAACGGCCCGCGTGATTTTCGGATGGTTGCGGTCAATAAATGAAAATAAGTCTCATAATGAATTTCTATTCAATCCTAGACAAAAACACTCTGCGGGTTCACAATCCGCTGTCAGCGAGCTGAGGCTCGCCAAGGGAGGTTCTCGATTATGCCTACGGGCGACTTGGTATTGGCAATGTTTGGTTCCGGTGGTGACGGTGTCGTGACCACGGGAGAAATGATGGCGCAGGCGGGGGCAAAGGATGGTCTCGATGTCATGAGGGTCGAGGCCTATGGTCCTCAGATTCGTGGCGGTGAGTCCTCCTGTACCGTACGGTTGAGTTCCCAGCCTATTTTCACTCAGGGTGATGAGGTTGAAGTTGTCGTTGTCTTCAATTGGCAGGATTTTCTTCGCTTCAAGGGCGAATTGGTCGTTGCCCAGGACGCCGTCGTCTTGTACGAGGAGTCCGACACGACGCCCCTGGACGAGGTTGGTCTGGATCTCGGTGAGGGCGCCCGGTGGATTCCGGTACCCTTCATCGCTCTCGCCAAAGAGGCTGCCGGGACGACGTTGGCCAAGAACATCGTCACGCTTGGTATTCTCAGCGAGGCTTTCGGGGTTCCCCAGGAACTGATCAAGAAGGCGATTATCCACAAGTTCTCCAAGAAGAAGGCTGCAGTTCTTGAGGCCAACCTCAAGGGCTATCAGGCCGGGATTGAGTGGGCTGCCGAGATCAAGGATCGGGTCTCCGACCGGTATTTGGAATATGAGCCGGGTGAGCCGCGGCTTCTGATGTCGGGCAACGAGGCCTCGGCGGTCGGTGCATTGCATGCGGGCTGCCGGTTCTTTGCAGGCTATCCGATCACGCCGTCATCCGAGGTTCTTCACTTCCTGTCGGAGTGGATGCCCAAGGTTGGCGGATCGGTCATTCAGACCGAAGATGAACTCAGTGCGATGGGTGCGATCATCGGTGGTTCCTTTGCCGGTGTGAAATCGATGACTGCGACCTCCGGTCCGGGCCTGGCCCTGATGACCGAGATGCTGGGATTGGCCTCAATGGCCGAGATTCCGGTCGTCATCATCGACGTACAGCGGGGTGGACCGTCGACCGGTCTCCCGACGAAGAGCGAACAATCCGATCTGTGGCAGGCCCTGTGGGGCTCGCACGGAGATGCACCTCGGGTTGTGTTGGCGCCTGCGGATGTCGAGGACTGTTTCCACGCGACCGTTGCTGCGTTCAACATCGCGGAAGAGTCACAGCTGCCTGTGATCGTTCTGTCGGATCAGTTCATCGCCCAGCGTCGGGAGACCATGTCGCCGTGGAGCCTCAAGCATGAGGTTGTCGACCGGGTTCGACCGACCGACGAGGATCTTGCCGAGGGTGAATACAAGCGCTACGTCGACACGCCGTCGGGTATTTCTCCGATGACCTGGCCCGGCATCAAGGGCGGCCAGTATCAGACCAACGGTCTCGAACATACCGAGGATGGACGCCCGACCTCGATGTATCTCGTTCACGAGAAGATGAACGAGAAGAGATATCGCAAACTGCGGGATGTGCGCACAAAGTACTCCTACGTCAGAAAATATGGCGCCGAAAAAGCCGATGTCGGCATCCTGTGCTGGGGTTCCTCCAAGGGTCCCGTCAAGGAAGCCGTCATGCGGGCGGAGGCGAACGGCCAGAAGGTTTCGGCCTTCGTGCCCCAGGTCCTCTATCCCTTCCCGCGGCGAGAATTCGAGGAATACCTCAAGACGGTCAACAATGTCGTTGTCGTTGAATTGAGCTACTCCGCCCAGTTCTACAAGTACCTGAAAACGTTCCTCGATCTCCCGAAGGATACCTTCGTATTCAAGCGGTCCGGTGGAAAGAACCTGACCGTCGCGGAGGTTGAAGAGAAGATCGAGAAGGTGCTCGAGTTGAGTGCCGCTCGCCGGGAGGTGTTGGTATGAGCGCCGTCGAGATGATTCAGCTGAAACCTGGTGACTACAAGACCGACCTTAAGCCGGTGTGGTGCCCTGGTTGTGGTGATTTTGGGGTGCTCAACGCCCTCTATCGATCAATGGCAAAGCTGCAGATTGAGCCCTGGAATACCGTCGTCATGTCCGGTATCGGATGTTCTTCGCGGTTGCCCGGATACGTTGACACCTACGGATTCAACAGTGTTCACGGACGAGCCTTGACCCTGGCCACAGGCATCAAGTCGGCCCGGCCGGAGTTGACGGTCATCGCCGTCGGCGGCGACGGGGACGGGATGGCGATTGGTGGAAACCACTTCATCCACTCCTGCCGCCGGAATCTGGATATTACCTATATCCTGATGGACAATGAGATCTATGGCCTGACCAAGGGTCAGGTGGCGCCGACGACCCCGACCGGGGACAAGACCAAATCGACCTTCTACGGCAATCCCGAAGCAACGCTGGATCCCTGTGAGCTGGCGATCTCCACAGGGGCCACGTGGGTTGGTCGTGGATTCTCAGGCGACATGAAGACCCTGGTGCCGTTGATGACGGAAGCCATCAGCCACCATGGATTCTCTTTCCTCAATGTCATGTCGCCCTGCGTGACCTTCAGGGGCGACGACCAGTTCAAGGTGATGAAGGAGAAGCTCCGGAATCTGCCTGAGGATCACGACGTGACCTCCCGGCGGGCTGCGATCTACTACACCCGGGAAGAAGGCATCATCACCCAGGGCGTGCTCTACAACACCCAACAGCCTTCCCTGACCGACCGTATTGTCGAACTGAGGGAGCAGACTCTGGGCGACAATGCGCCGCCGACGACGGAAGAGATCTTTAAGACCTTCTATCCGCCATTTTAAGAAGCTGTCAGCTATCAGCTATCAGCTATCAGCGATTGCCACAAGCAGAAAGAGACGGGCCGGTTTTCCGGCCCGTTTTTCATTTGGTCAGCGGTGCGCCGCAGTAGGGGCAGAACTTGAAGTCGTTGTCCGCCGGGAGTTGGTGGCCGTTGGGACATCGAGCTCGAACTTCGGTCTCCAAAACGCCTGTCACAAACCCCAGGAGGGAGTCCTCCAGGAGGCCGGTGATCTGGGCGTCCAGGGTGATCGTGGCGCCCTGTCTCAGGTGGTCGATGATCTGGGGAGACGCCGTCAGGGCGTAGAGTTGGTATTTGCCGGATCGGAGGATGATCAGGGTCGCCTCCGTGGCTCCTCCGAGGCGTCGTCGGGTTCGGGCAGTTGGTGTCTCAGGGGCCACGGAAGGGTCGACCGGATCTCCCTTGATCCGGAGACCCTGATACTCCCAGGAAAAGAGGGAAGGTCTGATGTCCGGTCCATCGTTCTGGGGTTGGTTCAGGCTGACGGGACTGAGTGTCCAGACGGTGCCGGTGAATCGAACCGTGGCATCTTCCAGGTCCTGGCGAAAGGTTTCGAGAATGCGGCGCCGGGTACTGGCGGCCGAGCCCTGCATTGCCGATGCGAGGTCTTCGAGTTTGAGCTGGGCATCCAGTGGTTGGTCGGCCTGAACCGAAATGCCCCAAACAACGGCGAGGGCGAAGATAAGTAGTTTTCCGGCATGTGTTTTCATGGAGACCTCCGATGCATCGCTGCCATTATCTCCGACTTTGGGTGTTCGGTCCATTTCCGAGGACGATGGTGGTCTGGGGGTGTGAGGTCCGGAATTCGCCGAAGGGTTTTTCGGGTGCTCCCGTGGATAGGGGATAATGGCACCATGAGAATTTTCTTGTCGCGCTGGGTATGTCTTGATGTTGAGACCAACTGCAAGAGGATCAAGGAGGAGGTTTGCCGGGCCGCGATGGATGGTGCGGCGATCGCCGTTCTACCGGAACTGTGTCTGACAGGCTATCGCCGCGAGGTCGACCCGGTCGGAGCTCGGGAGGTCTTTGCAGCGGCTTCCCGCTCCTTTCCCGAGGTTCTGTGCGTCTTCGGGACCATCTCCGAAGGGGGCCGAAACCGATTGACCGTATGGCTCGGTGGCGAAGAAGTCGTTGCCTACGACAAGATTCACCTCTTCTTCCCCAATAAGGAAGAAGAAATGTGGGCGCCTGGAGACCGTTTTGTTGTTCTGAAATGGAACGGATTCAGGATCGGCTTTTTGGTATGCAACGACCTTCGCTATCCGGAGCAGGCCCGGGCCCTGGCACTCGAGGGGCGGTGTGATCTCCTGATTGTTCCGGGCTGGTGGCCCTGGCGTCGTGACCATATTTGGCGGACGCTGCTCCAGGCCCGGGCGATCGAGAATGCCCTCTGGGTCGCCGGCTGTTGCATCGCCGGTTCGGTCTATTCAGGCGAAGATTTCTCAGGCGCCGGAAACTACGTCTTTGATCCCCTGGGTGAGCCCGTCAGAACCGTCGACGATCACAACTACCGGTTGGAGATCGATCATCGGCCGTCGCTCGTGGTCGATCCGCGAGAACATCCTCCGATTACGGGGTCTGTAGAAATATGTGAGGTTGGGGCGGACGAATAGGATTCACTTGAACTCCAGCCGGCCATCGACCAGTCGTGCTCCTCTCAGGGAGTGTGCCAGGGCATCTCCAAGGTACTCGACCAGGTGAATCTTCAGCTTGGATCGGATCATGTCTGGGAGATCCTCCAAATCGGCCTCGTTTTTCGCCGGCAGGATGACTGTTGAAATACCGGCCCGGACGGCCCCCAGTATTTTCTCCTTGACGCCTCCGATTGGCAGGATCCGGCCGGCCAGGGTGATCTCTCCCGTCATCGCCACGTCGTTTCGTGCGGGGCGCTCGGACAGAGCGGACACCAGGGCCGTGGCCATGGTGACACCTGCCGACGGTCCGTCCTTGGGGATGGCGCCGGCAGGTACGTGGATGTGGACGTCCTGCTTGAACGCCTCCGACGGAATTCCCATCTCGTCGGCGTGGGCCTTGGCGTAGGTCCAGGCGGCCCGGGCAGATTCCTTCATCACGTCGCCCAACTGGCCGGTCAGAACCAACTCGCCCTTGCCTGGCATGGGAGACGCCTCGACGAACATGATGTCTCCGCCAACCGGGGTGTAGTACATGCCGGTGACGACGCCGATCTGATCAGCCTTGGCCGCCTGCTCCGGGTGGACTTTGGGTCGTCCCAGCAACTCCTGGATCTGGGCCCGATCAACCTCCATTGTTTGAATTTGCTCCGCAGCGATCTTTCTGGAAACCTTCCGGGCCAGGCGTCCGATCTCTCGTTCCAGCTGCCGGACACCACTTTCTCTGGTGTGCCGGGAGATGATCTCCTTGACGGCATCGGGGGTGAAGCTGATCTGTTCGTTGGTCAGGCCCGCTTGGTGAATCTGGCGGGGCGTCAGGAATCGGCGAGCGATTTCCATCTTCTCCGCCTCGGTGTAGCCGGCAAATTCGACGACTTCCATGCGGTCCTGAAGGGGCCCGGGGATGTTCTGGAGGTAGTTGGCGGTGCAGATGAACTGGACATCGGAGAGGTCGAAGGCGACGCCGAGGTAGTGGTCGACAAAGGTGTCGTTCTGCGCGGGATCGAGAACTTCCAGCAGGGCTGCGCTGGGGTCGCCCTGGTGACCCATCCCCAGCTTGTCGACCTCGTCCAGCAGGAAGACCGGGTTGAGGGTGCCGGCCTGTTTCATCCCCTGGATGATTCGGCCCGGCATGGCGCCGACGTAGGTTCGGCGATGGCCTCTGATGTCGGCCTCGTCACGTACGCCGCCCAGGGAGATTCGAACATATTCGCGATCCATCGCGCGGGCGATTGATTTTGCCACCGAGGTCTTGCCAACACCGGGAGGGCCGACGAACAAGAGGATGGGGTTGCGATCGGGGTCGGGTTGGGTGGTCGAGGTTGATCCGGAGTCCTCGGGAGCAGCAACTTCTTCATCCTGGTCGGATCGATCTCCATCCCCGTCGGTCTGATCTCGGCGCATGCGCATGATGCGCACGGCGAGGAACTCGAGGATCCGGTCCTTGACGTCACCGAGGGCGTAGTGATCCTCCTCGAGAATCTCCGAGGCGGCCTCCATGTCCAGGCGCTCCTCACTCCTCGCGGTCCACGGCAGCTCGCAGACTGTCTCCAGGAAGGTGCGGATCACCTGGGCCTCCATGCCTTCCGCTCCCATCCTCTCGAGGCGGCCCAGTTCTCTTTCGACTTCTTTCCTGGCGACGGCCGGCAGTTCCAGCTCGGCGAGCCGCTCCTTGAGCTCGTCCAGGTCATCCCGCCCGCTGTCGTCGCCCAGCTCCTTCTGAATGGCTTTCAACTGCTGGCGCAGATAGATCTCGCGTTGGCGGTCGCCCAACTCCTCCTGAACCTGGCTCTTGATGTCCTCTTGGGCATCAAGGACCGAAATCTGTCGTTGGGTAAAAACCAGGACCTGACGCATGCGTTCCTCGACATCCAGGGTTTCCAGGAGAGCCTGGGCCTCCGACGTCTTGAGGTTGAGATGGCCTGCAACGAGATCGGCAAGACGGCCGGGGTCGTCGTTTTCGGCCAGGAACTGTTCGACGGCTTCCTTGGGGAGGCCGGCCCGGTGACCCAATTCCGCGGCCCTTTCCCGGGTCTCCTTGTAGAGGGCGACGAATGAGGGCGCCTTGAGGTCCAGCGGAGGGATTTCGTCGGTTTCATGGAATACGGCGACCAGATAACTGTCCTGCTGTTCGAAGCGGACAACGGATCCCCTGGCATCGCCGGTCAGCAGGAGACGCATTCCGGCCGGACCGCGCTGGACCGGGCCGATCGTGGCGATGGTACCTACGGAATAGAGAATTTCCGGAGATGGGTCGTCCAGGTTTTCCCGTTGTGCGACGACGAAGATCTGTTTCTGATCAGCCTTGAGGGCGGCCTCGATGGCGTGCAGCGTGCCTGGTCGGCCGGCCGCGATCGGTGAGGTCACGCCGGGGAAGAGGACCGCTTCACGGAGCGGGATGACGGGCAGTGTGATCACTTCGGACATGCAAGTCTCCTTGTGATACCTGAGCGAGAAACACTCAAGTCTCCTCAACCGTAACACATCGCCGCCTGGAGAGATTCCCGGCTTGGCCGTTGGAGTCGGAGGTAATCGAGGGAAGGCGAGGGTGAATACTGTATTCTGTCAGGATGAAAAGACTCATCTGGATTCTCGTTGCGGTTGTTGTGGGTTGTGGTTGGGGCTCAGCATCAGAGCGTGAGAGAGCCGAGATCGTCAGAGGGCCCGTCCTAGGGAGTCCTTCGCCGAATTCGGTTGCCGTGTGGCTCCAGGTCTCCGTTCCGAGGGATGTCAGGATTGCAGCGGTCGGTGACGATGGCGCCGAGATTTTCTCGCCGTGGCTTGCGCTGGAATCGAAAATGCGCCTGATGGGTATCGTAACGCTGGATGGACTCCGGCCGGATCGGAAATACCACTACCGGGTCGAGAGCCGAGCGGGAACGATGTGGGCGCCTGACGATGCGGTCTTTCGGACGCCCCCTGCCCAGGGTGAGCCAACGCGACTGGCCTTCGCCGCCGGCAGCGGTGCCAACCACTGGGCACTTTTCAGAACCAAGGTCTGGTCGGCAATTGCCGCCGCCGGGCCGGATCTCTTCGTGTCCCTGGGTGATACGCCCTATGCGGACGGCCTGCTCTGGCTGAATGATGACACCTGGTCTGCGGCCAAGAAGCCGGATGGCGGATCGCCGGAGCTTCTGCAAGAGCTGGCCGAGGAGTACCGCCGGAGGGCTATGGAGGCTCTTCCCATTGCCTATGAGAGCTTCCGCGAGACGGTGGACTTCGACACCATGACTCGGAAGAGCTTCTGGGTTGCAACCTGGGATGATCATGAGACCGGAATGAACAACGGGGACCGGGACAATCCCGTCGTGGCAGAGGCGCGACAGTGGTTCAAGGCCTTCACGCCCAATCCCTCGTTTGGTATCAATGGTGAGGGAGTGTTTTGGGCTCAAAGGTGGGGTGATGTCGATATCATTCTGCTCGACGACCAGACGTGGCGGACACCGACGGCCGAAGCCCTGGCCCATCCCGAAACGGCCTCAATTCTCGGTGCAGAGCAGTTTGACTGGCTGGTTGACCGTCTGACGACCTCCGAGGCGGTCTTCAAGATCATCGTCAACGGCTCGCCCTTCAACGACAACTCGCGGAAGACGGATTCCTGGGTGAGTTATCCGGTTGAGAGAAACCGCTTGATGGACGCCCTTGCCCGGGATCGGGTGTCCGGCGTGGTTCTTGTGACCGGGGATGTCCATCGCAGCGAACTCTTCCGTCTTCCCTGGCTTGAGGATCGTGGCGGTTACGGGCTCTACGAGTTGGTTGCAAGCCCGTTGTTCCAGAGGGCTCGGGCCTGCGGAGGCGAGGTCCCCTTTCGCCAGTTCTGTGCCGGCGATCCCGACAGGACGATCCTCGAACTCTTTGCCTGGGTCGATGTCGATACGACGTTGGATGACCCGCTCTTGAAGCTTCAGGTTCGTGATGCCCGGGGTGAGGTGTTGCTCGACCGGGGCATTCGTTCGTCCGAGTTGCAGTGGCCCGTGAACGAGGAGTCGCCACGGTGAGAGGCGCTCCCGATCCCTGGGGACGGGGGAAGGGGGGGCCTTCCTTCGGCATCAGCGGAGGTCCGCCACCCCAGGACATTCTCGTTCTGCTGGGTGTTGTTTTCGGGACCTTCGTCTTTCAGTTCTTCGACCTGACGGCGTTGATCCCGGCCCTTCTGCGATTGGGCCCGATGCTCTACCGCGGCGCCCTGTGGCAGGTTGTGACCTACGCCTTCACCGGTTTTGGTCCGCCGTCCTTGTGGTTTCTGTTCTCCCTGTTGATTCTCTTCTGGTTCAGCCGGGATATCTTCGTCCGCCTGGGCCGGAAACGTTTCTGGACACTGGTGCTCCAGGTCGTCACCGCGGCCGGTGTTGCTGCGGCCCTGGTTCGGGGTGTGGGGATCATGATGGGGATGCCATCCCCCTATGCCTTCGTCCTGATGCAGGGTCAGTACATGCTGATCACGGTCATGATCGCTGCATTTGCCACCCTCTACGGGCAGGCAACCATCCTCCTGTTTTTCGTCCTGCCTATCAAGGCTCGCTGGTTTCTGGCCCTCGAGGTTCTCTTCGCCTTTATGGGTTTCTTGAGCACCAAGGATTTCGCCGGGTTCTTCGGCCTGTGCGTTGCCGTTACCTTGACCTGGGCTCTCCTTCAGCCCGGAGGCCTTAGAAGGGCCCTGGAAGACCTGCGGCTGCGGTTTCGCAGACGGGTGACGGAGATCAAATTGGCCCGAATGAAACGGAAGCGGCGCTTTGACGTCATTGATGGCGATGGCCAATGGCTGAATTGAACGGCAGCTATTGATCTTTTCGAAAGGCCGAAGATTCAGGGTCCTGAACGGCCGCTGCCCCGTCGGGCGCGCACCGCGGTTTTCGCCCTGAGCAGCAGGGGATCGTTCAGTCCGATGTCAACGTCGAGAGTGATCACCGGCCCCTCGAACCAACCCAGGGATCGGTTGTTTTCGTAGTCGATGACCTCGTAGACCTCGCCCTCCTCAAGGCCCCGCAACTCGATCTGCCCGGAATAGGTCTCGCCATAGGGTGGAGCAAAGAGGTAGTAGATTGAATGGTCCTTGGCGATGGCGTGGGCGCCTGGAGTGTCATAGGCCAGATCATAGAGATTGAGATAGCGGCCCTCGCTGAGCCTGAGCTCGTCATACCTGTGAAACCACTCCCGGTAGAGATCCTCGTCTCCGAGGCCGAGGGGATCGTCGGTGCGCCACTGTTCCTCCCAGAAATAGGTCTGGAAGACGTTCCCCAGGCCGAGGTTGAGAGGGAAGAGGTAGGACATGTCGAAGTGCTGATCGCCGCTTGTGCCTTCGATGTGGTCGCCATTGACCGCTGCGTTGGCGCCGAAGAGGGCCTTGTCGATCTTGGTTCTGATTTCCTGGGTTCGCAGTTCGAGACGGTCCGGGTCGGAGATCGATGTTGTCGATGCCCATCGCTGGATCCATGCGTTGGTCACCCCGCCCGAGCCGCAGCACTCGATGGGAAAGTCGGGCACGATGGTGCGAGCGGTATCGTGGACGATGCGGTAGAGGATGTCGCCGGCTTTTTCGGTCTCGTGGGGCGATTGGTGGCGCCCCGAGAAATCGGGCGGGACAAGAAATGCACCGTCAACGAAGAAGCGGTCGATACCCCATCCGCCGAGATCCTGGGGCGTCACCAGCTTGGTGATGCAGTCGGTGACGAACTGCTGGACCTCAGGGATCGTCGGATCCATCGCGTGGCGTTCCCATGCGTCGGTGAAGAGGGTGCCATCATTGTTCTTGATGAACCAGTCGGGGTGGAGATCGGCATCCTCGTCATCTCCAAAACCGACATCGATCCATGTCGAGACCTTGAAACCCTCGGAGTGAAGGTCGGCAATCCAGTCGGTGAACTCATCTTCGTCGGAGAACTGCTCGGAGTTGACCGTGCATGTACCCATGTGTTCCCAGCCGGAGTCGATGTTGATCCACCCCAAGCCGAGATCCCGAGGAATGTAGAGCAGGGCCTCGACCAGGTCGTGGTCGGCCGGGCTCTCACCACGCCAGCTGTCGAGACCAAAAGAGCACCAATAGGCCTCAAAGTCAGTTGGAGAGGAATAGGTTGTCGGGAGCGCGCCCAGATCCTTCATCATGCCACCGTAGGCAGCAATACCGTCGAAGAAATCGCCTGTGTGAAGCTCGATGATTGAGGTTGGTGTCGTGACGCTCTCGCCGGGGGCCAGGGTGGGCAGATCGATGGTCTGCCGGACGCCCAGCCGGACCTCACCGTTCTCACGGGTTGTGACAGGAACGCCGAGAACCTGTATTTCCTCGGAGAGGACGCCCACGGTCACCGCCATCTCGCGGCCCCAGACGGTGGTCAAGGGCGTGCCGCCGCCACCCCAGTGGCCCTCCTCGATCTCGGGGTTGGTAACATCACCACCGTTGAAATTATCGAAGGCGGAGTCGGCCCCGAGATCCCAGATCCGGTCCCTCTCGCCGTTGCCCCAGATCGTTCCCAGGGAGAGCATCTTGAAGTCGAAGGGATCGGCGCCCGGAAGGCTCAAACGACGGTCGAGATCGAGCGTGGCTGACCAGATCTCGTCGATGGAAAGATCAGCCGATCCCAGGTTGCGGTAGGTTGCCTGGGTGAGAATCGAACCCGGATAGCGATCGTAGATATCCACCATCAGGGTGATCTCGATGCTCGCGCCCGAGGGGCCCGCCGCCTGGGCGGCCACGGTTGTGCGAGTTCCCGTCCCCAGGGCGTTGTTGAGATTCTGGTGAGAGACACCTTTGACATCGAACCCAGTGACCTCAACGCCATCGACCACGATGAAATTGGCGGCCGATGGAAGGATGGTTGTCAGATCCTGTCCGTTGACCGAAAGAGTCGCGCCAAAGAGCAGGTGGTCATCAATCTCCAGGTGGATCACGTCGTCGCTGATGATTGTGGGCTCGGTCGAAGTCCCTTTGATGTGAATTACGCCCAGGGAGTCGAGATCGGGGATGCTGATCGAGGTTCCGCCGAGGTTTTCCGGCTCGTGGCCGGGCCGGAAGAGCGTCAGATCGAGGTCTTCTTCCGCCGAGAGGGACACAGACCCGCCGGCGCCCGGGTCTGGAACAGCAAAGAGAAAGAAACCGTGGGCGCCGTCGTCAAAGAAGGAGATCCTGGTGGTTAGGGGCGCCTCGAGTTCAAAGGGTAATCCAGTTTCCAGATCCTCGAGATCCCCCGAAACGAGGTGCGGCCAACTCAGGGGCTCCGTCCGGGATGCCCACATCTCATCACGGGTTCCGACTTCGTCGAGAGCCAAGATATTCTTGGTCTTCAGGAGGGCGTGTTCGGCATCCGAGATGGAGGGCAGGGCCGGCAAAATGACGGTGTCGAATGGAGCAAGGGCCTCCGAGGTGAGGTCTTCCAAGACCAGGATCCTGAACGGGATATGAGCACTGGTCAGCTCGCGCCACGCCGCGTCGTAGGCCTCGAAATGTTGAGCTTCAGGGTAGGTCCAATCCTTGTTGCGGGTGGAGTAGATCAGGGCGACGTGGCCCCAGTGCGGCGAACGCTTCTTGAGGACCTCGTTCCGGATGGAGTCGGCGAAGGCGAAGACGCTGGAGGGGTAGGGCGCGTCGGCGGTGGGATAGAGCGTCGAGGAAAAACTCAGGGCGGTCGCCAACTGCTCGTCGGCTTCTGTCCTCGTCTCGGGCCAGCCGAGATAGATCAGGGGATGGTTGGGCGCAAAATCTCGAGCGGACTGAAACATTCGAAAGGCCGCCATGCCGTCGCCTTCGGGCTCGATTTCTGGCGAGAAACCCATGGCATTGCGGGCCGTGATTGCGGTCTCGTTGCCCAGCAGGGTCCCCGTGTCGGTGTCATTGGTCGACGATTCCCAAAAGGGCACCATGGCGGCAACCCATGCGGCGTCGGCGAGATCGCCCAGGTAGTCGCCGATTGCTGCGTGGCGCCAGCGCAGCCACTCCCGCCACCGGGGATCGCTCCAGTCTTCTTCGGTGGGAAGTTCCAGACCTGTTGCCGTTGTGAAGGCTGCGGCAGCCGCTTGATCGGTCGTCGCCCAACTGGGGTTCTCCTCGTCCAGCTGAAGGCCCGGCAGGAAGGTAGCGTCGATGTAGACGCCGTCGATTCCGGCTGTTCCGAATGCGGCGATGCGGTTCTTGAAGAGGTCGCGGTAGGGGGAGAACGGGCTGACCCAGGCGTCTTCCATGTCGGCCGTCACCCATTCAAGGTCGAGGCATGAATAGACCACCGGCTCACCCTCGAGGTCCAACTGCATCCAGTCGGGATGCTCCTTCGCCATCGTGGCAATCGGCTGCGGGGCGCAGGTCACGGGATCAACGGCGCCATGGGTCATTACCTCGAGTCCGTTGACATAGACAATGACCTTCAACCCTCGCTGGTGGGCCTCGCTGGTGAGAAAGGCCAGGGACTGCAAAATTCCGGCAAAACCAGTCTCGTCGACGAAGGTGCCATACATGTGCTCTTCTTCGATGTAGACGATCGTCGCGTTGGCCTGGGCCGTGACGGCAATGTCCAGTCTCTCGGTGATCTGTGCATGGGTCGTCGAGGGAAGGAGGATGTCGAAGGGCCAGAGTTTCAGATGGAAACTCCAGTCCGGGAAGTCTTGGCCCGTGTCGGCTCCTGTCGGAACCGCACCGAGAATCAAAACAACGGAAATCAGTACCGCTACGAACTTCATTGTTGCCTCCGGTCAGCCCTGTGACTGTAGCAGGTGCCGATCCGGAAAGTCCGGACGGGAACAGGCAGGGATGGAATATGATGAAGCCCGATGGGGGCAACCAATCGACAGGTGTGACAGATCTGCGGACAATCCAGGGTCTTTGAAACGACGTGGGGTCGTTGGATCGGGGTTTGTGGTCGTTGGTATGGCTGTCCTGTTCGTTGTTGTGTTCGCGGCCGGTATCCGTTCTGCCTTCGAATGGGATGAGTTTCTCTTTGCCAGGGCTGTAGAGAACTTCGATGCGGCTGCCAATTCTCCACATATGCCGGGCTATCCACTCTTTGTCTTGGCAACCCGGATGGTGGCCTTCGCCATCCCGGATGCGATCCATGCGGTGCAGTGGACCGGCCTGATTGCAGCGATGGCCGTACTGGTTCTGGCGTTCTTCCTGGGAAGGAAGCTGGGTTTGGACCGGCTTCGGGCCTGTACGGCTGTGGCCGTCGTGGCTCTTCTGCCCTGTTTCCTCTGGTTTGCGGGCGTTGGGCTTTCGGATGTGGCAGGTCTCTTGATGTGTGGCGCCGTGTTGTGGTCCATCCTTCACGAGAACCGGCCCCTGTGTTGGGCACTCCTGACCGGGGTTCTGGCAGCGGCAGCCGTTGGCGTCCGTACCCAGTCGGTCTATCTCATGGGGCCGCTGGCCATTGTCGCGGTCATCGAGTGGCGAGAAAAAACCGTTCTTCGTGTGCTGAGCGCCTCGGGTGCCGCAATCCTTACATCAATCGGGATCTGGGTCCCAGCGATTCTCCTCACCGGGCCGACGCGCTGGTGGGAGGCCTTTCTCTGGCAGCTGAAGTGGGTTCGCCAGGAACAGATGAACGGCCTCGCACTACCGTATGCACCGATGTCATGGATTGTGAAGGGCTGGCTGGTCAGACCTTTCGGCACTCCATGGTTGGCGGGTCTCTTCTGGATTTTGGTCCTTGGTGGCGCCTGGATTCTGTGGCGTGCCGGGAAGCGACGATTGGTGCTCTATTGCCTCGGTATCGGCCTCGTCTCATTGGTGGTGGCCACCTTGAGCCTGGACCTGAGGGACGGTCCTCGATATATTCTTCCATCACTGTTTTTCTTTTCATTCCTTGTGGCAGGAGGGGTCGGAGTCTCCCGTTGGTATGAACGGTCGATGGCCATTGGCATAGTAGTTTTCTTGGTTGCATCGCTCGTCTGGATCGCTCCCGGTCTGGCCTTGAGACGATCGGAACCGGCACCGGTCGTCGACGTTCTTGAGCAGATTGCCGCCTCGGTTGAACCGAGGGATGTCGTGGTGTTCTACGAAGAGAAACTCTGGCCCCATGTGTACTGGATCCTGGAACGAAGGGGTTTTGAGATTCACCCGATCGGAGATCTGGACGATTGGACTCGGGATCATCAAGAAGAGCCTCGATCCCTGGTCTCGGTTCATTCCAATCGGAGGCCCACGCCGGACGAGGCGTCCTGGAAGGCGGCATGGAGCAGTCCCCAGGCGCGCGCCATGACGCGGGGTCGCTATCTCAGGTGCTGGGCAGTGAGAGGCGAAACCGGGAATTGAGCCGACAGCTGAGCCTCTTGCAAGAATACTTCCTACAGGCAGGCGTACTCGAGCAGCCGAAAAACGGGAGGGGATAAACCCCTCCCGAGTTTCCCTGGATTCTTTGAGCATCCAGGCTGATAGCT